>JBMTAG010000072.1:0-18337 GCA_049428505.1 Opitutaceae bacterium | reverse complement strand
CCCCCCGAGGGGGGGCAGGACGCGATCGCCCTGCGCGACCAGCTCGATTCCTCGCGCAAGGCGGCTCCCCTCGCCTGTCCGCCCGGCGCAGTGGCGGTGGACACGACCCACCAGGGTCTGGACCAGGTGGTCGCAGTACTGGCCCGGACCATCGCGGAACAGTGGGGCGAATGAGCGCGGCGTTCCCCCAGCACTCGATGCAGCCCGTCTACGGCTTCTGCCATTACTGGCTGCGCGTCTCGTACGATATGTTCTTCCGCGGGGAGGTGCGCGGCCTGGCGCACGTGCCGGCGCACGGCGGCTTCCTGTTGGCCGCGAACCACGCGAGCTTCATTGATCCGCCGATGATCGGCTGCCAGTTGCCCCGCCAGATCGCCTACTTCGCGCGCAAGACGCTCTGGAAAGGCGGCTTCTCCTCCTGGTGGCTCGACGCCGTCGGCACCATCCCCGTCGACCGGGACGGGGGGCAGGACGTGAGCGCCATCAAGCGCGTGCTCCGCGCCCTCCGGGAAGAGCGGGGGCTGATTCTCTTTCCCGAGGGCACCCGCACGCCGGACGGCAGGCTGCAGCCGGCCAAGGCCGGCGTGGGCTTCATCGCGGTCAAGACGCAGGTTCCCGTGGTGCCCGTGCGGATCTTCGGCTCGCATGAGGCCTTCGGTCGGGACCGGCCGCCACGGCTCGGCACGCCGGTGTCGGTGGTGTTCGGCGCGCCGATTCTTCCCGCCGACTACGATGACCCGCGGGCCGGCAAGGAGCGCGCGCAGGTGGCCAGCGACCGCATCATGGCGCGGATCGCGCAGCTCACCCCGCCGGCCAGCCGCGTGCTCTGAGGCCGGCGCGGGGAGCGATCGGTCAGCCAGGCGTCTGGTCGGAACGCTCGCGCAGGATCGCCAGCAAGTCCTGGAATTTGCTGCGGTTCGCCTCGTCGGCCGCCACCAGGTTCTCGTGGGCTTCCAGGACCAGCCGCGCGCACTCCGCCTCGCTCTGCCGGCGGACCTGCAGGGCCGTGTCGAAGTTGCCCATCCCCACCACCCCGGCGGAGCTGTCCAGCGTGAGCAGGCGGTGCAGGCCCAGATTCCGCATCAGCTCGAGGTTCCGCGGGCCCGCGCGCACGATCACCAGGCTCCCATGCGGTGCGGATCGCCGGATCTCGATCGCGGCACCCGCCAGGACGCCCAGAAAGGTGGAATCAACCCCCTCGCAGCCGGCGAAATCGAGCACCAGCCGCGGTTTGCCCTGGGCCAGCATCCGCGCGATGAACTCGCGCAGGCAGCCACTGTTCTGAAACGTTGCCCGGCCATCAACCCGCACCAACACCGGGTCCGACGTGGTGTCGGCCCGGAAGACGGGGGGGGGCGGTGGGGGCAGGGGGGGGGGGGGCGGGGGGGGGCCCCGGCGCGCCCGCCGCGGGCACGAGGCTCAGCCGCGGGCGAGGATCTGCCGCAGGACGTACGGCAGGATCCCCCCGTGCTGGTAGTAGTCGATCTCGATGGGGGTATCGATCCGGCAGCGGACCGGCACCTCCTCAGCCCGGCCGTCCCGCCGCGTGATGCGCAGGATCAGGTCCTGTTGCGGGCGCAGCGCGGGCGAAAGCCCGACCACATCGTAGGTCTCGTGGCCGTCGAGCCCGAGGCTGGCCGCGCTGGTTCCCTCCTTGAACTGCAGGGGGAGCACGCCCATCCCGACGAGGTTGGAACGGTGGATGCGCTCAAAGCTCTGCGCGACCACGACCTTGACCCCGAGCAGGTTGGTGCCCTTGGCGGCCCAGTCCCGCGAGGAGCCGGTGCCGTATTCCTGTCCCGCGATGACGATCAGCGGCGTGCCCGCCTGCTGGTGCCGCACGGACGCGTCGTGGATGGAGACCTCCTCGCCGGTGGGCTGGAAGAGCGTGTTCCCGCCCTCCTTGCCCCCGAGCATCAGGTTCTTGATCCGCACGTTGGCGAAGGTGCCGCGGGTCATCACCCGGTCGTTGCCCCGGCGGGAACCGTAGGAATTGAAGTCCTCGAAGGCCACCCCGTGCTCCACCAGGAAGCGGCCGGCCGGCGACGACTTCTTGATGGCGCCGGCGGGCGAGATGTGGTCGGTCGTGACCGAGTCGCCGAAGATGCCGAGCGCGCGCGCTCCGCGGATTTCCGCAATGGTGCCCGCCTGCATCCCGAACTGGGTGAAGAACGGGGGCTCCTGGATGTAGGTGGAGGCCGGGTCAAACGCGTACACGTTGCCCGTCGAGGCGGGGATCTCGTTCCACTTCGGATTCTGGGCGGCGAAGTCGCGGTAAAGGCGGCGGAAGACCTCCGGCTTCAGCGCGGCCTGCAGCGTGTCCCGGACCTCGGCCAAGGTCGGCCAAAGGTCGGCGAGGTAGACGGGCTTGCCCTCCCGGTCGTGTCCGAGCGGCTCGCAGCTCAGATCCAGGTCGACGCGGCCGGCCAGCGCGAAGGCGACGACCAGCGGCGGCGACATCAGGAAGTTCGCCTTCACGTTCTGGTGGACGCGGGCCTCGAAGTTGCGGTTGCCCGAGAGCACCGAAGCCGTGACCAGGTCGTGCTTCACGATCGCCTCCTCCACTTGCGGATCCAGGGGACCGGAGTTGCCGATGCACGTCGTGCAGCCGTAGCCGACGGTCTGGAAACGGAGCTTGTCGAGGTACCGCTGCAGCCCGGTCTTCTTCAGGTACGCGGTGACGACCCGCGAGCCGGGCGCGAGGGAGGCCTTGACGGCCGGATTCACCTTCAGTCCGCGCTCCACGGCCTTCTTCGCGAGCAGGCCGGCGGCGAGCATCACGCTCGGGTTGGAGGTGTTGGTGCAGCTGGTGATCGCCGCGATGACGACCGCGCCGTTGGTGAGCCGCGCCTTGCGCCCGGCGGCGGTCGTGACGCGCACCTCCTCCTCGAAGCCCGCGCGCGGCTTGCCGAAGCCGTTTTCGGTGACGGGCCGCTGGTAGGCGCCGAAGAACTCCCGCTGCAGATTCGGCAACTCGATCCGGTCCTGCGGCCGCTTGGGACCGGCCACGCTCGGCACCACGGAGGAAAGGTCGAGGGAGAGGTCGGAGGAGTAATCAATGTCACCCGGCTGGGGCATCCCCCAGAGCCCCTGGGCCCGGTAGTACGCCTCATACAGGGAAACCTGAGCCTCCTCGCGGCCGGTGGCGCGCAGATAGGCGGCGCACTCGCCGTCGATCGGGAAGAAGCCCATCGTCGCGCCGTACTCCGGCGCCATGTTGGCGATCGTGGCGCGGTCGACCACGGGCAGCGCCTGCGCGCCGGGACCATAAAACTCGACGAACTTGCCCACCACCTTCGCCTTGCGCAGCACCTGGGTGAGGGTCAGCGCGAGGTCGGTGGCGGTCACGCCCTCGCGGAGCGCCCCGGTGAGGTGCACGCCGACGACGTCCGGCGTCAGGAAGTAAACCGGCTGGCCGAGCATCCCGGCCTCGGCCTCGATGCCGCCCACGCCCCAGCCGACGATCCCGATGCCGTTGATCATCGTGGTGTGCGAGTCGGTGCCGACCAGGGTGTCCGGGTAGCACACGCCCTGCGCGTCGGTCAGGACGCCCTTGGCGAGGTACTCGAGGTTGACCTGGTGGACGATGCCGATGCCCGGGGGCACGACCTTGAAGGTGTCGAACGCCTGCATCCCCCACTTGAGGAACTGGTAGCGCTCGCGGTTGCGGGAGAACTCCAGCTCAAGGTTGCGCTGCATCGCGTCGGCCGCGCCCGCAAAGTCGACCTGGACCGAATGATCGACCACGAGGTCGACCGGCACGAGCGGCTCGATGATCTTCGGGTCGCGGCCCATCCGCGCGACCGCGGAGCGCATTGCCGCGAGGTCGACCAGCAGCGGCACGCCGGTGAAATCCTGCAGCACGATGCGCGCGACCACGAAGGGGATCTCCTCGGTGCGCGGGGCCTTGGCGCCCCAGCTGGCGAGTTCCCGGACGGCGCCCTCGGCGACGCGCTTGCCGTCGCAGTTGCGCAGGAGGGACTCGAGCACCAGCCGGATCGAGACCGGCAGGCGGGAGACCCGGAATCCGGCGGCCTCGAGGGCGGGCAACGAGTAGAAGGAGTGCGACGCGCCGTTGGCGGAGAACGTCTGCAGCGTGTTGAAGGGATTCGGGAGGCTCATGAAGAAACGGAAATTTCCGCCGCGGGGCACCCGGCCATGCGGGTACGCCGCCGGGGCGGCGACCCGGCGGCGGGGCAGAACCGGATCAGCTGGCCAGGGCGGCCTTGACCGCGGCGAAGTTCGGCAGGTCCTTCGGCGTGGGCGTCTGCTCGGCGTACTTCACCACGCCGTCGCGGCCGATGACGAAGGCCGCGCGCGCCGCGGTGTCACCGACGCCCGCGAGCATCGGGAAGAGCACGCCGTAGGCCTTGGTGACCTCCTTGTTGAGGTCGCTCACCAGGGTGATCCGGATCCCGCTGGCCTTGGCCCAGGCCTCCTGCGCGAACGGGCTATCCACGCTCACCGCGATCACCTCGGCGCCGAGGCCCGCGTACTGCTCAAGGCCGCTCGAGAGGTCGCAGAGCTCCTGGGTGCAGACGCCGGTGAAGGCCAGCGGCACGAAGAGCAACACGGTCTGCTTCTGGCCGAAGTTGTGGCTGAGGGTCACGTCCTTGAGGCCTTCCGGCGTCTTGGTCTTGAGGGTGAAATCCGGGGCCTTGGTTCCGACGGCGATGGGCATGGGAGGGAGGTTGGTTGGCGATTTGGACAGACCCGGGCACGGGTCCCGGGAGGAAAGGTCACGTTGAGCGGCGCCCCGGCGCCCCGCAAATCGATTCTCGCGCCCGGCGCGGCGCGCGGAATCCGCACTTGCGCGCGCCCGGCCCTCCTCCGTTTACTCCCCGGCCCCGCATGAACATCCTCGATGAGCTGCGCTGGCGCGGCCTCCTCGCCGACTGCACCGATCCCGTCGCGCTGCGCGCCCGCCTCGACCAGGGCCCGATCACGCTCTACTGCGGCTTCGACCCCACCGCCGACTCGCTCCACGTCGGCAACCTCGTCCCGCTGCTCGCGCTCCGCCGCTTCCAGCTGCGCGGACACCACCCCATCGCCCTCGCCGGCGGCGCCACCGGGATGGTCGGCGACCCCTCCGGCAAATCCGCCGAACGCAACCTGCAGACCCCGGAACAGGTCGAGCACAACATCGCCGCCATCCGGGGTCAGCTCACCCAGTTCCTGGACTTCGACGTCCGCGCCAACCCCGCCCGCCTCGTCAACAACCACGACTGGACCGGGCCCCTCACGCTGCTCGAGTTCCTGCGCGACGTCGGCAAGCACATCTCGGTCAACTCGATGGTCGCGAAGGACTCGGTCCGCTCGCGGATGGAGGACCGCGAGGCCGGGATCAGCTACACGGAGTTCAGCTACATGCTGCTCCAGGGCTACGACTTCTACCACCTCCGCCACGCCCTCGGCTGCGAGCTGCAGATCGGCGCCACGGACCAGTGGGGCAACATCACCGTGGGGACGGAGCTCACCCGGAAGAAGCTCGGCGCCACCGTCTGGGGCCTCGTCTTCCCGCTGCTGACGAAGGCCGACGGCTCCAAGTACGGCAAGACCGCGACCGGCACCGTCTGGCTGGATCCGCGCCGCACCTCCCCCTACCGCTTCTACCAGTTCTTCGTGAACACGGAGGACGCGGACGTCGGCAAGCTGCTGCGGACGCTCACGTTCCTCGGCGCCGAGGAGATCGCGGCGCTCGAGCGCGAACTGGCGGCCAACCCGGGCGCCCGCGCCGCCCAGAAGGCCCTCGCCCGCGAGATGACGCGGCTCGTCCACGGCGAGACCCGGCTGGCGGGCGCCCTCCGGGCCAGCGACGCCCTCTTCGGCGGCCCGCTCGACGGCCTCACTCCCGAGGATTTCCCGGACATCATCGCCGAGATCCCGCGGCACGCCCTCGACCGTCCGCGCCTCGGTGGCGCCGGCGCCCCCCTCGCGGATCTGCTCGTCCACGCCGGCCTGTGCCCCTCGAAGGGTCAGGCGCGCAAGGACATCGAGGGCGGCGGCATCTACGTGAACAACCAGCGCGCCGCGGACATCACCCGCACGGTCTCCGAGGCCGACGTGCTGCACGGCCGGTATGTGCTGCTCCGCAAGGGCAAGCGCAGCTACGCCGTCCTCGAACTCGCCTGATCAGCGATGGCCGGCCGCCGGCGGGGCCGCCAGGAAGCCGACGAGGTCCGCCATCGCCTGCGCGTCCACCGCCGCCTCCAGCCCCTCGGGCATCAGGGAGCGTCCTGAGCTGATCAGCGTGCGCAATTCGCTGCGCAGGATGACCTGTTCCTCCCCCTCGAGCCCCAGCAACGTCAATGAGCCGGCAGACTCGGCGGCGAGCATGCCCACGGCGGTCCGGCCGTCGGCGAGGTTGGCGGTGTAGAAGAGGTACCGATCCTCCACCGCGCGGTTCGGATCCAGGATGTGGCTGATGAGGTATTCCGGACTGCGGTCCTTCACCACCGCCAGGTCGGGCCCGACCGCCCGCCCCGGCACCGGCCCGAAGCGATGACAGGCGCTGCACGCTTGGGCGAACACCTCGCCGCCGCGATGCGCGTCCGGCCGCAGCGGCCCAACGGCCGCCAGGTAGTCCCGGACGAGCTGCTGCCGGCCCGCCGCGTCCGCCGCCCCGAACACCGCCGCGGCGCGCTCCGCGATCCGCGGATTGCCGTGCTGGGTGAGGGCCGTGCGCCGCGCGGCGTCGATCTGGGCCCGGAACGCCTCATCGCGCTCCGCCCGGTCGAGGAGCACCTGCGCCCAGGCGGGGCGGGAAGCCAGCAGTCCGAGGATCACCCCGCGCAGGGCGGGCGAGTGACCGCCCCACCCTTCGAGCAGCAACCCGGGCGTCTGCGTGCGATTGATGCCGCCCAGCGCGCGGGCCGCGGCCAGCTGCACCTCCGGTGGCTGCCGCGCGTCGAGCAGCGCCGCGAGCAGCTTGCCGTCCTCCGCCTGCCGACTCCGCCCCCGCCCCAGCAGCGCGACGGCGGCGAGCCGCGTCCCGACCGGCGCGGCCGGATCCCCCGCCAGCCTCCGCGCGCGCTCCAGCACCGGGTCGAGCGCCTCCAGCGCCGGTCGCAGGGACGCGCCGGCATCCGCGTGCAGCCGCGTCAGCGTCTGCCCCTGTCGTTGCAGGAGATCCAGGAGTTCGCCGAGCGTCCGCAGGCCCTCGCCCTCCTCCCCGCGCGCCAGCGCACCGGGGACCGCCTCGAGCAGCCGGCCGAGGGCGCGGGCGTTGGCGGTGGCCGCGGCGATCTCCGCCACCAGCGCGGCCTGGCCGGGTCCGGCACCGTGGAGCGCCTCCAGGACCACCTCGGCATGCGGGAGCGCGGAACTCAGCGCGGCCGCGCGGACGTAGCGATCGCGCTCCCGGGTCAGCAACCGCGCGAGGGCCTCGCCCGCCTCCGCCCCCGGCCATTCGCCCAGCGTGTACCCCACCTGCTGCCGCACCGCGGCATCCGGATCATCGACCAAGCCGAGCACCGCTGCGCGCAACCCCGCGTCGCCCGGGCCGAGGGACTCGCTGAGACGGACCGCCTGACGCCGCACTCCCGCGTGCGGATCGCGCAGCGCGTGCCGAAGCATCCCGGGATTGAGCGCGCCGCTCCCGTGCAGCGTCCAGAGCGCCTGCGCCCGCGCCGCCGGCCGTTCCGCGCCGCGCGCCACCTGCTCCACCAACGCCGCCGCCCCCTCCGGCCGCCGCCATTCCAGCTGCTGCTGCGCCAGGTCCCGCAGCATGCCGTTCGGCGAACGGAGCGCATCCGCCAGCCCGGCCGCGTCGGCGCGATCAAGCCGGGGCACGGGCCGCAGGGCGCCCCCGCGCGGCCGGATCCGGTAGATGCGTCCCTGCGCGGAGCCGGCCCGCAGGTCGCCGAGCACGCGCTGCCAGGCGTCCGGGATCCACTGCGGATGCTCGATGACCAGGCGATACATGTCGGCCACGTAGAGCGCCCCGTCGGGACCCGTCCGCGCCGCGACAAACCGCGACCAGGCGTCGGTGGAAGCAAGGAACTCTGCCGTCGCCTCGGATTCCGGCCGTCGGCTGCGGAACGTGGCCCCGTCCGCCGCCAGCACCTCCCGGTGCACGAGGTTGTGGACCGGCTCGCAGACGAAGACGTTGCCCGCATACCCGGGCCCGAGCCGGTCGTCACGGTAGATGACGGTCCCGCACGCCGAGGTGAAATGGTTGGCCGCGAAGCCGTCGTTGAAGCGCGCCAGCGTCTCGCTCCGCGGGTAGACGCGGGCCGCGCCCGGAATGGCCGCGACGGTCACGGTGGCGGACGGCGGGACGAGCCGGGGGTTGCGGCGCAGGTAGTGTTCCTCGAGGGCATAGTGCCAGATCGGGTTGGAGTTATTTCCGCCGAACCAGTTCCCCCAGTCGTCGCGGTTGCGACCCGCCTGGGTCTGGCCCGCGACGGTCTCAATTTCCCCGGAGTCGGGTCGGAGGCGAAAGTCCCGCTGGCCGAGTTCGACCACCGGTCCCGGGAAGTCGGCGCGCCGCACCTTGCCCCCACTGTTGCCATTGGCGAGGTGGACCCAGCCGTCGAGCCCCCACTGGAGGCCGTTGCTCAGGTGCTGTTCGTTGCCCTGTGCGAGTCCGGTGAACAGCGGGCGCCGCACATCGGCCCGGCCGTCGCCGTCGGTATCCTCGAGGAAGAGCAGGTCCGGCACGGCCACGACGAGAACGCCGGAACGCCAGGGCAACACCGCCGTCGGCGAGCGGAGCCCGTCGGCGAACAGGGTGGAGCGGTCGTACCGGCCGTCGCCCCGCGTGGATTCCAGCACGCGGATTCGGCCGCCTGGCTGGCCCTTGCCGTCGAGGCCACGCGGGTAATCGGCCATCTCCACGACCCACAGCCGGCCGTCCGCGCCCCAGGCGAGGTCGACCGGATCGAGCACGGCGGGCTCGGCGGCGACCAACTCCACCTCGAGGTCGGCGGGCACCTGGATCGCCGCGAGGGAGGCGGCGGCCCCGAGGGGCGCCGGCAGGACGACCTGCGGCGGCGGCGCCACCTCCTTGTAGCCGCAGGACAACCACGCGAGCAGGGGCAGCAGGGAACGGAAGAGGAGATCCGCGCGCATGCGGGCCACGTTGGCCGGGCGCCGCGCCGGCGCAAGGGCGGGCACGCGACGCTTCACGGGCGCGCGACGGCGAACTCCCAAGGCACGATCCCGCGGACCGCGGCAATGAGGCGCTCCTCCGTGTCGGGATGCAGGCGGGCGGGCCAGCCGTAGTAGTCCATCGACCCGTCCACCTCGTAGCCCCCCTCCGGGTACATCCGGCGGGACGGGACGTAGCAGGGCACCGCGTTGGCGTAGGCGTTCACCCAGAGCCGCGGACCGTCGAGCTCCCGGCGCAGCCGCAGGGCATATTCGGCGACCACCTCGCCGCCGAGGAACACCATCGCGAGCTCCCGGCCGAACGCCCACGCCTGCACCGGCAGCGGCACCGCGTCCGGGAGCGGGCGCCCCGCCGCCAGGTCCGCGAGGAACCGGCCGGCCGCGTACTGCGCCGGCGCGCGGGAACCAGGTCCGCGCCGCGCCTCGAGGGCGGCCCGGTCCGGCCGCGGATCCAGCGGGAGCGAAACGACCCGGTAGGCCGCGGCGGTGACGGGCCCGAGCGGCCGCCATGCGCCACCGAGGAGCCGGGCCACCTCCGCGGCGACGGCAGCGCCGTGCACGGGGACGCCCTCCGGGCCGCGCGGCAGGCCCGGATTGGCGTCGGCGCCGCAGCCGATCGCCACCAGCGCCGGCGCCCCAGGGTGGGCCGCCTCCAGGCGGGACGCGGCGTCCCCCGCCCAGTCGGAATGCACGAAGTTGTCCGCGCCGCCGAGCGTCGTGCAATGGCAGGCGTAGTTCACGAATAGCGCACGGATGCCCCCGTCGGGCTCACTCACCCGAAGCACCGGCAGCGCGTGGTCGACGGGGCCGCCGGGCACGATCCCGAACCCCTTCCATTTGCCGTCGACGACCTGGCGGCGCTGGGTGGCGAACCCGACGCGGCCCTCGGCCCAGGCGATCCGGGCGGGCCGGCGATCGGCGAGCGCGGCCGCCGCGACCTCGACGAGCCTTTCCCGCAGGCGGGCGGTGTAGGCGGCGATGCGCGCGGTCTCCTCGGGTGGGAGATCCCGCGCGAACATGTTCGGCAGCACATCGGCGAGGGCCGGGCCGTTGTGGGTGTGCGTCGCGCAGACGGCGAGCCGGGCGCGGGGCACCCCAAAGCGGTGTTCCAGGGCTTCGGCGACGATCCGCGCGGTCTCCTCGCCGATCCCGATCAGCTCCGCGGTGATCAGCACCACCGGCCCCTCCGCGTCACCGCCCAGCGCCAGCGCCCGCGCGTGCAAGGGCGCGCCGATCCGCGGGGCCTCCGTCGCGCGGGCCTGATACCCCGTCAGGCGGATCGGCACCTCCGGGGTGATGTCCAGCCGGGCCACGCCCGCCGGCACCAGTGGGGCCGGCGGGGTCGTGGGGGTCGCGGGTGCCGCAAGGGCGGAGAAGGCGAGCAGTGCAAGCAGGACGGCCAGCGCGCGCCGGGCACGGTGGAGGAACGGGAAAGCGAGGGTCATCGGGGTGGGTTCCTCCCTGAAGCAAGCGAGCGGATGCGTCGAGCTCCCAGCGGAGGGCGCAAGTCCGGCTTGGCACACGGCGCCGCGTCGCGAACATCGCGTCATGTCCTCCTCCCCTTCCCTGCACGGGTTCAGTCTGATCGCCGGCGTACGGGGCGCCCCCGGGGGCAGGACGTTCCGGGCGGTGAATCCAACCAGCGGCGCGGCACTCGCGCCGGACTTCCACGAGGCCTCGCTGGCGGACGCGGAGCGGGCGCTGGAGCTCGCGCGGGAGGCGCAGACGCCGTTCGCGGAGAGCGCGGGCGAGACCCGGGCGGCACTCCTGGAGGCGATTGCCGGCGGCCTCGAGGAACTCGGGGAGGCGCTGATCACGCGGGCGGGCATGGAGACGGGGCTGCCCGCCGCGCGCCTCACCGGGGAGCGCGCGCGCACCTGCGGGCAGTTGCGCCTGTTCGCCGCCTTGGTCCGGGAAGGCTCGTGGGTGGACGCGCGGCTGGACCCCGCCCTCCCGGAACGGCGACCGCTGCCGCGGCCGGACGTGCGCCGGGTCCTGCGCCCGGTCGGACCCGTGGTGGTGTTCGGCTCCAGCAACTTCCCGCTCGCCTTCTCGACCGCCGGCGGGGACACGGCCTCGGCGCTCGCGGCGGGTTGCCCGGTCGTGGTCAAGGCGCACCGGGCGCATCCGGGCACCGCCGAGCTGGTGGGCGGGGTGGTGGCGCGGGCGGTGGCGGCGCAGGGCCTGCCGCCGGGAGTCTTCTCCCAACTGCACGGCGAGGGCGCGACCCTCGGCGTGGCGCTGGTGCGTCACCCGGCCACCGCGGCGGTGGGCTTCACCGGATCGCAGGCCGCCGGTCGCGCCCTGTACGACGCCGCGGCAGCGCGGCCGCGGCCGATCCCGGTCTTCGCGGAGATGAGTAGCCTAAACCCCGTGTTCCTGCTGCCCGGCGCCCTGCGCGAGCGCGGCGCGGAAATCGCCGCGGGGCTCCTCGCCTCGTTCACGCTGGGCGTGGGCCAGTTTTGCACCAAACCGGGCCTCGTCTTCGCGGTGACCGGGGAGGCCACCGAGGCGTTCCTCCAGACACTGGGGACCGCGGTGCGCGCCGCACCCTGCGGGACGATGCTGACCCCGGGCATCCGGGAGGCCTTCCTCGGGAACCAGCGGCGGCTCCTCGACACCGCCGGCGTGACCCTCTGGGCCGGCGGGGCCGGCGAACCCGCTGCGGAACGCCACGAAGCGCGTCCGGTCGCCGCTCGCACCACCGCCGCGAACTTCCTCGCCCACCCCGAGTTGGCGGAGGAGGCCTTCGGACCCTTCACCCTCGTGGTGGAGGCCCCTGACCTGGGCAGCCTTGCCACCTGCGCCGCGGCCCTCGCCGGGCAACTCACCGCCACGTTGCACGGGACGCCCGCGGAGCTCGCGGCGGCGGAGCCCCTGCGTCAACTGCTCGCGGAGCGGGCCGGACGGCTGGTCGTGAATGGATTCCCCACCGGCGTCGAAGTCTGCCCGGCGATGCACCACGGCGGGCCGTATCCGGCGACCACGGACAGCCGCTTCACCTCGGTGGGCACGGCCGCGATCCTGCGCTTCGCCCGTCCCGTCTGCTACCAGGGCTTCCCGGACGCGCTGCTGCCGCCGGCCCTGCAGGACGCGAATCCGCTGGGGCTGCTGCGGCTGGTCGACGGCCAGCCGACCCGCGAACCCCTGGCCGCGCGGAGGGCCGGCTGAGATGGACCCGCTGCTCGACGCCCCGGAGGCCGCCTACGCGGGCCTGCGCACCACCGCGGAGGGCCCGGCGGGGCGTTTGCCGCTTGAGGCCAACCAACTGCGCCATCTGAGCAGCGGGGACCTCTTCGGCCTCACCCAGAACGCGGGGATGGGTTGGAACCCGGCCCTGCTCGGCGGGCGCCAGTACCTGATCCTGAGCACCCAGGGCGGCATCCGCGCCCCGGATGGAACGCCCATCGCCCTCGGCTACCACACCGGCCACTGGGAGGTCGGCCTGCTGATGGAGGAGGCCGCCCGTGCGTTCTCCGCCGCGGGCGCCATCCCCTTCGCGGGGTACGTCTCCGATCCCTGCGATGGCCGCACCAACGGCACCGCCGGGATGCTCGACAGCCTCGCCTACCGCAACGACGCGGCCGTGGTGCTGCGCCGTCTGATCCGCTCCCTGCCGACCCGGCGGGGCGTCCTCGGCGTCGCCACCTGCGACAAGGGGCTGCCCGCGATGATGATGGCGCTCGCCGGCTGCCCCGACCTGCCCGGGATCCTCGTGCCCGGAGGCGTGACGCTGCTGGCGCGCGGGGCGGAGGACACCGGCAAGGTGCAGACCCTCGCGACCCGCTTCGCCCGGGGCGAAATCACCCTCGACCACGCCGCCGAGATGGGTTGCCGCGCCTGCGGATCACCCGGCGGCGGCTGCCAGTTCATGGGGACCGCCGCGACCAGCCAGGTCGTCGGTGAGGCGCTGGGGCTCACCCTGCCCCACGGCGCCCTTGCGCCCTCCGGCTCACCGCTCTGGCGGGATCTCGCGCGGCGCTCCGCCGGCGCGCTGCTGGCGCTCGACCAGGCCGGCACCCCGTTAAGGGCGATCCTGACCGAGGATGCCGTCCACAACGCGCTGGTGCTGCACGCGGCGTTCGGGGGCTCGACCAACCTCCTCCTGCACGTCCCGGCCATCGCGCACGCGGCGGGGCTGCGCCGCCCGGAACTCGACGACTGGATGCGGGTGAACCGGGCCGTGCCGCGGCTGGTCGACGTGCTCCCGAACGGTCCCCGCAGCTTCGCGACGGTGCAGGTGTACCTCGCCGGCGGCGTGCCCGAGGTGATGCTGCACCTGCGCGCGGCCGGCCTGCTGCGCCTCGACACCCGCACGGTCGCCGGCCGCACCCTCGGGGAAAACCTCGATTGGTGGGAACGCTCCGAACGCCGGCGCCGGCTCCGCGAACTCCTGCACACGCTCGACGGCGTCGACCCCGACGAAGTCATCCTGTCCCCGGCCCGGGCCGCCGCCAAGGGAATGACGAGCACCCTGACCCTCCTGCGCGGCAACCTCGCCCCCGAAGGTGCCCTGGTGAAGAGCACCGCCATCAGCCCGGCGCTGATCGGTCCGGACGGGGTGTACCGCCACGAGGGTCCCGCCCGCGTGTTCACCAGCGAGGCCTCGGCGATCGCCGCGGTGAAGGCCGGCCGGCTCACCCCGGGCGACGTCCTCGTGCTCGCAGGCATCGGCCCGGGGATCGGGATGCCCGAGACCTACCAGATCACCTCCGCCCTGAAACACGTGCGCGGCGGGGAACGCATCGCGTTGGTCACGGACGGCCGCTTCTCCGGGGTTTCCACCGGGGCCTGCATCGGGCACGTGAGCCCCGAGGCGTGGGCCGGCGGCCCGCTCGCCGGGATCCGCGACGGCGACCGGATCCGCCTCGTGGTGGACACCCGCCGGCTCGAGGGCAGCGTGGACGCCGTCGATCTCTCACCCGCAGACCTGCGCGCCCGCGGCCGTCACCCCCAACTGCGCCCGGATCCGCGGGTGCCCGCGGACACCGTCCTCTGGTCGGCGCTCCAACAGGCCTGCGGGGGCACGTGGGGCGGCTGCGTGGCGGATGCCGGGCGCATCGCCCACCTGCTGGAACTGGGCCTCGCCGAGGAACGGCGCCGCTCAGGAGGGACCGCCGGCTAAGCGGTCCGCCCCTCGCGGCGGCAGCCCGCGGCCACCACGACGATCCGTTCAGGCCTCGACGCCGAGCTTCTCCAGCAGGCGCTGGAGGTCCTCGTTGCCGCGGTACTCGATCACGATGCGGCCCCGGCGGGCCGTGTGGAGGACAGCCACCCGGGCGCCCAGGTGTGACGTGAGCTTCCGCTCGATGCCGGCGACCGCCGCGGCATCCTCCGGTCGCGCCGCCCGCCCGGTCCGCGGGGTCCCGGGGGCGCGCCGCGAAGCTTGGGCGGCCTTCTCCGCGGCCCGCACGCTGAGCCCCTCCTCGAGGATCCGCCGCGCGAGCACCGTCCGGGCCGCGCCGGGCTCAACTCCGAGCAGCACCTTGGCGTGTCCGACCGAGAGCAGCCCCTTTGCGAGATACCCCTGCAGCTCGGCCTCGAGCGAGAGCAGGCGCAGGGAGTTGGCGACCGTCGCGCGACCGCGGCCGACGCGCTCCGCCGCGGTGTCCTGCGTCAGGTCGAAGTCGCGGATCAGGCTGGCGTAACCCTGCGCCTCCTCGAGCGGGTTTAGTCCCTCGCGTTGGAGGTTCTCGATCAGGCCGATCGCGGCCGAGGAGGCATCACTCGCCTCGACGAGGCGGGCGGGGATCGACTTGAGTTTGAGGAGCTGGAAGGCGCGCCAGCGCCGCTCGCCGGCGATGAGCTGGAAGCGGTCGCCCTGACGGCGCACCACGATCGGCTGGAGGAGGCCCTCGGCGCGGATGCTCTCCGCCAGCTCCTGCAGCTGCTCGGGCGCGATCTCGCGGCGGGCCTGATAGGGGCTGGGCTCCACCGCGCCGACGGGAATCTCCTGGAATCCGGACGCGGGAGCGGCAACTTCAGCCGCCGGCGCCGCCACGGGGGCGGCCGGAGGGGGCGCCGCGCTGGCGGAGGCGGGCGTTCCCGCCGGCTGGGCGGGACGGGCCGCGGCAATGAGGCCACCGAGGCCGCGACCGAGACGTGTTTTGGGAACTGCCGGCATCGATTTATTTTCCTCCTGGGATGAAAAGGACCTGGCCGGCTTGGATCCGGGAAGGATCAGCCAGCTGGTTCGCGTTGATGATGTCCTGCGCGCGCGCCCCCGTCTTGCGGGCGATCACTGCGAGGGTGTCTCCCTTCTGCACCGTGTAGCTGACGCCCTCACGCGGGAAGTCCTCCGCAAAACCCGCCGCCGCCGGGGCGCGGGACGCGCCGGAGCGCGCCAGCGACTCCAGCGCGGCGTTGGTCTGCTTCGCCAGCTTCTCCATCTGCGTGGCGACCTGCTGCAGGGTCTCGGCCTTGCTCGCGGCGACGGCGGCCCGCGCCTCCCGCGCCGACTCGGCGAGAGACTCCCGCAGCTGCGCGAGGGTCACCTGCGCCTTGCCCGCACTCGCCAGCTGCCCGCGCAACTCGGTGTTTTCCCGTTCCAGCTGCTCCACCCGCAACGCCAGCTCCCCCACCCGCTGCGAGAGCCCGCGGACATCCTCCCGCAGGTTGGCCACCTCCACGGGAAGGTTTTGGGCGTGAAGCGTCCCGGCCAGGAGCAAGGCGAGGCAACGCGGCGGAAGCATCGGCGGGACAATGAGGCGCGCGGGACCGAAAACAAGCGGCTAGTGGGCCGCCACGGGAGCAGACGGCCTTGGCGGGACCAGCAAGCCCGACATTGGCCGGGAGGCAAACATCGCCCCCGGCGCCACGGAAAATCCCCGCAGGAACTCGGCCGCCGCCAGCATCCGACCGCCCGGCCGTTGCAGCCGGCGCAGCCGCAGCAGCCCAGCCCCGGTCCACACGAGGAGCCCCGCGGCGTCGGTCCCCGCCACCTGCCCCGGGGACCCGGCCCCGCGGGGCGGGGCCGCCTCCGCAACATCCGCCAGGCCCAGCTTCAGCGTTTCCTCCCCGAGCACCGCGCTGCAGCCGGGCCACGGGAACAGCCCATTGATCCGCGCCGCGAGTTCCGTGGCGGATCGGGCAAAGTCGAGCGCCCCGTCCTCCTTGGTCAGCTTCCGGCAGTGCGTCACCGCGGCCTCATCCTGCGCGGTGAAGCCGAGTTCCCCGCGGGCCAGCGCGGGCAGACTGCGCGCGACCAAGGGGACGCAGGCGGTCGCCAGGCGCTCCTCGAGTTCGAGGGCGGTATCCAGGGAGCCGATCGGGACCCGCTCCTGATCCGCCACGGGCCCCGCATCCAGGCGGCGCACGATCCGCATCAGGGTCACGCCGGTCTCCCGCCAGCCCAGCGCGACCGCGGTTTGGATCGGCGAGGCGCCGCGCAGGGCGGGTAACAGCGACGTGTGGAGATTGAGCATCCCGAGCCGGGGCACCGCCAGGAAGTCGTCCCGCAGCAGGTGCCCGTAAGCCATCACCAGCCCGAGGTCCGGGCGGAGCGCCGCCAACTGCGCGGTGACCTCCGGGGTCAGCCGTTCCGGCTGCAGGACCGGCAACTGCCGGGCCTCGGCCCAGAGCTTGATCGCGTTGGGCCGCACCTGCTGCCCGCGGCCGGCCGGTCGGTCCGGCTGGGTGAAGACCCCGATGACCTCGGCCACGGCGGCGCCCGGGCCGGCCAGCCAGTTGAGCACCGGCAGGGCGATGGCGTCGGATCCCAGGAAGACGAGGCGCAGCGGCGGCATGCGGATCACGTCACCGCCGTCGCGACGCCGGTTCAAAGCAAATCCCCGCGCGGAAAGGGTTCTCGCCTGCGCGTCCCTCGCCCGGCTTGCTCGGGGCCTCGATGACTTCCCCGGCTCCCGCGCCCCACGACGCCTACGCGGCCCTGCGGGTGCCCCAGTACCGGGATTACCTCATCGGGAGTTCGCTCGCCCTCTTCGGCCGGCAGGCGGTCCTCGCGGCCGTGACCTGGCAGGTGTACGAGTGGACCCGGTCCGCCGCGGCGCTCGGGCTGGTCGGCGCCGTGAACGTCGTGCCGCTGCTGGCGCTCTCCCTCCCCGCCGGGGCGCTGGCGGACCAGCACGACCGGCGCCGGCTGATCGCGGCGGGCACCGCCATCCTGGTGGTCGCCAACGGACTCCTCGCGCTGCTGTCGGCCGCGGCGGACACCCTGCCCACGGTGACCCCGCTGGCCTGGGGAAACACGGCGCTGCGGACGGTCGCCGGCTGGTTTGAACTCGCCGGCGACCCGGCCCAGCTGCGTTTCGACCAGCCGGCGCTGCCGTTGCTGTTCCTGCTGCTGCTGGGCCACGCCACCGTCCGGATCCTTGTCTGGCCGGCGCGCGCCAGCATCACGCCGCTGCTGGTGCCCACCCCCGCCCTCGGCAACGCGATCACCTGGAACGCGAGCAGCTTCGAGATCGCCACGATCGCGGGCCCCGCGCTCGGCGGCCTGCTCATCGCGGCCGGCGGGACGACGGCGGTCTACGTGCTCGGGACGGTCACGGAGATCCTCTTCCTCGTCGCCATCGCGCGCGTCCGCTACTTCCACCCGCCGACTCCGGCGCCCGGGCGGCGCTCGTGGCGCGAGATGCTGGCGGGCGCCGAATTCATCTGGAACCGGAAGGTGATCCTTGGCGCGAGCAGCCTCGACCTCTTCGCGGTACTGCTGGGGGGCGCCACGGCGCTGCTGCCGGTGTTCGCCGCCCAGATCCTGAACGTGGGCCCGGTGGGTTTCGGCTGGCTGCGCGCCGCCCCTTCAATCGGCGCGATCGCGATGGCACTCTGGCTGGCGCACCGGCGGCCCCTCGCCCGGCCCGGGCTCGCCCTGCTCTGGTCCGTCGCCGGCTTCGGGTTCGCCATCATGCTTTTCGGCTGGTCGCGCTCCCTGTGGGTCTCGCTCCTCGCCCTCGCCCTCACCGGCGCGCTCGACAACGTCAGCGTCGTGGTCCGCCAGTCGCTCGTGCAACTGCTCACGCCCGATGTGCTCCGGGGCCGCGTGACGGCGGTGAACCAGATCTTCATCGGTTCCTCCAACGAGATCGGCGCGCTGCGCGCCGGCCTGATGTCGGCCGCCTTGGGGCCGGTGGCCGCGGTCGTCTGGGGCGGCCTGGGCACCGTGCTGGTGGCCGCCGCGGTGGCCCGGACGGTGCCGCAGCTTCGCCGGCTTCCGCCGCTGCACACGCTGCGGCCCTGAGACCGCCGCGGCGCCGCACGGAGCGGC
>JBMTAG010000071.1:0-18666 GCA_049428505.1 Opitutaceae bacterium | reverse complement strand
ACCGCCCGCGGCGGATCCGCTTGCCTCGGTCCGGGGAATCCCTTGCGTCCCGCCGTGTCCGTGGCGATCGCAGCGCATTCCTCCCGCCCCGCGGGCCCGGATTCCGGGCCGCGGCTCGGCGTCATCGGCGGCGGGCAACTGGCCCGCATGCTCGCGCTGGCCGCTCAACCCCTCGGCTGCACCGTGGTCACGCTCGAGCGCAGCCCCCATTACCCCGCGGCGGCGGTAGCCACGGAGGCCCTGGTGGGAGACTGGAACACCCTGCCGCCCCTGCAGGAGCTCGCGTCCCGCGTGGACGTGGTGACGCTCGAGAACGAGTTCGTCGATGCCGGCCTGCTCGCCGCCCTCGAGGAGGCGGGGCACCGCGTGTGGCCCACCTCCCGGACCCTGGCGGTGGTGCAGGACAAGCTGGTCCAGAAGGAGACCCTGCGCGCGGCCGGGCTCCCCGTGCCGCGCCTGCGGGACACTCCGGACCCGGCGGCGGTGGCGGAGGCGGCGCGGGAGTTCGGGTATCCGTTCCTCCTGAAGGCGCGGCGCAATGGTTACGATGGCAAGGGGAACGTCACCGTGCGGGCGCCCTCCGAGCTGGACGCGGCGTGGCGGCGGTTGGGGGGTGACCGGGGCAACCCGCTCTTCGCCGAGGCCTACTGCCCGTTCGAGCGTGAGCTGGCCGTGATCATCACCCGGGCCGGGGACGGCCGCGAGGCGTTCTATCCCGTGGTCGACACGGTGCAGCGCGACCACGTCTGCCATCTCGTGCGGGCGCCGGCGGCGTGCTCCCCGGAGGTGCGCGCCACGGCGGCCGGGATCGCGGGGCGGGCGGTGGCGGCGGTGGGCGCGGTGGGCAGCTTCGGCGTGGAACTGTTCCAGCTGGCGGACGGTTCGATCCTGGTGAACGAGCTGGCGCCGCGCGTCCACAATTCGGGCCACTATTCGATCGAGGCCTGCACCTGCTCGCAGTTCGAGAACCACGTGCGCGCGGTCCTCGGCTGGCCGCTCGGCTCCCCGGAACTGCGGGCGCCGGCCGTGATGGTGAACCTGCTCGGCGCCGGTCCGGGCCCCGGTCATCCGCGGGGGCTGGCCGAGGCGTTGGCCGTGCCGGGGGCGCACGTGCACCTTTACGGCAAGGACCGCAGCGCCGCGGGCCGGAAGCTCGGGCACGTCACCGCGACCGGCGCGACCGTCGCCGCCGCCGAGGCCACCGCGCTCCGGAGTGCCGGGCACCTCCATTTCTCCCCGCTCGCATGAAGAACGCCGCCGCTCCCGTCGCCCTCATCATGGGCAGTGATTCCGATTGGCCCACGCTGCAGCCGGCGGCCGAGGTCTGCGCCGAGTTCGGGGTGGCCTGCGACGTGCGCGTGGTCTCGGCGCACCGCACCCCGCTCGACATGGTGCGGTACGCCCGCGGCGCGCGCCGGCGCGGCTTGCGCGTGATCATCGCCGGGGCCGGCGGCGCGGCGCACCTGCCGGGGATGGTCGCGAGCCTCACCCCGCTGCCCGTCATCGGCGTGCCGGTGGAGACCAAGGCGCTCAAGGGGCTCGATTCGCTGCTCTCGATCGTGCAGATGCCGGGTGGGATCCCGGTGGCGACGGTGGCGATCGGCGGCGGGCGCAACGCCGGCTTGCTGGCGCTGCGCATCCTCGGCGCGGGCGATCCGGCGTTGCTCGACCGGATGCAGGACTTTCAGACGCGGCTCGCCGGCGAGGTCCGGGCGCGGGGCCGGAAGCTGCGGGCAGGGCTGGGCGCCGCGCCGGCGTCATGAGCGAGGCGCTCCTGACGAACCTGCTGTCGCCGGCGGTGTTGTTTTTCGCGCTTGGCCTCGTGGCGGCGCTGGTCCGCAGCGAACTGAAGTTCCCCGAGCCGCTGTATTCGGCGCTGACGATCTACCTCCTCGTCGCGATCGGCTTCAAGGGCGGGGTGGCGATGACCGAGGCGGGGCTCGGCCGGATCTGGCTCCCCGCGCTGGCGGCGATCGGGCTGGGCGCCTTCATCCCGCTGTGGACCTATCCTGTGCTGCGCTGGGGCGGGCGGCTGGCGGCGGTGGATGCGGCGGCGATCGCGGCGCACTACGGTTCGGTGAGCGCCGTGACGTTCCTCGCCGCGACCAATTACCTGACGGCGATCGGCCGGCCGTACGAGAGTCACACCGTGGCGTTGCTGGCGGTGATGGAGTCGCCGGCGATTCTGGTCGGGGTAATTTTGGGCAAGCGGGCGCTGGGGCCCCGGGGCGGGATGCCGGTACCGCTGGGCCTGATCGTGCGGGAGGCGCTGTTCGGGCGGAGCATCTTTTTGCTGTTGGGGGCGCTCGTGGTCGGCGCGCTGTGCGGGCCGGCGGGGATGCGGAAGGTGGAGCCTTTCTTCGTCACGCCGTTCCAAGGGGTGCTGTCCTTGTTCCTGCTGGAAATGGGCATCGTCGCGGGCCGGCGGCTGGAGGATCTGCGGCGGGTCGGGCCCTTTTTGCTGGCCTTCGGCGTGGTCGTGCCGGTGGTGAACGGGCTCCTCGGAGTGCTGGTTGGCCAAGCGGCCGGGCTCTCGCTCGGCGGCGGGATGCTGCTGGGGGTGCTCGCGGCGAGCGCCTCCTACATCGCGGCCCCGGCGGCGGTGCGGCTCGCGCTGCCCGAGGCCAATCCCACGCTCTCGCTGACCTCCGCCCTGGCGGTGACCTTCCCCTTCAACCTCACCCTGGGCATCCCGCTGTTTGATGCCTGGGCCGGATACCTGTATTCCTGAACTGATGAACCTGCATCCGATGAAGCTCGTCACCATCGTCTGCGAGGCCTACGCGGCGGAGCCGGTGCTCCGCCTGTTGGGCGAAGTCGGCGCGGCGGGGCACACCGCGTTCCCGGTGGAGGGGAGCGGGGCGCGCGGCCGGCGGCTGGCGGACATTCCCGAATACGCGAACACGCAAATCGAGGTGATCACCCGGCCGGAGGTGGCGGTGGTGCTGCTGGAGCGCCTCGCCGCCGAGCTTTTCCCCCGGTACGGGATGGTGGCCTACGAGTCGGACGTGCGTGTGCTGCGTCCGGGCAAGTTCTGAGGCCCGAGGTGGCCGCCGTCAGAAGGTGCCGCGCAAACCGATCGCCATCTGGATCCCGTACTCCTGCTCGGCGTAGAGCCGGGCGTACGCGGGCGTGAGGTCGCCGTAGCGCAGGAAGCGGTAGGGCGCGTTGAGGATGTTGTTGGCGCTGGCCACGAACGAGAGGGTGCGCGTCAGCTGGTAGGTGCCGTTCACATCGAGCACGGTGCGGGCCTCGATGTATTCGTACCCGTTCGGGCCGAAGGCCGCCTGCGGGAGCCGCTTGTCCAGCCCGCGGTGATTCCAGCGGGCGGTGAAGGTCACGCGGCGGGCGGCGAAGGTGAATCCCCAGTTGCCGCTGGTCGGGATGAAGCTTGAGAACGAGGCCCCGGGGTTGCCCTTCAGCCGGAGCTTGGTGGCGTTGCCGAAGAGCGTGAAGGGTGCGCCCCAGCGCCCGAGCGCGCGGAGGTTCTGGCGGAAATTCACCTCGGCGCCCGTGATGCGCGCGTCGCCGGAGTTGAACTTGGTGTTGATGTTCCAGTCGAGGTAGCGCTCGGGCAGCCCCAGCTCCGCGAGCAGCTCCGGGGTGGCGCGGCGCGAGGAATCCCCGAAGAAGTTGCGCAGCTCCTTGAGGAAGACGCCCGCCGAGAGCAGGCCGCCGCCGTCGGTGTAACGCTCGACCGAGAGGTCAAAGTTGTCGGCCGACCAGGGCATCAGCGCCGGGTTGCGGATGTTCAGCGTGCCCCGGTACTGGCCCGGACGCAGCTCGTCGTCCTCGTCCGGATCGAGCGAGCTGGTGTTGGCGACGGTGCGCGGGATGATGTCGGCGAAGTTCGGCCGGCCATAGGTCTGCGCCCAAGCCGCCCGGATCAGGAGGTTCTCCGTGGCGTTGTAGGTCCCGTGGATGCTGGGGTACATGCCGTCGTACTCCTTGCGGGTGAAGGACGCGCGGTACTCGCGGACCAGCAGGCTCTCGGCGAGCGAACCGGCCGCGCCCGCCTCGGGCCGGCGCACCCGCTGGCCGGCGGCGTTGCGCACGAACGAACCGTCGGGGTTGCGCCGCCAGACGCGTTCCGTGTCCACCAGGCCGCCGATGCCGCGGTCGAGGGTCCGCTCGTAGCGGATGCCGCCGAGCAGCCGCAGCCGGCCGGCCAAGAGCCGCGTGTCGGCCTGGACGTAGCCGGCCTGGACCGTCTCCCGGATGTTCTCGTTGTTGTCGATGTGCGAGTTCCGGTCGGACACGCGCTGGGCGTCCGTCTGCTGGTACAGCAGGGGGTTCAGCTGGTAGGCCCGGAAGGCGCGGCTCGGGGACATCCAGACGATGGGCGGCATGCCGTAACCGGGGTCCACGTTGCGGTAGCGCTGCATCAGGTACGGCTCGATCGGGGCGGTGGTCCCGGAGACGCCGTCGGGGCCGCTGAAGGTCCAGGTCTCGTTGCGCAGGTTGGTGTCGAGCATCACCCGCTTCTCCAGCACGCCAACCTGGAGGGCGGCGGGCACCGGCAGAAAGCCGAGCGTGCGGCGGACGTTGAGGAAACCCTGGTTGGTGTAGCTGCGATTGTAGAGGTTGGCGTTGTTCGCGGTGTTGCCGCGGAGGTTCGCGGGATTGTTCCAGTCGACCGGCTGGTTGTTGTTGTCGAACACCTCGATGCGTCCGGGCAGGGCCGCGCCGGGCGCGAGGTCGAGGAAGTTGATCCGCACCGGAAAACGCTGGATCGCGCTGGCCTGGAGGAAGAAGCCGGCGTCGAAGTAGCGCCGCTTGGTCGCGGAGGCCGAGCGGCTCACGCCGGCCTCGACGCGCCAGCGGCCGTCGTCGTGCCGGTAGCTCACGTTGCTGGTGTCGGTGATCTGGTTGATCAGCTGGTTGGTGCCGTTGTTGTTCAGGGTGCCGCGACCGGTGGCGCCGAGGGTACGGGTGCCGTCCCACGCGAGCGGCCGCCCGCCGGCGACCGACGGCGTGGCGTTGGTACTCGTGTTCCAGGTGTAGGTGAGGGAGCCGATGCGGGTGTCGGTGCGGCTGGCGACGTGGCCGACGGAGAGGACCCCGTTGTCGCCGACCTTCCAGTCCGCCTTCACGCTGAGGGTGTTGCGGGTGAGGTCGCGCGGACCGTCGAGGAAGGCGAGGGAGTTGAGCACCGGGTTGGCGTAGTTCGCCGGGGTGCCCGCGGGGCTGCCGGGCGGGACGATCGAGGTCCAGGCCTGGAGGGTGCGGTGCTGCTCGTTGAAGGAGCGCGAGTGGTTGGCGGCGAGGACGAGGCCGAAGCGCTTGGTCACGGGCCAGGTGAAGTCGAGGTTGGCCCCGGGGAAGATCTTGGGGGTCAGCTTGTCGCCGTGGGAATGCGGGGTCTTCCGCAGGTCGAGGTTCTCGTGGTTGCCGATGAGGTTGAGCGAGTAGCGGAGCTGGCGGCCGCTGCGCTCGAAGGCGCTCTTGCTGACGAGGTTGATCGAGCCGGCGAGGGAGTCGGCGGGGTTGGCGGGCGTCGGCACCTTGGCGACCTCCATCCGCGCGATGTCGTTGAGCGCCATGGAGCGGACGTCGACCGAGCGGGTGGCGGTCGTCCAGATGTTGGAGGCGGGCGCGCCGTCGTTGGTGACCGCGGTCATTCCGCCGCCGATGCCGCGGATGGACACGCCCGAGACGTCGGCGAGGTCGCTTTCGACGGTGACGCCGGGGAGGAACTTCATGAACTCGCCCACCGAGCCACCGAGGACATCACCGAGGGAGTCGGTGGAGAGCACGTTCTTGATGTTCGGGGCGAAGCGCTGCTCGTTGGTCGCGATGGCCTGCGCGTCGGTCTCGCGCTGCTGGGCGACCACGAACGCGTCGAGGCGCACGGTGGCCTCGCCTTGCTGGCCGTAGCGGGCGACCGAGGTGAGGTTAAAGTCCTGCTGCGCCGCGCCGCCGGCGGGCACAAGCACCTGGGCGGTGGCGGAATCCAGGCCGGTGAAGAAGACCTCGAGGGTCACCGGCCCGGCGGGCAATTCGGCCAGGCGGTAGCTCCCGTCCTTGTCGGTGAAGGCGGTCGCGCTCGCGCCGCGGACGGAGACGCGGGCGTTGGTGAGGTACTGCCCGGTGCCGACGTTGAGCACGCGCCCCGCCACGGAGCCGGTGGCGGCGGGCGCAGCCGCCGGGAGCGGGGCCGCCAGGAGGAGGGCCAGCGCAAGCGCGCGGGCGAGGTGAGGGAGGAGGGCGGCGGGGCTCATGGTGCGGGGGAATGCCGGGGGACCGGGTGCTGGGAGCGAGAACCGCAGGCAGCCGGAACGCAATCCGGGAGGCGTCCGCCGCGACGGACGCGCTGGACGGGTCGCCGGGCGCCGCCCACGCTCCGGGTCATGTCCCCCCTCCGGCTCACCCTCCTCGCCCTCCTCTGCGCCCCCGCGTTCGCCGCGGAGGGCTTCACGCCCCTCTTCAACGGCCGCGACCTCACCGGCTGGGACGGCGAACCCGGACTCTGGCGCGTCGAGGACGGGGTGATCGTCGGCACCAGCGAGCCGGGCAAGCCGCGCACCAACTCCTTCCTCATCTGGCAGGGCACGGTCCGCGACTTCGAGCTGCGCGCCACGGTGAAGGTCGTTGGCGATAACAACTCCGGCGTGCAGTACCGCAGCCGCCGCCTGCCGGAGGTCACGCCGTGGACGATCGCCGGGTACCAGTGCGACGTGCATCCGGTGGACGTCCACACCGCGATGACCTACGAGGAACGTGGGCGCGGCATCTTCGGCTATAACGGGGTCGACGTCGTGATGGACCCCACGGGCCAGCGTTGGCAGGTGGGCGAGCGCCCGCGGGTGGCGGCCGACCTGTCCCAATGGAACGAGTTCACCGTCATCGCCCGGGGCAACCGGCTCGAGCACCGCGTCAACGGCCGCACGACCTCGGTGTTCATCGACCACGATGAGAAGCACCGGGCGCTCGCGGGGTTGATCGCGATCCAGCTCCACGCCGGGACCCCGCACCGGACGTACGTGAAGCAGGTGCTGCTCAAGGAACTCGCGCCCGAGCCGGCGACCCCCTTTGACGCGGCCGCGTTGCCCGCGGGGGCGCGGAAGATCGACAAGCCGAAGGTCGTCAGCGCGCAGGGCCTCCGCCCGCCGGCGAAGAAATCGCCGCAACCCTGAGCGTTTGGGGTCCGCGGCGCCGGCCCGAATCAGGGCAGTTCGTACAGCTCGATCAACGCGGTCCCGGTGCCGGCGCCGTCCGCCGCCGTGACCTGCGCGGTATAGGCGCCGGGCGCGAGGGTGAGGATCACCGCGGCGTCGCGGCTGCCGGGGGGCAGCGCGAAGGCGCCGGCGTCGCGCGCCGCGCCCGCCGTGACCGCCGCCTCGGCGGGGAGTGCGGACCAATTGTCGTTCTCCCCGAGGAGCTCCGCCTGCCGGAACACGCGCAGGCGCGGGTCGGCGAGCACGCCGGCCACGCCGAACGCCGCCAGCCCGGGGCCGACGCCGCGCACCAGCAGGCGCTTCGGCGCGTTGCCGGTGACCACGAAGCCGCCGATCAGGGCCCCCTCGCCGGCGGTGACCTCGCCCCGGGTGGAGATGTTGAGCAGGCGCTGGTACTCCGCGCCCGGGTTGGGACTGGCGTCGTAGATCTCCGCGAGGGCGACGCCGGCGGCGCCGCCGTCGGAAACGTGCGCGGTGTACGCGCCCGGCTCGAGATTGACCACCAGCGCCGCGTCGCGGCTGCCGGAGGTCAGGCCGAAGGCGCCCACGCGCCCGAAGGCGGCGCCGGCCTCCGCGCTCCAGTCATCATTCTCCGCGACCAGCGTGGTCCCGCGGTAGACGCGCAGCCGGGGGTTCGCCAGGGCGCCGCCGACGCCGAAGCCCGCCAGCGCCGGGCCGATGCCGCGGATCAGGAGCTGCTTGGACTGCTCGCCGCCGATCACGAACCCGGTGATGAGCACGCCGTCGGCGCCGCTGATCCGCACGCGCGAGGAAAGGTTCACGAGGCGGTCGGTCCGGGCCGTGGTGGTGAGCAGGCCGGCGAAGGGGGTCGTCTGCCCCGCGACGTTGATCGCGCCCGCGACGGTCGTGGTGGGGGCGTCCACCGTGCCGCGGATCGTGGCCGCGCCCCCGGCGGTCGCCGCCTGCAGGCTGAAGGTGCCGTCGGCGCCAAGGGTGGTCAGGCCGCCGGCGGTCACCGCCGGAGTGGCCGCGAGCACCAGCACCTGGTTGTTGCTGCCGACCACCGAATAGGTGGCCCCGGCGGTGCCCGCGAGCGTGCTCGAGCGGTAGAAGCCGGCGGCGTCGGCGGAGGGGCCGGTGACCGGCAGCACGGGCGCGTCGAAGCTCAGGCCGCCCGGCTCGATGGTGCCCGTGAGGCGCCCGCCGACCAGGGTGCCGCGGATGCGGACGGTGACCGGCGCGCCCGCGGTGGCCGGCAGGCCCTCGCGGCCCGCCGCCGGGAGGTCCGCCGTGAAGCTGTCCTCGAACGAGCCATCGGCGTTCAGCTGGAAGTCCGTCGCGCGGTTGAGGCCCAGGCCCGGCACCACCAGCAGCAGCGAGCCGCGGTTCGTGCCCGGCGGCAGGGTGGCCCCGATCTCGCCGACGCGCGGCCCGGAGGAGCCGGGGTTCGCGGAAGCCACCTGCCCGAGGAAGACATTCACGCGCGCGGCCGAGACCGCGAAGGAGACCGTCACGTCGGGCGCGGGGTCATACCGCGCGTCGCCCGCCTGCGCCGCCCGGACGGACACGCGGCCGGCATCCCCGCGCAGGGTCAACCGGTTACCCGCGAGCAGGGCGGGGCCGGACACCAGGGTGTACGTCACCGGAAGGCCCGACGAGGCGGTCGCGGCCAGCGTCACGGGCGGGTTGTTGGCCAACTGGTCCGCCGGCGCGGCGAAGGCGATGGTCTGGGCCAGCTTGCCCGCCACCGTGACCGACGCGGTGGCGCTCGCTTCCTCGTAGTTGGCGTCACCCGCCTGGCGGGCCGTGACGACCGCCGTGCCCGGCGTCTGGAAGGTGAGCAGCCCCTGGCTGAGCGTCGCCGGGCCGCTGACGGCCAGCGTCACCGGCAGGCCGCTGCTCGCCGTCGCGGCGACCGCCACCGGAGCGGCGAGGGTCGCGCTGGCGGGCGCCGTGACCGTGAGGGTCTGCCGCGCCTTCGTGATCACCAGGGTCTCGGTGAGCTGACCGGTGTGGTTCGGGTCCGCGGCCGTGACGGTCACGGTGTAGCGGCCGGCGTTGACCGGGGTGACCAGCGCGGGGCCGCCGCCGGCGGCGGCGTAGGCGATGCCGAACGGCACCTGCGGGAAGGCCGTGGCGGTCACGCGGCGGGCGGTCCCGTTGTACGCCTGCTCGAGGCCGGCGAGCGTGAACACGACCCAGCGGCGCGAGATGGTCGCGGTGAGCGCGGGCGGCGTGAGCGCGTAGCCGGCCGCATCCGCCCCGCCGAGCGAGAGGCCGCTCACGGTGACCGGCTTGCCCTCGCCGGCGTTCGCGTCCGCGAAGGCACCCGTGGCGCCGGTGGTCACCAGCGTCACCGTCTCCCCCGGCAGCGCGCCCGTCAGCTGGGCGGTCGCGAAGCTGAGGGTGGCGACCGTGGAACCGTCGTAGATCTTGTCGAGCGCGCGCGCATTGGCGACGGTCAGGGCCTTCGCGGTGATGTTCGCGGTGGTCGTGGGCTGGGTGAGGCTGTAGTTGCCGGCATCGCCGCCGGTGAGGCTCAGGCCGGCGAGGGTGACGGTCTTGCCGTTGCCGACCGCCTTGTCGGCGAAGGTCGCGGTGGCACTGGACGTGACGAGCGTCGCGGTGTCGCCGGAGATGACCCCGTTCAGGGCCGCGGCGCCGAAGGCGGGCGTGGCGGTGAGGGTGCCATCGTAGGCCTTGTTTGCGGCGGTCACGCCCGTGACGGTCACGGTCTTCGCGGTGATGTTCGCGGTGGTGGTGCTGACCGAGGAGAGTGTGTAATTGGCCGCCTGCGTCCCGGTGAGCGTGGCCCCGGCGAGGGTGACGGTCTTGGCGTTGCCGACCGCCTTGTCGGCGAAGGTGGCGGTGCCGCCGGTGAGCTGCACGTCGTCGGTGCCGACCACGCCGGTGAGGTTGCGGGCGGTGACGGTGGCGGCGAGGGTGGCGTCGTAGACCTTTTCGGCGGCGGTGAACGTGCCGGTGAGCGGCGCCGCGGTGATCGTGAGGACCCCGTCCGTCCCTGCGGTGAAGGTGTAGTTGTCCGCGGAGAGGGTCCCGACCGCGGCGGTGATGGCGTGCGTCGAGTTCGCGGCCGCCGCGGCGGTGGCGGTCACGGCGTAGGTGAGCGTCGGGGTGCCGCTCAGGGCGGCGGGCGCCAGGGCGCGCAGGCCGGCCTCGGTCTCGCCGTTGACAAAGCCGGTGAGGGTGTGGGTCGCCGTGGGGTTGCCGGAACCGTAGGCCCGGTTCTGCGCGTCCGCGGTGACGGTGAGGGCGACCGGAGTGATGGTGACCGAGCCGGAGGCGCCGGTGAGCGTGTAGTTGCCGTCCGGATCGTTGCCGAGGGCGAGCGTGCCGGTGCCGGTCAGGGCGCGGCTGCCGGCATTGCGGCTGGCGAGGACGCCGCTGCCCGAGGCGACGGAGACGAGGTCGGTGCCGACCGCGTTGGTCACGGAAAGGGCCGCGGCTGCCGCACCCGTGGTCCCGTCGTACGCGCGCGTGCCGGCAAGGGTCACGGCGCGCGGGCCGACGGTCAGGGTCCCCTTCACGTAGGAAATCGAGTAATTGGCCGGGGTGAAGGTGCCGCCGGTGGCCGCGCTCGGGGTCAAGTCGTAGGGGCCCACCTTGTCGGTCGCGGCCGTCCCGCCGGACGCGGACAGCGTCACCGAGCCGATGGTCTCGCCGTTGACGAGGCCGCTGCTGGTGAAGGCGGTCGCCGCGGCCCCGTAGGACTTCACGCCGCCGTAAACCTTGGTGTCGTTGTCCGCCGTGACGGTGAGGGGCGCGGGGGTGATGTTGGCCGTGAGGGCGCTGGCGATGCCGGTGTAGTTGCCCGCGTCGATGCCGCCCACGGTCAGGCCGCTCAGGTCCGCGGTCACGACGATCCCGTTGGCGACGCCCGCGGTGGCGAAGGTGCCGGTGGAGACGCTGCCGCCGATACTGACGTCCTCACCCGCCGTGAGGTCCAGCGTCGGCGTGCCCGAGATGACGGCGGCCGTGGTGCCGGTGTAGGTCTTGTTCGCCGCGGTGAGGCCCTTCACGGTAAGCTTGCGCAGTCCCCCGAAGAAAGTTTCCGCCGCGAGGGTCTGCGCCGAGAAGGCGCCGGTGAAGGCGACACCGTGCAAGGTCACGGCCACGCCGCTCGTGCGCCAGGTCCAGTTCAGGCCGTCGTCGCTGGTGCGGATCCGTCCGCTGGCCCCGACGGTCACCACGCGGGTGGAACTCCAGACCATGCCCTCGATCCACGCCGGGGCGTTGCCGGCCACGGGCGCCGACCAGGTCACGCCGCCATCGGTGCTGCGGAGGAACTTGCCGGTGTTCGAAATCACCTCGAAGGCCGAACCGGTCCAGACGATGCCGTCGAGGCGTTCCGCGGTGCCCGAGGTTCGGGCCACCCAGGTGGAGCCATCCGGGCTGGTCAGGATGGTGCCGCCCGCCCCGACCGCCGCGAATTGGGTCCCGTTGTGGGCCACCCCGCGCAGGGCGCCCACCGGGGCCGCGAGGCTCGCCTGGGTCCACGTGGCGCCGTCCGGGCTGGTGAAGATCTGACCGGTGTTCTGCCCGCCTACCGCGACGACCAGCGTGCTGCTCGCCGCCACGCCGCGCAGGCCCTCGGCAATCCCGCTGGTAACGAGGGTCCAGCTGACGCCGTCCGCGCTGGTCAGCACGGTCCCGGTCTCGCCGACCACGATGAGCGTGCCGCCCTTGACGGTCGCGGCGCGCAGCCGCTTATCCGTGCCAGACACCCGGGAGGTCCACGTGGCCCCGTCGGGACTGGTGAGGATCGTGCCGTTTGCACCCACGGCCACCAGCTGGGACTGGGCCTGCGCCGCGGACACGGTGACGAGCGCCGCGAGGCAGCTGAGGAAGAGGCCGAAGACCCGGGTGGCGGTCAGGCGGCGTGCGACGGGTTGAAGCGGGGAGGGGACCGGCAAGGGCATGGGGAGAAAGGATGGAGGCGAGCGGTCCGGCTGCGGGTAAGCGAGTCCCAAATTCCAGCGGAGCAGACCGCTACTCCGCCCGCATCTGTCCGCTTGCCTCCGGGTGGGCGCTGCGGCTTGCTCCCGGTGCGGTCGACCCCCGGCCGCGCCACCCCGTCACGCCGTGTTCACCCCGTCCGGTCCCTTCCGTCGCCTTGCGCGTGCCTGCGCGGGGCTCGCGCTGGCTGCGCCCGCCTTGGCCGCGGACCCGGCGGGAATCGAGTTCTTCGAGAAGCAGATCCGGCCGCTCCTCGCCTCGCGCTGCCTCGAGTGCCACGCCGCGGAACACAAGGTCAAGGCGGGCCTCCGCCTCGATCATCCGGCGGGCTGGCTGCTCGGGGGCGACTCCGGCCCCGCCGTGCTCCCCGGCCGCCCCGACGAGAGCCCCCTGATCAAGGCGATCCGTTACACCAAGTTGGAGTTTGAGGCGATGCCGCCCCGCTCCGCGCTGCCCCGCGAGGAGGTCGCCCTGCTCGAGGAATGGGTCCGCCGTGGCGCCCCCGCGCCCGACGAACCCGCCCCTGTCCCCGGCGCCGCCCCGGCCCGCCGCGCCCTCACGGTCGAGGAGGGCCGCCGCTTCTGGAGTTTCATCCCCCCGGCGCCCGCCGCCGTGCCCGCCCCCGACGCCGCGGGCTGGGCCCGCACGGACCTCGACCGGTTCATCGCCGCCCGCTGGCCGGAGCAGGGCCTCACGCCCGCGCCCGACGCCGCCCCCGCGGCCCTCCTGCGCCGCGCCTCCTTCGACCTCCTCGGCCTCCCGCCCACCCCGGAGCAGATCGCCGCCTTCACCCGCGACCCGAGCCCGGCCGCCTTCGCCCGGCAGGTCGACGCGATGCTCGCCGCCCCGCAGTTCGGCGAACGCTGGGGCCGGCGCTGGCTCGACGTCGCCCGCTTCGCCGAGTCCAGCGGTGGAGGCCGCACCCTCCTGTTCAAGGACGCCTGGCGCTACCGCGATTACGTGATTGATGCGGTCAACCGCGACCTGCCATTCGACGCGTTCATCCGCGAGCAGCTCGCCGGCGACCTTCTCCCCGCGGCCGATCCCGCCGAGCGCGCCCGCCGCCTCACCGCCACCGCCTTCCTCACCCTCGGCCCCACCAATTACGAGGAACAGAACAAGGACCAGCTGCGGATGGACATCATCGACGAGCAGCTCGACACCCTCGGCAAGGCGTTCCTCGGGATGACCCTCAGCTGCGCCCGCTGCCACGACCACAAGTTCGATCCGGTCACGCTGCGGGATTACTACGGCCTCGCCGGGATCCTGCGCGGGACGCACACGCTGCACAACTACACCGACAACGTGGCCCGCTGGGTCGACGCGCCGCTGCCGCTGCCGCCCGAGCAGGAGCGCGCGGTCGCGGAGCACGAGGCGCGAGTCGCCGCCCTCGAGAAAAAGGCCACCCGCCTCCGCGCCGCCGCCCGCGCCCCCGCCGCCAAGAATCCCCGCTCGCTCGCGCCCGCCGAACTGCCCGGCCTCGTCCTCGACGAGGGCCAGGCCCGCGTCGTCGGCGCCTGGAAGGCCTCCCGCACCACGCCCGGCTACGTCGGCGAGGGCTACCTCACCGACGACAACGAGGGCAAGGGCGCCAAAACGGTCTCCTTCACGCCCGCGCTGCCGCAGTCGGGCCGCTACGAGGTGCGGCTCGCCTACACCGCCGCCGCCAACCGCGCCTCCAATGTCCCCGTCACGATCCTCCACGCCGACGGCGAGGCGACGGTCACGGTCAACCAGCGCGTCACCCCGCCCGGCGGTGAGCGGCTCCTCTCGCTGGGCCAGTTCCGCTTCGAGCAGGACGGCCAGGGCTACGTGCTGATCTCCAACGAGGGCACCGACGGCCATGTCATCGTGGACGCCCTGCAGCTGCTCCCGCTCGACGCCCGCGGCGAGGCCGCCGCCGCCGTCGCCCGCGCCGATCCCGCCTCCGCCGCGCGCGCCGCCGAGTTGCGCGCGGTCGAGGCCGAGCTGAAGCAGTTGGCCGCGTCCGGACCGCATCGTCCCCTCACGATGAGCGTGCGCGAGGCCGCCGGGGAGATCGGCGACACCGAGATCCGCGTGCGCGGGATCGCGCGCAACCTCGGACCGAAGGTGCCGCGCGGCTTCCTCGCCGTCGCCCACCGCGGGGATGCCCCCCGCTTCCGCCCCGACGAGAGCGGGCGCCGCGAATTGGCCGACTGGATCGCCGACCCGGGCCATCCGCTCACGGCGCGCGTCACCGTCAACCGCATCTGGGCGTGGCTGCTGGGCGAGGGCCTCGTGCGGACGGTGGACAACTTCGGCACCACCGGGGAGCCGCCGACCCATCCGGAGCTGCTGGACCACCTCGCGTTGCGGTTCACGGCGGGCGGCTGGTCGGTGAAGGCGCTCGTGCGGGAGATCATGCTCTCGCGCGTCTACCAGCTGTCCTCGGTGCCGCCGGCCGGGGTGGGGGAGCGGGATCCGGCGAACCGGCTGCTGTCGCACGCGCACCGGCGGCGGCTGGAGGCGGAGGAGATCCGCGACGCGCTGCTGTGGGCGGCCGGGCGGCTGGACCCCGCCGTGGGCGGGCCCAACCTCGGCGCGAAGCCGCCGGCGAGCGAGTACGGGTTCGTCTTCGCCGACCTCCGCCGCAGCGTCTACACGCCGGCCTTCCGCAACCGCCGCCCGGAACTCTTCGAGGCCTTCGACTTCGCGGACATCAACGCGCCGCTCGCCCGCCGCCACGCGACCACGGTGGCCCCGCAGGCGCTGTTCCTGCTGAATCATCCGTTCGTGATCGAGCAGGCTCGGCACGCCGCCGGGCGGCTCGCGCGGGAGCTGCCCGCAGCCGGGGACGACACCCGTTTCGCGCACGCCTGCCAACTCATCCTCGGCCGGCCGCCGCGTCCGGGTGAGGTCGCGCTGGCCCGGGAATTCCTGGGTGGCGCCCCCGCGGGCTAGCCGGCCGCCGCCGCGTGGGCGCAGCTGGTGCAGGCCCTCTTCGCCAGCGCTGATTTCCGTTACCTCGAATGACCCGCCGATGAACCCTCCCTTGCCCCTTTCCCGCCGCCAGGCCCTCAGCCGGGTCGCCTGCGGCTTCGGTTTCCTCGCCCTCGCCGGCCTCGCGGCCCAGACCACGGGCCGCCCCGCCAACCCCCTCGCCCCGCGCCCCGGCCACCACCGCCCGCGCGCCAAGCGGGTCATCTTCCTCTTCATGGGCGGCGGCGTGAGCCACCTCGACAGCTTCGACTACAAGCCGGCCCTCTATGCCAACGACGGGCGGATGCTCGAGTTCCTTGACCAGCGCGCGATCGCCAAGACCGGCGCCGGCGCGACCGGGCGCGTGATGAAGCCCCTCTGGGAATTCCGCCAGCGCGGCCAGAGCGGCCGCTGGGTCTCGGAACTCTTCCCCCACCTCGCCCGCCACGCGGACGACTACTGCGTGGTGCGCTCGATGCACACGGAGGGCGTCGCCCACGGCCCCGCCACGCTCTTCCTCCACACCGGCGCCACCAACCAGCTGCGGCCCTCGATGGGCTCCTGGGTCACCTACGGCCTCGGCGCCGAAAGCGAGAACCTGCCCGCGTTCGTCTCCCTCAGCCCGACCCTCGCCAACGGCGGCCCGCGCAATTACGGCAGCGGCTTCCTGCCCGCGGTCTTCCAGGGCACCGCCCTCGGGCGCTCCGGCCAGAAGGCCGCCGAGGCCGCCTTCCGCCACGTGCGCCACCCGGACCTCGCCCCCGCGGCGCAGCTCCGCCAGTTCGAGCTGATCCGCGCCCTCAACGGCGATCAGCTCCGCGCCCGCCCCGGCGACCGCGAGCTCGAGGCCCTCGCCCATTCCTACGAGTTGGCCTGGCGCCTGCAGCGCCACGCTCCCGATGCGCTCGACCTCAGCCGCGAATCCGCCGCCACGCTTGCCCTCTACGGCATCGGCGAGGAACCCACCGACGACTACGGCCGCCAGTGCCTGATGGCCCGCCGCCTCGCCGAGTCCGGCGTCCGCTACATCCAGGTCAACTACTCCGACAACACCAACAACCCCGCCTGGGACCAGCATTCCAACATGCCCAAGCACCTCGACCACGCGGTCCGCGTCGACAAGCCCGTCGCCGGCCTGCTCACGGACCTGAAGGCGCGCGGGCTCCTCGAGGACACGATCGTCTGGTGGGGCAGCGAGTTCGGCCGCACGCCCTACGCCGAACGCAACGGCACCGGCCGCGACCACAACCCGACCGGCTTCTCCGTCCTCCTCGCCGGCGGCGGCTTCAAACCCGGGTTCGCCTACGGCGAGACCGACGAGTTCGGCCACTTCGCGGTCGAGAACAAGGTCCACATGCACGACCTGCACGCGACCATCCTCCACCAGCTCGGCCTCAACCACGAGCAGCTCACCTTCCGCCACGACGGCCGCGATTACCGGCTCACCGACGTCCACGGCCGCGTGGTCCACGACCTCCTCGCCTGACCGCTCCCCCGATGCGCCTTGCCCGTTTCCTCTCCGCCCTGCTCCTCGCCGCCGCGCCGCTCGCCGCCGCCTCCCCGCACGACCAGTCCGGGGTGCCGCTGGAGGTCGACGCCCCGCGCCCCGGCCTCGCCAAGATCGTGCTCCTCGCCGGCGCCCCCAGCAGCAAGCCGATGGCCCACGAGTACTTCGCGGGCTGCGCGCTGCTCCTGGAATGGCTCCGGCTCCAGCCCGGCGTCTGGCCCGTGATGGCCCGCGGCTGGCCCCGCGATGAGCGCATCCTCGAGGGCGCCCGCGCCGTGGTCTACTTCGGCGACGGCGGCGGCAAGCAGCCCTTCGCGGAACCCCACCGCTGGGCCGTCCTCCGCCGCCTGCTCGACGGCGGGACCGGACTCGTCCTGCTGCATCAGGCGATGGACTTTCCCGCGGGCCCGGACGGCGCCGCGATCCGGGGCTGGCTCGGCGCGGTGTACCACAGCGACATCGGCAGCCGCGGCCACTGGGACATGGAGTTCACGGACATCCCGGCCCACGAGGTGACGCGGGGCGTGCGGCCCTTCGCCGCGCCCGCGGACGGCTGGCTCTACAACCTGCATTTCGCGCCGGCCGGGGTCACCCCGCTCCTGCGCGGGACGGTGCCCGACAAGTCCCGTTCCACCGCCGATGCCAAGCGCCACGTGGGCCGGGCCGAGGTGATCGCGTGGGCGCACCAGCGGCCGGAGGGCGGCCGCGGCTTCGGCTTCACCGGCGCGGACCTGCACCGCAGCTGGACCTACCCGAGCCAGCGGACCCTCGTGCTCAACGGCATTTTGTGGAGCGCGGGTCTGCCCGTGCCCGCCGGTGGCGTGCAGGTCGACCTCGATCCCGCGGCCCTCGAGCGCAACCTCGACGACAAGCCGGCGCCCGCCCCCGCGAAGCGACCGGCGAAGGCCGCGGCGAAGACGGTGTCCAAGTCCGCGCCCTGAGCCGATCGCCGGCTGCCTGCTTCCACCCGTGGGTCCCGTTCCCCGCCGCCGTTTCCTGGCCGGTTCGGCGCTCGCGCTCGCCGCCCGCGCGGCGCCGATCCCGGGTCCCCTGCGGATCGGGCAGATCGGCACCACCCACGCGCACGCTGCCGGCAAGCTGGCGGCACTCCGGCGTCTGCCGGAGCACTTTGAGATCGTCGGGGTCGTCGAGCCGGATCCGGCCCGGCGGGCGGCGGTCGCCGGCCAGCCCGCGTACCGCGGTCTGCCCTGGCTCACGGAAGAGGCGCTGTTCGCGACCCCGGGCCTGCGCGCGGTGGCGGTGGAGACGGTGGTCGAGGACCTCGTGCCCACGGCGCGGCGCTGCGTCGCGGCCGGCCTCCACGTCCACCTCGACAAGCCCGCCGGTCCCTCGCTGCCGGCGTTCCGCGAACTGCTCGCGGCGGCGGGGGCGCGCGGCCTCACCGTCCAGCTCGGCTACATGTTCCGCTACAACCCGGGCTTCGTCTTCCTGCGCCGGGCGGTGCGCGAGGGGTGGCTGGGGGACATCACCGAGATCTCCGGCGGCATCGGCAAGCTGGCCGACGCCGCCGTCCGCCGCGACGCCGGGCGCTTCGCCGGGGGCGGGATGTTCGAGCTCGGGTGCCATCTCATCGACCAGGTCGTCTCCCTGCTCGGTCCGCCCGCCGCGGTGAACGGCGTGTCCCGGCGCCTCGGGCCGCCGGGCGACCCCTTCGCCGACAACCAGCTCGCGCTCCTCGAATACCCGCGGGCGCTGGTGACCATCCGCTGCAACCACACCGATCCGCTGGGCAACGAGCGGCGCGGGTTCGCCGTGACGGGCACGCGGGGCACCGCCGAGTTGCGTCCGCTCGAGCCGCCGCGCCTGCGGCTTGGCCTCGCGCAGGCGCAGGCCGGGTTCCAGCGCGGATTTCAGGACGTCGAACTTCCGCCGTCCCCCGGGCGGTACGATGGGGAATTCCTGGATTTGGCGGCGGTGATCCGCGGGGGCCCGCCCCTGGCGTGGGACGCGGCGCACGACCTGGCGGTGCACGCCGCGGTCCTGCGCGCGTCGGGGATGGAGTGAGCGGGCGTCAGCTCGCGCGGCTTAGTCCAGCGGCTGGGGCTCGAAGTCGGTCGGGCTGACCCAGCCGGCCTGCAGCTT
>JBMTAG010000070.1:0-18930 GCA_049428505.1 Opitutaceae bacterium | reverse complement strand
GTTGCGCATGCTGCCGAACAGGGTGAAGCGGCGGCTCCCCGTCTCCTCCGGGGCGGGGACGGGGATTGACAGCGAACGACGGCCTGCCCCCTTGCCCGTGGGGCGGCGTCGCCAACGCGCCCCGCCACCATGCCGCGCCCTTCCCTGCTCGCCGCCACCCTCCTGCTCGTCCTCGCCGCCGGACCCGGCCGCGCCGCCGCGCCCGGCAACGCCGGCTCGCTGGCCGAGTGGCGGGCCGGGCGGATCGAACGGCTGACCGCACCCGACGGCTGGCTGACGCTCATCGGCCTGCACTTCCTGCCCCCCGGCGCCAGCACGGTCGGACGGGCGCCCGGCAACGGGATCGTCCTCGCCGCCGGTCCGGATCACCTCGGCACGGTGACGCTGGCGGCCGACCGCACGGTCACGTTCGTCCCCGCCGACGCCTCGGCGCGCGTGGATGGGCGGCCGGCGACCAAGGTCACGCTCGTCCCCGAGACCCCGGGCGGGACCCCCACGGTGGTCTCCGCCGGCACCGTGAGCTGCTTCGTCATCGAACGCGGGGGGCGGCTCGCGCTGCGCGTGCGCGACACCGCCTCGCCCCGTCGCACCGGCTTCGCGGGGATCGACTCCTTTCCCGAGGACGCCGCGTGGCGGATCGAGGCCCGTTGGGAGGCCTTCGCGGAGCCGCGGGAGCTGCCGGTCACGAACGTCCTCGGCCAGGTCACGCCCGAAAAGGTTCCGGGCCGGGCGGTGTTCCAGCGCGACGGCCGGACGCACGAGCTGCTCGCGATCGACGAGGGCCCCGACGAGCCCCTGTTCTTCGTGTTCGCGGATGCGACGACCGGCCGCGAGACCTACGGGGCGGCCCGTTTCCTCTACGCCGACCGGCCGGTCGGCGGGAAGGTGATCCTCGACTTCAACCGCGCCTACAACCCCCCCTGCGCCTTCACGCCGTTCTCGACCTGCCCGCTGCCCCCCGCGGGCAATGTCCTGCCCTTCCGCATCACCGCCGGAGAGAAGACCTATTCGCGGGCGGACCCCTGATGGCCCGGACCGGGAGTGGCGGAGTCCGCCCGTGAGTGGCCCGGGACGGCCGGCTGGAGTCGGCCCCCCGCCGCACGCACATTCCGGTTGCCGCTCCCGCGCGGGCGCCGTTCGCTCCACCCCGGGGTCGCGCCCCGCGCCCCGCCCCACCCCGATGCCCCTCCTCCGCGCCCTCCCCCGGCGGCTCCCGGTCGCCGCCGTCCTGACCTTCCTCGCGCCCGCCCTGCCCGCCGCGGAACCCGCGCCCGCCGCCGGCTCCGCCGTGCAACTCTCCCCCTTCGTCGTTTCCACCGAGGGCGACGAGGGCTACCGCGCCGCGAACACCCTGTCCGGCACGCGCATGAACGCCTCGCTGTTCCACACGCCCGCCGCGATCTCCGTCCTGACCAAGGACTTCCTCGACGACATCGCGGCCGAGAACGTCGCGGACATGCTGAAGTTCGCGCTGAGCTCCGACAACGAGCGCACCGACTCCGGCGGTGGGCTCGCGCAGGCGTGGGACGTGCGCGCCACGATCCGGGGCTTCACCGAGTCCGTCATCACCCGCGATTACCTGCCCAACATGGTCCAGAGCCGCGGCATCCTGGCCAACGACCGCTTCAACGTGGACCGCGCGGACGTCAGCCGCGGGCCCAATTCGATCCTCTACGGGGCGAGCCGGCCGGGCGGCGCGTTCAACCTGAACTCCAAGCGCGCCGTGCTCAACGGCCGGCAGAAATCCGCGCAGTTCACGGTGGGCCGCTGGGGGAAGCTGCGCAGCGAGGCCGACTTCGCCTTCCCGCTGCTCAAGGACCGGCTCGCGCTCCGCACCAACGCGATGTGGGAGGACCGCGGCGGCTGGTTCGAGTTCGAGCGCCTCAAGGCCAAGGGCGCGGCGGTCGCGGCGACGTGGCAGCCCTTCGCGTCGACCCAGGTGCGCGCGGGCGTCGAGCGGATGATCCGCGAACAGGTCGCGCCCGGCAATTTCCCGCAGGCCGACCTCGGGTACTCGCGCTGGGTGCTCAGCGGCGCGCCCCGCGCCCCAAACCCGCTGCAGCCCGCGACCAATCCCGCGCCCACGCTGCTGCGGGTCATCAACACCCTGCAGGCCGTCTACGCGCCGCAGGTGCGCGCGCAGCCGTTCCGGCTCTCGACCACCGGCGCGGACATGCGCCCCGACCTGACGGGCACGCAGGGCCCGGGCTTCTTCGAGACGATCAGCGGCGGCGCCGCGCCTTCGGGCGGGACGGTCGACGACCCGTTCTACGGGCAGGTGATCCCGGCCAACGCGTACCTCGCCGGCCCCGGCCGCAGCTCCGACAACGACTACACGCTCGCCTCGGTCTTCGTCGACCAGCGCCTCGGCCCCGTGAACATCGAGCTCGGCTACGCGCGCACCACCTACTTCCGCGGCTTCACCCAGGCCAACGCCAACGCCGTCGGCGACCCCAACCCCGTGCTGCCCGGCGCGTACTTCGCGGACGGCGACTCCGTCGTCGCGGCCGGCCGCCTGCCCGGCACGCTGCTGCCGGACATCGCGCGGACGAACCCGTTCGCCGGCCTGCCCTACGTGCAGTCGCAGGCCGTGCGCCAGCTCTTCGACCAGCGCAGCGAGACCTGGCGCGCCACCGTCGGGTACGACCTCGACCTCTCGCGCCGCCGAGCCTGGCTCGGCCGCCACAGCCTCGCCGCCGCGTGGCAGAAGGAGCGTGGTTACTTCGGCAACGGCAACATCGCCGAGTTCAACCTCGCCCCCAACAACACCCAGCCCATCGACTCCGCCACCAACGTCATCCTCCGCCGCACCTACCTCGAGTTCAACCGCCCCGGCGGCGTGCGCGGCGGGCTCGACCCCTGGGCGAACCCCATCCCCGAGTCGCCCGGGATGAAGGCCGGCTTCGTCTACAACTCCCTCTACCCCTGGGTCGCCACGAAGAACACCAGCGGGATGCTCGCCCTCCAGAGCCGCTGGGCGGGCGACCGCGTGGTGCTCACCGGCGGGTATCGCCGCGACCGCGCGGAGGTGATGGACGCGAACGCCGGCGGCATCCGCCTGCCCAACTCCACCAACGCATGGCTCCTGCGACCCTACCGCTTCGAGAATGCGCCCCGCACGGTCTCCGACGGCGCGACGAAGACCCTCGGCGTCGTCGTCACCGCCCTGCCCTGGCTCGGCCTCGCCTACAACCAGTCGCAGAGCGTGTTCCCGCAGGGCGCCTTCAAGGACATCTTCGGCCGCGTGCTCTCGCCGATCGAGGGGGACGGCCAGGACTACGGGGTGCGCCTGATGCTGCTCGGCGGGCGGCTCTCGGCCAACCTGAACGTCTACCGCGCCGATGGTGCCAACCAGTTCCAGCCGTCGCTCAACGCGCCCAAGAACAACATCTCGACCGCGGCGAACGCCGTGCTCGCGACCCTGCGCGCCAAGGGCCAGCCGCTGCCCGCGGCGGTCACCGCGGCCGGCATCACGCTCCTCAACGGCGAGTCCCAGGCCCGCGATGCCTCCGACCTCGAGGGCCGCGGCACCGAGCTGGAGATCACCGGCCGCCTCACCCCGGGCTGGAGCATCACCCTCAACGCCGCCCGCAACCAGCTGCGGCAGGCCAACATCCTGTCCGACTCGATGGCGTTCCTCGCCGGCGTGCAGGCGGACTGGGCGAACAACCGCTCCCCGGTCGACGACACGCCGGCCGCGGTGGCGACGTTCGTGCGCACCCGCGACGGCACGCCGCAGCGGGACTTCGTGACCAACCCGGCGACGTTCGCGGACGTCTATGCCTACGGCCTATCCGTGGCGACCCCGTTCCTGCGGGGCACGGGCAAGTCGCCCTTCGCACACGTCGAGCGGACGTTCAACGCGTTCAGCAGCTACCGGTTCGCGGCGGACGCGCCGCGCGTGTTCCGCGGGGCGCGGGCCGGCCTGGGCGCGAACTACCGCGGCCCCGCGGTGATCGGCTACGACGCGGCGAACCGGGACACCCCGATCTTGGGCCGCAGCGCGATCGTGTGGAACGGGATGCTCGGCCGGCGCTTCGCGCTGCGCCGCGGGCAGGCGCTGGATCTGCAGCTGAACGTGGAGAACATCTTCGGCCAGGAGGACCGGCTGCCCTACTCCGCGGCGACGCCCGGCGTGATCGTCCGCTACCTCCTCCCCCGCGTCCGCCACTCGTGGACCGTGCGGGGGACCTACTCGTTCTGAGGCTTTCTCTCCGGCCAGCACCCCGCGGTTCGATGTAGCTGGGGCGCGCCGCCCCGGCCGGGCGGCCGGAAGTGCCTTGCCACGCCGGCGCGAAGGGCGCCGCGGGACGAACGCTCGGCTTCACGACCGGGGCAAAATGCCCCGGCGGCACCTAGCCGCGGTCTGACCGGGGCGACGCGCCCCGGCTACACCAGACCGCCCCCAACATCTTTCTCAGTCGATTTCATAGACCTCCACGATGCCCACGCCGGGCAGGGCCGGCTGGTCCAGCCGCGGGTTCGCGCTGCGCAGCTCGAAGGGCCGCACGATCACCGTGTACGCGCCCGCCGGCAGATCCACCAGCACCGCCGGCTCGCGGCGGTTGCCCGGCGCCCGCCCCGTCGCGAACAGCGCCCGCTCACCGTGCGTCGCCACGCGCGGCCGGAAATCGTTCTCCGGACTCGCCCCGCCCTCGGCGTCGCCCGTCCAGTCGTCGTTGCGCAGCAGCAGCGCGCCGCGCGCATCCCGCAACTCCAACTCCGGATCGTCGAGGACGCCGCCCAGGTTGAACGGCGGCCGCGCCAGGCTCGGTCCCAGCACCCGCAGGAGCACGCGCCGCGTCGCGCCCGGCGGCGCCGCCACCACGAATCCAGCCACCAGCTCCCGCTCCGCGCGGTCGGCGTAGCCGCGCGTCGCGAGGTTCACGAGGCGCGTCGCCTCCGCGCCCACCTCGTACGCCTCGACCAGGCCCGTGCCCGTCGCCCCCGCCGCGCCCTCGACCACCGCGGAGTAGGCCCCCGCGGGCAGGGTCACGAGCACGGCCGCATCCGCGCTGCCCACCGGAAAGGGAAACGCCCCCGCCTGCGCCGCTGCCGCCGCCACTGCCGCACCTGACGACGCCCCGGCGCCGGCCGGCACCCCCCAGTCATCGTTGAACGCCACCTCGGTCCCTGCCGCAACCACGCGCACCTGCGGATCCGTCAGCGCGCCGCTCACCCCCAGCAGTCCGAGCGCCGGCCCCGCCGCGCGCACGAGCAGCGTCCGCGGCTGCGGACCCGCCACGACAAAGCCGCCGATCAGGACCTGGTCGCCGGTGCCGACATGGGCGCGCGTCGCCACGTTGATCAGGCGCCCCGCCGGCGGCGCCACCCGCTGCAGGCGGTACGTCGAGGTGAAGAACGCCGTCTGCTCGATGGTGCGCGCGTTGTCCGCCTCGCCCGGCTCCCCCGCCGCCACTCCCAGCGGTGCCGACACCGGCGCCGGCGCGGTCACCTCGGGATTCGAGAAATAATCGAGCTCCACCCCCGGCGGGTACGACATCAGGTCGCGGTACTGCCGCCCGTCCGCACCGGTGAAGCGGTGACCGTAACTGTACGGAAACGCGCCCGCCCCGCTCAGCGCGTTGGCCCGGTCGTGCGCGCAGCCGAGCACGTGGCCCAGCTCGTGTGCGACCACGGTGGTCCCGGTGACGGCACCGTACCAGACGACCGAGAACGCGAAGTCCGCGTTGCCCGGATCCTCCGGGTCATCGAGCAGGAAACTCAGGCCGCTGCTCGACGTGTCGCTGCGGGCCAGGGCGAGGCACACGACGTCCGCGCCCGCCGCGTCCCGCGCCGCGTGGATGTCGTCCATTTGCCCGTCGGTCCGCTGGTAGAGCGCCGTCAGCGCCGTGTCCTGCAGGCGGTTCGCCGCCGGCGCCTGCTCGTCGAAGGCGGTCTCGTGGACGCCGACGAGGCGCACGCGGGCCGTGACGCGACTCGCCTCGAGGGTCGCGTTGACGCGGCTGACCGCGAGGTCGAACGCACCCTGCAGGGCGGCCGTGCGCGCGGCCCCGGAGAGCGTGGGGAGAACGGCCGCCGTGTGGACCATCAGCACGTGGACCTCGGCGCGCTGGGGATTCTCGGGCAACGCGAGGGCCCGCGCGGGGGCGCCGGGGAGCGCGGCGGCGCCGTTCCGCTCCGGCCGCCGCTGCCCGCCGCAGGGGGGCACGAGGGCGGGATCGACGCGATAAACCTGCGCGAGGGCGGCGGTGGCCGGCCGGAGCACGAAGCGGCCGAGCACGGGGTCGTCGAGCTCGGCGTGGAAAAACCCGGCATGCCACGCGAACCGTGCCCGCCCGCCCACGCGGCCCGCGAGTTCCCCGGTCCCGATCCAGCGGTCGGGCCCGAGCAGTTCCGTGCCGGTGAGCACCACCTCCAGTTCCCCGCCGGACGGCAGCGGAAAGCGCAGGCGGCCAGGCCCGGGCGAGCGCCAGAACGGGGATTGCTTGCCGCCCAGCCAGGCGGTGTCGACGCGCGCGTAACGCACGGCGCGGGCGGGCGCGGGCAGGGCGGCGGTGAGCGCGGCAGCCTCGGACGGCTCCTCGAACCGGAAGGCCGCCGGAACCGGCGCTTCCGGACGCCCGGCAGCGGCGGACAGCGACTCCGGTCCCGCGGACGGGATATTCGGCGGCGGGATTAGCCGCGCGCCCTCCCCACGCACGGCGTGCGGCGCTCGTTGCGACGACGGCGCCGGGCGCAGGGCGAGCCAGCCCGCGAGCGCCGCGGCGGCCGCCAGCAGGCCCGGGCCCCACCAACGACGGGAGCGGAGGAATGCGGTGAGCCGACGCACGACGCCACCGAAGCCCGCCGGGTGCGGCGAGACCAGCCCTTTCGCGCCGGGTCAGTCGAGATAGAGCAACTCGCTCGCGTTGAGGAGCGCGCGGCCGAACGCGGCCAGCCCGTGCTCGGCGACCAGGCGTTGCGCCCCCGCGCGTTCGGCGGCGGATGGCGGCCGCTGCAGGGCCAGGGCATAGGCTTCGCCCACCGGATCGGGGCCGGTAAGACGGGCGGCGAACGCGGCGGCGAGGTCGAGCGTGAAGCGGTGGTTGAGCAGCGTCAGCGCCTGCAGCGGGGTGGTCGTGCTGGCGCGGCGCGGCGCGGCGAAGGCGATGTCGGGCAGGTCGAAGTCACTGAGCACGTCGACGACGCTCGCGCGCGCGTTCTGGTGGTACACGGCGCGGCGGTAGGTCTCGGGCCCGGGGGCATCGAGCGGGAAGTAGGTGGAGACGTTGTTCTGCGTGTAACGGTAGAGGCGGAAGCCGGGTCCGCCCATCGGTTCCAGGCGCAGCTGGCCGGACACGGCGAGGAGGGTGTCGCGGAGCTCCTCGGCCCCGAGGCGGCGGGGCGGAAAACGCCAGAGCAGGCGGGTGTCGCGGTCGAGGGCGGCCGCCTCCGGCCGGTGGGCCGCGCTTTGGCGGTAGGTGCGCGAAAGCAGGATCTCGCGGTGCAGGGGCTTCAGCCGCCAGCCGTGGTGCAGCAGGCGGCGCGCGAGGAAATCGAGCAGCTCGGGGTGCGACGGCGCGCCACCGAGGAAGCCGAAGTCGCTCGGCGTGTCGACGAGGCCCGTCCCGAAGTGGTGTTGCCACACGCGGTTCGCGAGCACGCGCGGCGTGAGCGGGTTGTCCTCGGCCGTGATCCAGCGGGCCAGCGCCAGCCGCCGTTCGCCCTCGGGCGCGTCGACCGGCAGCGCGTACCCGGGCAGGACGCCCGCGAGCACGTCGAGGCTGGCCGGGGCGACGGGCGCGCCGGGTTTGCCGGGATCGCCGCCCACGTGGACGCGCGTCGCCTCGGCGGGCTGCGAGAACTTCCCCGCCCAGACCTGCGGGAGCTTCGGCACTTGGTTGAGCCGCGCCTGCACCCGTCCGCGCTCGCGCTCCAGCTTGGCGAGGCTGGCCTCCTCCTCCGGCGTGATGACCTCCGGACGCAGGCGCTCCAGGCCGACCCGCTCGCTCCACGGCTCCCGGTCCGCCGAAGAGGCGACCGTGCGCCACTCCTGGCCGTCGGCGGAAACCTGCACCTCGTACTCGCAGGGCGTCGCCCCCTGCGCCTGGCCCTCGGGCTGGCCATCGTCCTTGCTGTTGCGGAACACGATGCGGTCAATCCGCTCGGGGCGGGCGAAGGTAAGCGTGAGTTCGGCGGGCTGGCCGATGAACCACTGCTCGCCGTGCGCGCCGTCGATGCAGAGCTGCGGCCCGTAGGCTTCCGGAAAATCCTCCGCGACCGTACCCCGCGCGCCCGCCGCGCGCCCGCCGTGGGCCGCGAGCGCCACGTTGCGCCCGTCGACGCTCCAGACCTCGAATTCGGTCAGGCGCCCGCCCCCGCGGGTGGCGAGCCGGCTGCGCGGCCGCGCCACGGTTCGTCCCGGCTGTTCCGTGTTTTGGCGGATGACGAAGCGCACGTGGCGCGCCTCCACCTCGGGGAACGGTTCCTCGGTACGCACCGGGTCCATCTTCGGGCGCGGGTAGCGGCGCTCGGCCAGCAGCGCCTTGGCGCGCAGGTCGATCGCCCGGTCGAGCGCGTCGATCTCCCGGTTCAGGCGCGCCAGCTCCGCGTTGAGCTCGCCCGTCGCGGCCGTGAACGCCGCCCGCTCCTCCGCGGTCGCGATCACGCGGCGGCCGTGCTCCACGCCCTCGAACGCCGCCCGGACGCGGTAGTAATCCTCCGTCGGGATCGGGTCGAACTTGTGGTGGTGGCAACGCGCGCACCCGACCGTGAGGCCGAGGAACGCGCCCGCCGTCGTGCTCACGACGTCGTCGAGCGTCGCGGCCCGGATGGCCGCCTTCGCCGCCGGATCCTGGTTGCCCACGTCGTCGTAGGGCCCCGCGACCAAAAACGCGCTGCCCACCTCGACGTCGGGCTGGTCCCGGCCGAGGACGTCGCCCGCGAGGTGCTCGACGATGAAGCGGTCGAAGGGCCGGTCCGCGTTGAGCGAGCGGATGACCCAGTCGCGGAACGGCCAGAGGTCATCGATGATGAAGTTCCGCTCGAAGCCGTTGCTCTCGCCGAAGCGCACGACGTCGAGCCAGTGCCGGCCCCACCGTTCCCCGTAGCGCGGCGACGCGAGCAAGCGGTCGGCGAGGGCCGCGGTGGCCGCGTCGGCGTCGCGGGCGAAGGCGGCGGTGAAGGCGGCGACCTCCTCGGCCGTCGGCGGCAGGCCGGTCACGTCGTAGCTCATCCGGCGGACGAGGGCCCGGGGGTCGGCGGGCGGGCCGAGGGTGAGGTTCCGTTCCGCGAGCCGGGCGGTGATGAAGCCGTCGATCGAGTCGTGGGCGAAGGCGCGGGCGAGCGGCTGGAGCGACCACCAGTTCCGGTCGGCCCGCCGCGCGGGGCCGGCGTCCCCGGTGCGCGGATCCGGGGCGCCGAGCCGGATCCAGGCGGCGAAGTCGGCGATCACCGCGTCGGGCAGGCGGGGCTGGCGCGGCGGCATCGCGAAGTCCGGGTCCGCGTGGCGCATCGCCTGCAGCAGCGGGCTCTCGTCGGGCCGGCCGGGCACGATGGCGGGCAGGCCGCTGTCGCCGCCGCGCTCCCAGCCGGACTTCACGTCGAGGCGGAGGCCGCCCTTGAGCTTCGCGGACTCCGCGCTGTGGCATTCGTGACAGTGCGCGACCAGCACGGGCCGGATCTTCTGTTCGAAGAACGCGATCCCCTCGTCGGCCGCGGCCGGGGCGGCCGCCGCGAGGAGGAGGAGCGCGGCCCACGGGAGCCGGCGCGGGGGCGCGGGGACGGCGGGGTTCACGCGAGGACCGGGCGGATCACGTGCCCGTGGACGTCGGTGAGGCGGCGGTTGGCTCCGTTGTGGTAGTAGGTGAGGCGCTCGTGGTCGAAGCCGAGCAGGTGGAGCACCGTGGCGTGGAAATCGTACACCGTGGCGACGTCGACCGCGGCGCGGCGGCCGAAGTCGTCCGTGGCGCCGTGGGAGACGCCGCCCTTCACGCCCGCGCCCATCAGCCAGGTGGTGAACGCGTCCGGGTTATGGTCGCGGCCGCTCGTGCCCTCCTGGTGGGTGGGCATGCGGCCGAACTCCGTGCACCAGACCACGAGCACGTCGCGCAGGAGTCCGCGCTGTTTGAGGTCGGTGAGCAGCGCGGCGGTGGGGCCGTCGAAGATTGGGGCGTGGCGCTCGTAATCGGCCTTGAGCGTCTTGTGGGCGTCCCAGTTGAGGAGGCCGTCGACGGCGCTGGCGCGGGAGGCACAGTAGAGGCTGACGAAGCGGACGCCCTGCTCGAGGAAGCGGCGGGCGAGGAGGCAGTTGCGGGCGTAGGCGGCCTTGAGCGGGTTGGCGTCGCCGGTGCCGTAGAGGGCGTGGACGTGGGCGGGTTCGCGGGCGAGGTCGGTGATCTCCGGAGCGGCGAGCTGCATCCGCGCGGCGAGCTCGTAGGCGGAGATCCGGGCGCCGAGCTCGTCGTGGCCGGGCCGGGCCTGCGCGTGCTCGCGGTTCATCGTGTCGAGGAAGGCGCGCGTGGCGGCGTCGGCGTCGGCGGAGATCCCGGCCGGGCGGCCGGCGTTGCGGAGCGGGAGCTGGGCGGCGAGCGGGACGCCCTGGTGGCGGGCGGGGAGGAAGCCGGGGCCCCAGTTGGCCTTGCCGTTGGGTGGCTCGCCGCGGATGTCCGGCATCGCGACGAACGTGGGCAGGTTCTCGTTGAGCGAGCCAAGCGCGTGGCTGACCCAGGCGCCGGCGCTGGGGAACCCCTCGCGGGTGAACCCGGTGTTCATCGCGATGCAGCCCGGGCCGTGCGTGTTGGTGCGCGCGGTCATGCTGTGGATGAACGCGATGTCGTCGACGTGGCGCGCGAGGGCGGGGAGCAGGGTGGAGATCGGCTTGCCGCTGCGGCCGGCGGGGCGGAAGGCCCAGGGCGAGGGCATCAGGTTGCCGTTGCGGCCCTGGAACGTGACCTCGGCCTCCGCGCCCGGCAGCGGCTGGCCGGCGTGGCGCGCGAGCAGCGGCTTGTGGTCCCAGAGGTCCACGTGGGACGCGGCGCCGGGGCAGAAGATCTGGAGCACCTGGCGCGCGCGCGGGGCGAAATGCGTCCCGCCGGCCGGCGCCGCGGCGGTGTCGCGCGTGAGCAGGCGGGACAGCGCGAGGCCCGCGAGGCCGGTGTTCATCCGGCCGAGGAAGTGGCGGCGCGTGAGCTCGAGCGGGGTCATCGGGGCGGCGGCGGCGCGGGAGGCGCCGCGGGGGAAGGCGATCCGAGGCGAACAGATGCCCGCCGGGTTGGCCAGCCCGTTGCGGCTGCGGCGCGGTCCACGGACCAAAGGGGTCAGGTCCGGAATCCGGAAAACGGGGCCGGCGGCAGGGTCTAAAGGACGGCTTGCCGTCACCGGGGTCCTGATGCCGGGGGCGGGCGGCACCTCGGCGCAGCCCCGTGGAAAATCCCTCCCGTGCCCCGATCCACGGCGATTCGGGCCCTCTTTTCCGGATTCCGGACGTGACCCCTTCGACGCCGGAGCCGGTGGGGTCGCGGGACGGCACTCCGCCGGCTCAGAGCTCGTCGTCGCGGGCGCCGGGGAGGGCGGACGCGGCGGGGTCGTGCCGGACGCGCTCAAGCCACGCGGCCATCAGGGGATCGGCGGCGCGGAGTCCGGCCGGCCACGGCGCGGCGACGAGGTCGATCACGCGGCGCACGCCATCCGCCGCGACGACGAAGTTGCGCGCGTGCAGGTCGGCGATGAGCCAGGGTTGTCCCGCGAGGAAGAAAAGCCGCGGGTGGTCGCGGTTGGCACGCAGGAAACGGGACGGAATCTCAATCAGGCCGGCGGGCAGGAACCCCGAGGTGTCGGCGCCCTGCGGGAGCGGTTCGCCCAGCACCTGCTTGGCAACCAGAATCCCCTCGGGAGTGACCGCGACCACCTCGGTGCCCATGCCGCCGAGGGCGAGGACGAGCAGGAGCTTTTCGAGCAGGCCACGGTAATCGCCCAACTCCGCGTCGGCCTGCAGCGCAGTCTCGGTCCCGGGGCGGAAGCCGAAGACGCTGCCGATGCGCTTCTCCTCGCGGGGCAAAAAGAACTTGTAGACCGAGGTGTCGGCCTCGGCGAGGAAGGCGGAAGCCTCGACCCCGCTGTGCAGGTACAGCAGGCGCGGGTTGCGCTCCTCGAGGGGATGCTGGACATCGGCGGCGAAGCCGAAGTCCTCCAGCGGCCGGACGGGCAACGTCTCCCGAAAGGCGCGGATGGCGTCGCCCAGGGCGGCCCACGGGCCCCCGGCGCCCTCCAGCAGGCTTACTTCGTCTTCCGCGAGGAGGACGAGATCGCGGTCCGAATCTGCGCGGAGACCGCATTCGGCTGCCGCCGCGCCGAGGCGAGCGAGCGCTTCCAGTCGTCGTTCGTGATCGTGCTGAAGGTCGGCGCGTTCCTCCGGCCGGGGGAGCCGCCGTCCCTGGATGCGGGTGGGTCTGCCGGTGAAGGGGTCTTGCATGGGTCCGCCATACGCGAACCGAACGCCGGGAACGGGCCGAAGGCAAAGCTCTTCCGCGGCCGGCCCGGCACCGCGACCTCAGCGCGGCGGCGCGGACCGGGGCGCAAGGCGCTCCAGGACCGGTCCCGCGAGGTCGAGGGTCTGCGTTGGGTAGGCAAAGGCGAGTCCCCGCGCCGCGACCAGCCGCAGCAGCGCGAGGTTCACCTCCTGCCGCAGCTGCAGGCCGCGGCGGAAATCCGGGTCCCGCGCCTCGTAGACCAGCCAGACGTCGAGCGACGAGGCGTTGAAGTCCCGGAACGCCACCTGCACCGACTTCGGCTCCACCTCGGGCCGCGCCTCCAGCAGCGCCCGGATCGCCGGGACCAGTTCCTCGAGCTGCTCCGGCCGGCTGCCGTAGGTGAGCCCGAGCACCTGCTCGACGCGCCGGCCCGTGAACCGCGACAGGTTGGTGATGGTATCCGCCGCGACCGTCTTGTTCGGGATGATCATCAGCGACTTGTCCAGCAGGCGGATCCGCGTGGAACGCAGCCCGATGTCCTCGATCACGCCCACGTTGGCGCCGATGCGCACGGTCTCGCCGACGGTGTAGGGCTGGTCGACCGCGACCACGATCGCGCCGAAGATGTTCGCCAGGGTGTCCTGGGCGGCGAGGGCGAAGGCGAGGCCGCCGATGCCGAGGCCGGCGAGGACCGCCTTCACGTCGAAACCCAGGCTCTGGATGGTGAGCAGGACCGCCACCACCACAAAGCCGGTGAGGAGGGTCTTGCGGATCCACGGCATGAACGCCGCCACCCCGAGGGACCGCGCGCGCGCCACCTCGTCCAGGTGGTTCAGCAGGGCCCCGAACGCGCGCCAGAGTCCCCAGAAGAGGACCAGGGAGAAGGCGACCTGCGACCCGGCGCCAAGGTACTGGTCGGCCGCCGCCGGCAACTTCAGCACGCGCAGGGCGGAAAACAGGCCGAAGACCACGATCAGCGCCGCCGCCGGCGCCTCGAGCGCCGGGAACATCTTGTCGTCGAGGGTCGTCTCGGTGCGGGACGCCAGCCGCCGCAGCGCGGGGAAGAGGAGCCGGGTGACGATCCGTCGCGCCAGCAGCGCGATCACCAGCAGGAACAGGCTGATGGCGTAGTGGGTGACGCTGTTGCCGCTCGACCGGAGGTCGAATGCGGCGAAGGTAAGATCCACGACCTGCTCCAGGTAATCGGGCGCCGGAGCCGGCCGACCGAGCGCGGTGACGGCGGCGGCGGCCGTGGTGTTCAGCGCGGCGGGATCGGTGGCCGCGGTCCGGGCCGACTCGGCGGCCTCCCCGGCGGGTTCCGCCGCCCACACCAGGCTCGCCAGCATCAGCGGCGCGCATCGCCGCGCCAAGGACCAGAAGTTCATCCCCGACGACAGCCCCCGGCGCGCCGGGTTGTCAAAGGCTTTGCCCCGGCCCGGAGCCCTCAGGCCGACGTCGCCGGCGCCCCGGCCCGCGAGCGCCGCGACCAGCCGACCAAAAATAGCGTCGCGAACAGGAGGCCCTCCACGACGTAGCGCAGGTAGTCGTAGGCGCGCGCCCCGTCCGCCGCCCCGGTGAAGCCCTGCCAGAACGGCTGGAACCACGCCGAGACCGCCGCGTCCGTCAGGATCATGTCGCCCGCCACCTTGCCCAAAATCGCCGCCCCGAGGAAAACGACCACCGGGTAGGTCGCCATCAGGCGGGAGATGAAGTTGCTGGCGAACACGACCAGCGGGATGCTCAGCGCCAGGCCGAAGAGCAGCAGCCCGAAATGCCCGCGCGCCGAACCCGCCACCGCCAGCACGTTGTCCAGCGACATGGTCAGATCGGCCACCAAGATCATCCAGACCGCCTGCCAGAGGCCGCCGGCGCCCGCCCCGCCCTCCTCCGCCCCCTCGCCCTGCTTCAGCAGCTTGGTCGCGATCCACAGGATCAGCAGCCCGCCGGTCAACTGCACGAACCGCACCATGAGCAACTGCGAGGCCACGAAGGTCAGGCCCACCCGGAGCAGGACCGCCGCGCCGGCCCCGAGCACGATCCCCACCATCCGCTGACGCGCCGGCAGGTTGCGCACCGCCAGGGCGATGACGACCGCGTTGTCGCCGGCCAGGACGATGTCGATCCAGATGATGTTGGCGATCGCCAGGACCCACTCGACGAGCGTCTGGGGTCCCGCGTTCACGAGGGCGGCGAGGGGCAGCATCGGCGCGGAGTGCATTTCGCGCGCCGAACCCGGTCAACGGCAAATCCGGTCCCCGCGGGCGCAGGGACCGGACGCCGGCACGCCGCGCTCAGGCGACGGTGATGCGGCGCGGCCGGACGGCCTCCACCTTGGGCAGCGAGAGGCGCAGGATGCCGTCCCGCAACTCGGCGGCGATCCGGTCGGCCGCCACGGCCTGGCCGAGGGCGACCGCGAGCGTGAAGGGCGCGTCGGTCGTCTCGCGGTGCAGCGCGGACCAGCCCGCCGGGGGCGTCCACGCACGCCGGCCGACCACGCGCAGGACGTCCTCCTCGACGGTGACGTCGAGGCCGTCCCGGGCCACGCCGGGGAGCTGGACCGTGAGCGCGAAGGCGTCGGCGGTCTCGTTGAGTTCGTGGACCGGCCGGACCGTCGCGGGGGCGGACGGGCGAGCCGGGGTGGTGAGGAGGGAATGCAGGAGGGTCATGGAATTAAGAAGGAAGGGTTGATGGGCTGGTTCGGGTTGGGTTCAGGCGGCGCGGATCTCGATCCGGCGCGGCGCCGCGGCGGGCCGCCGGGGCAGCGTGACCGTGAGGATGCCATCGACGTAGGTCGCGGCCACCTGGTCGGCGGCGGTGTCCTCGGGCACGGCGAGCGTGCGGCGGGCGACCGGCTCGACGGGGCTCGCCGTCGCGGCTTCGCCGGGGACGGGCTCGACGGGGCTCGGCGAGGCGGCTTCGCCGGCGGCGGGCGCGGGCGGGACCACGGAGAGCGTGAGCTGGCCGTCGACGAGCTCGATCCGGAGGTCTTCCCGGCGGCAGCCGGGGAGCGCAGCGCGGACATGCGTGGCGGAAGCGTCGGCGTAGACGTCGACCGGGAAGGTCGCCGGGCCCTCGGCACCGAGGGCGGCGGCGAAGAGGCGGTCCATCTCGGCCTCGAGGCCGGACCACGGCGAGAGCCGGGCGCCGGAGCGAGTGAAGGGCCACGCGGGGAGCAGGGAGGAGCGGAGTGAGTTCATTTGGGTTGGTACGTTGTGGCCCGCCTTACGCACGCGGCGCGCCAACCCGCCCCGATGCGCAACCATATTCTTTGCAATGGATTGGGTCACGGAAACGCATGCGCCTGCGCCGGCTTGTCCCACCGTGGGACGGCGCGGCCGCGCCATTGCGGCCCGAACACGGGCGCTGGAACAGCGCGCGTTCCCTTTGACGCGGGCGGCGGGAGCGGGCAAAGCCTCGCGGCCAACGATGACGCCCACGTTTGCTTTCGACACCGTCCCGGAACGCCGGGGGACCGATTCCCAGAAGTGGCAACGCTACGCCGGCCGCGACGTGCTGCCGCTCTGGGTGGCGGACATGGATTTCCCGGCGCCCCCGGCGGTGATCGCCGCCCTGCACCAGCGCGTCGACCACGGCGTGTTCGGCTACGCGCGGCCCGTGGCGAGCACCACGGAGGCGGTCGTCGCGACGCTTGAGCGGCGGCACGGCTGGCGGGTCGACCCCGCCTGGCTCGTCTGGCTGCCCGGGCTCGTGGTCGGACTGAACGTGACCGCGCTCGCGTGCGCCGAGGCCGGCGACGAGGTGCTCACCCTGTCGCCCGTGTATCCCCCGTTCTTTTCCGCCCCGCGCAACGGCGGCCGCGTGCCGGTGGGCGTGCCGTGGGTGCGGGAGGGGCACGGCTGGGGCATCGATTGGGACGCCCTCGAGGCGGCGGTCACCCCGCGGACGCGGCTCTTCCTGCTCTGCAACCCGCACAACCCCCTCGGCCGGGTGTGGCGGCGGGCGGAACTGGAGCGCCTCGCGGAATTCTGTGCCCGCCACCGCCTGATCCTCTGTTCCGATGAGATCCACTGCGACCTCATCCTCGACCCGGCCCTGCCCCACGTGCCCGCCGCAAACCTCGGCGCGGACGTGGCGGCGCGGACCATCACCCTGCTCGCGCCGAGCAAGACCTTCAACGTGCCGGGCCTCGGCACCTCCCTCGCGATCATCCCCGACGCGGGCCTGCGCCGGCGGTTCGAGCGCGCGGCGGCCGGCATCGTGGCGGAGGTGACCTGCCTCGGCTTCACCGCGTGCGAGGCGGCGTACCGCGACGGGGAGCCGTGGCGCCGGGCGCTGCTGGATTACCTGCGGGGCAACCGCGACCTGCTGCTCGCGAGCCTCGCGCGAGACTTCCCCGGGATCACCGTGGAGGCGCCGGTCGAGGCGACCTACCTCCTCTGGATGAACGTCGCCGGCCTGGGCCTCCCCTCCCCCGCGGCCCACTTCGAGGCGCACGGCGTCGGCCTGAGCGACGGCGCGCCCTTCGGTTCGCCGCCGGGCCGCCACCTGCGGCTCAACTTCGGCTGCCCGCGCGCCACCCTCGAGGAGGCCCTCCGCCGGATGCGGGCCGCCATGGCCGCCGCCTGACGCCCGTGCGGATCGGTCCTTACACGCTCGCCTCGAACCTCTGCCTCTCGCCGCTGGCGGGTTATACCAACCTGCCGATGCGGCAGACCATCCGCGAGCTCGGCGGCCTCGGCTGGACCACCACCGACCTCATCAACGCGCGCTCCCTCCTCGAGCGCAGCCCGGCCGCCCTGCGGCTCGCGGCCTCCGCCGCCGACGACCGCCCCTTCTCGATCCAGCTCTTCGGGAGCGTCCCCGAGGAGATGCGCGACGCCGCCGTGCGCTGCCAGGAACTCGGCGCCGACGCCGTCGACATCAACATGGGCTGCCCCGTGAAGAAGGTCGTCCAGATCGGCGGCGGCTCCGCGATGATGACCGAGCTCGACCGCACCGCGGCGCTCGTGCGCGGGATGATCGCGGCGGTGCGCATTCCCGTGACGGCCAAGATGCGGCTGGGTTGGGATGAGCACAACCTGACCGCGCCGGACCTCGCGCGCGTGCTGGAGGACGCGGGCGTGGCGGCGGTGTTCGTCCACGGCCGCACGCGCGCGCAGGGCTTCAGCGGCACGGTGAACCTCGCCGGCATCCGTTCCGTGGTGGCCGCGGTGCGGACGATCCCGGTGATCGGCAACGGCGACGTGACGACGCCCGAGGGCGCGCGCCACATGCTGCGGGAGACGGGCTGCGCGGGCGTGAGCATCGGGCGCGGGGCGTTCTACGATCCGTGGATCTTCCGGCGCACCGAGCACCTCCTGCGCAGCGGCGAACTCCTGCCGGAGCCGGATCTCGCGGAGCGCCTGCGGGTGCTGCGGCGGCATTACGACCGCGTGTGCGCCTTTCACGGGGAGGAGCACGGTACGCGGCTGTTTCGGCGCATCGCGCCCTGGTACGCGAAGCGCTTCGGGCCGGCGAAGCCGCTCAAGCGGCGCCTGCTCGGGATGGAGACGCGCGCGGACTTCGAGGCGGCGCTGGCGGAGTTCCTGGAGTGGCGGCGCCAGTTCTGCGACGACGCGGGGGAACTGCTCCCGAAGTTCGCCCCGGCCCCGCTCGTGCCGTCGTTCCTGCGCGATCCGGCAGACGTGGCGGACGGGGAACGCGACGCCATCCCGGTGCCGCGCGGGCCGGTGGACGTCTGGTAGGCCGGAGGGCTTGCGCCGGCCACCATTTGGGATGCCTTGGCCCGGATGTCGCCCGTCAACCATTTCTGGGAACTCATCCTCGGCACGATCATCGCGCTCCTGCCGGTGGTGAACCCGCTCGCCTCGGCGCCGACCTTTCTGGCCATCACCGAGGGGGATTCGCCGGCGCACCGCCTGGCCCAACTGCGCCGCGCCTGCCTCTACATGGTGGCGATCCTGGTCAGCTTCCTGATCGGCGGGACGTTCATCATGAACTTCTTCGGCATCTCGATTCCCGGCCTCCGCATTGCCGGCGGCCTGCTCGTGGCGGGCATCGGTTCGGCGATGCTGGTCGGCCAACCGGGGGGCCGGCGCGCGGAGGATCCGGCGGAGGAGGCGGCACGGGCCAAGCGCGACGTGTCCTTTTCCCCCCTGGCGATGCCGATGCTCAGCGGACCAGGCTCGATCGCGGTCACCATCGGCTTCACCTCGCTGGCGCGGGGGCTGCTCGACTACGCGGCGATCATTTTGGGCATCCTCATCGTGGCCGGGATTTCCTACGCCACCCTGCGGCTTTCGGAGCGCATCACGCAGGTCATCGGCGCCAACGGGATGAACGCCCTCTCCAAGGTGATGGGCTTCCTGATCCTCTGCATCGGCATCCAGTTCGTCGTGAACGGCGTGCTCGGGATCATCACCGACCCCGCCGTGCTGCGGGCGGTACGGGACGCCTTCGGCGCCGCCTGACGCGCGGCGGGTTCAGAGACAGAGGGGGGCCCCAAAAGGCTCAACGGTCGCGGGGCGTGGGCTCGGCTCCACGTGGCGGGCGGAGA
>JBMTAG010000069.1:0-19669 GCA_049428505.1 Opitutaceae bacterium | reverse complement strand
CCCCGGGCCGAGCGGCCTCACCGGCGGGCACGGCCGGCCCGCTCCAGCTGCTGAAGCGCCTCGCGGGGCCGCCCGAGGGCGCGCAAGACCTGGGCGTACTGCTCGCGCCACTCCGGCGACGCGGCGGGCGATTCCAACGCGGCCGCGTAGGCCGCGGCGGCGCCGGCGAGGTCCCCGGAGTTGGCGAGGGCACCCGCCAGTCGGGCCCGCACCGCGGGATCCGCGGGCCGTTCGGCCGCGACGACCCGGAACTCCGCCGCCGCCTCGGCCCAGCGCCCGGCCGAGAGCAGGGCGTTGGCGAGGTTGAAGCGGGCCGCGGTGAAGCCCGGCGCCAGTTGCAGGGCGCGCGTGAAACTGGCGCGCGCCCGGTCCAGTTCCCCGGCCAGGGCGAGGGCGGTGCCGAGGTTGTTCTGCGCCTCGGCGGAGCCGGGATCGAGCTCCGCCGCCACCTCGAAATGACCGCGCGCCGCCGCCGCCTGCCCCGCGCGTGCATTGCCCCGCGCCGCCAAGCCCCGGATCCCCGCGTGGCGCGGCGCCTCGCGCACGGCCTCTTCCAGCCCGGCCAACCCCGCCGCCACCTGCCCGGTCAGCACCAAGCCGAACCCGAATCCGGCCCGTGCCTCCGCCATGCGGGGATCAAGCTCAAGCGCGCGCCGGAAGGGTCCAAGGGCCGCCTCGGGGCGACCCAGCGCCTGCAGGGCGTTGCCGAGGTTCTTGTGGAACTCCGCACGGCCCGGCGCCAGGGCCACCGCCCGCTCAAGGTGCGGCAACGCGTCCGCGGGCCGACCCCGCAGGAGCAGGGCACCCGCGAGATCGTTGTGCGCCTCGAGGTTGTCCGGATGGCGTTCGAGGACCGTGCGGAAGACCACGATCGCCTCGTCCGTCCGGCCCTGGCGCTGCAGGGTGTCCCCGAGGTTCAGCCACGCCATCGTCGCCCCGGGGTTCCGCGCAATCGTGCTGCGCCAGAGGACCTCCGACGACACGTACTCCCGCGCCTCGCGGAAGCTGAGCGCCGCGAGGGCCACCACCGCGAACGCGGCCACCGGGCGCCAGCGCGCGAGCCACGCGCCCGCGAGGGCGAGCGGGCCGATGCTCGCGAGGTATTGGAAATGGTCGCCGACGAAGGAATAGCGAAAAAAGAAGACGTTGAAAAAACCCATCACCGGGAAGAGCAGCGCCGCGAAGTGCCCCGCCGCCAGAACGCCCGCCGCCGCCGCCGGCCGCGCCCGGAACCGCCACAGGAGGACGAGCGCCGCGATGACGCCCACGCCCGGCAGGTAGGAGAGCGGATTGCCCGCCGCGAGGGACCAGCGCGGATAGATGAACACCAGCGGCTCCGGCCAAGCCAGTTTGCCGAGGTAAAACCAGACCACCCGGCCGGCGAGGATCAGCCGCTCGGCGGGCGTCTGGCTCCACTCCGGCCCCAGCGCGCCGGAGTTGTAGCGCTGTTCCCAGATCGTCCAGCCGGCCGCCGCGGCCGACAGGGCGAGGAACGGTGCGAGCGGCCCCAGGTCGGCCCACGCGACGGTCCGCCGCCGCCACCAGCCCAGCAGCGCGAGGGTCACGGGCAGCATCACGGTCGAGGGCTTGCTCAGGATCGCCAGCGCCGCGCACGCCAGCGCCGCGGCATAGGCCCGGCCCGCGCCGGTTCGACCGCGGGAGTCGAGCCAGCGGAGGTAGCAGAGGGCCGCGGCGAGGAAGAGCACCGCGGACTGCGTGTTCTTGAGCTCGCAGATCCAGGCCACCGATTCGACCTGCACCGGATGCAACGCCCACAGCGCGGCCCCGAGCCACGCGCCGGGGACGCCGAGGCCGAGGAGCAGGCGCCAGAGCATCAGCGCCGCGCCGGCGTGGCAGAGGAGCGTCACCAGCCGGTAGCCCAACGGCTCGAGTCCCCACAGCTGGTGCTGCACCCAGAAATTCGTCAGCACCAGCGGGAAGTAATGGGCGCGCGCGGAGGTCCAGATCTCCGTCAGGCCGAGCGGGCCCACGATGGTCGGATTGGCCGTGATGTGCAGGTCGTCGTCCCAGAGGAACTCCCCCCGCAGCGAGCCCGCGTAGGCGGCCAGCAGCAGGGCCACCAGCAGGCCCGCGGCGGCGAGGGCGCGGAGGCGGGGGGAGGCGCGGTCACCGGACATCCCCGGATTGCCTCGGCGCGACCCGGCCGGGGCAACGCGAAAACGCCGCCCGATTTGCCCCGCGTTTCGGGGACGCGCGGGACTGGGCCGCTCCGGCCCGCAGCCCCACGGTGCGAACCAACACCACCGCCCGCGCCCTCCCTTCGTCATGTTCCTCCCCTCCCTTTTCCTCCTCTCCCGTCCGCTGCTCGCCGGACTTGGCCTCCTGCTGGTTCTCGGCGGCTCCCTCATCGCGCAAATCCCCCTGCCGCCCCCCGGCGCCGCGCTCGAGGAGGACTTCAATCTCCTCGGCACTGGCACCACCGCCGCGTTGCCGGCGGGATGGCGATTCAGCGCGGCCGGCGACGCCACCATCCGCTGGGACGATACGACCAACGTCTCCGCCACCAGCGCGCAGGCGAGCAGCGGATCCCCGACGGCCGGCGGACGCTACAACTGGGGCCAGTCGGCGACGGACCGTGCGCCGGGGGTGATGAGTTCCTCCGGCTCCCCGAGCCCGGTGAGCCTCCTCGCGTGGTTCCAAAACACCCTCGAGGTGCCGGTCGCGCAGGTCGACCTGACCTTCGCTTACGAGCGCTACCGGATCAACACGACCCCGGCGGCGATCACCTTCCACCACTCGGCGGACGGTGTGAGCTGGACGGCGGCGCCGGCCGGGGACAGCGGCGCCTTCGCGCCCGGACCGAGCGCGTACGGCTTCGCGACCCCGCTCTCGACCGTGACGCGGAGCGTGGCCCTGCCCGGCCTCGACCTCGCCCCGGGGGCGTCGCTGTACCTGCGGTGGACCTTCGACACCGGCGGCGCGAATTCCCAGGGGCTCGGGCTCGACAACCTGAGCCTCGCCACCACCGCGGTGCCGGAACCGGCCGGGATCGCCCTCGCCGGCGGCGCGGCCGCGCTCGGGGCCGCGTGGGCCCGGCGGCGGCGACGAAGGCCGGCGGCGCCGCCCGGGAGCGGAACCGGATCTTTGCTTGACACTCCTTGTTTTGTCAGACGCTTTCGGGCCATGAACGTCAACGTCCGCACCTTCCTCCGCGATTTTGCCACCTGCAAGGCCCAGGCGCGCCGGGGCCGGACGGTGCGGATCCGCGACCGCGAGGGGGAGTTCCTGTTCACGGCCGTCGGTACGCGCCGCCAACTGCTCGGGTCAGCCCGCGGGAAGATCCGCTTCGGGGGTGACCTGACGCAGCCCACGCTGCCGGACGAAGCCTGGAAGCCGTCGCTGTGAAAGCCACGCTCCGCTACCTGCTGGACACCCACGCCCTGCTCTGGGCGGCGGCGGACGAGGAGCGGCTGGGGCCGGAGGCCGCGCGAATCCTCGCCTCCACGCCGTACGAGCAGCTGGCGATCTCCGACATCAGCCTGCAGGAGATCGGTTACCTGCTGCACACGGGGAAGATTGCCTTGCGGGGATCGCCCGCGGCGGTCCTCGGGCCGGTGCTCGACTACGTCGAAGTGCTGCCCATCTCATTGCCCGTGGCCCTCGCCGCCCCGGCGCTCCGCCTGCCGCACGGGGATCCGTTCGACCGCATCATCACCGCCACGGCAAAGGTGCACCGACTGACGTTGCTGAGCCGGGACGAACGATTGGCGGAAGCCGGGCTGGTGCCCGTGGTCTGGTAAGCTCAGGTTCAGACCAACGGACCCGGGGCCCAGTCACGACCGGCGGCTTCGACCCCGGAAAAGAAAGAGCCCGCCGTGTACCCCTACACGGCGGGCATTGCTTTCTTATTTACCCCAAAACCTCCGCTAAGCGGAGGAGCCACGAAGAAGCCACAGCTCCCTCACTCGCGCAACTGCAATCCCCACTTTGGGAGTGCCAGTAGCACCACGCGCCCCCGGTATTAGCGCAGGTCTTTTCCGCCGCCGGGATACTTCCTTATCCGCCTGATTTCCATGGTATTATGATACCGGAGAAAAAGCTGCCCGTCGTGGATCACGGGATGGGCCCACGCATCCCGGTCCTTGGCGGTGACGAAGCGGAAGCGGCCCTTGAGGGAAAAGGTCGGCGCGGCCGGGTCCACAAGGAGCGCCCAGCCGTCCTCGGTGAGCACGTAGAGCCGGTCATCGGCGTGCAGGAGGGAGCCCTTGGCGAACTCCGGCGCGTTGTAGAGGGTTTCACCGGTGCGGGCGTCGAGCGCCGTCCAGCCGCGGCCCTTGGGGTAATGGGAGCCGAAGAGCCGTCCACCCGCGTGGACGACGCCCCCCTGGCAGGTGTCCAGCTGCGCCGACCAGACGTCCGCGACCCCGATCCGGCCGCCGGGGGTCGCCGGCGGGACGAGCCGGTGCAGGCCGGCGGCGCCGCTCATCGGGGCGGTGGAGAAAATGGCGTCGCCCACGAGCACCGGCATCATCGCGATCACCGAATACGGGGTCTTGCGCTCGCGGCGCCACTGGACCTCCCCCGTGTCGGCATCGACGCAGTACAGGTGCCGCTGGGTGCAGCCGACCAGCAGCCGGCGCTCGCCGAAGCGGACCAGAATCGGGGCGGCGTAGCCGGCGGCCTCCGGGGTGTCCGGACTCTCGGCAAGGAACTGCGGCGCGCTCTGCCAGCGGACCGCGCCGGTCTCGCGGTCGAGGGCAACGAGGGAGGCCTCGCGGCCGCCCGGCGCGGCATAGACCAGCCGGTCGTCGACCAGCAGGCAGTCGCTGAGCCCCCAGGTGATGTTGTCCCCCTTGAAGCGCTGGAGCAGATCGACTGCCCAGAGTTCCCGGCCGGTGGCGGCCTCCAGGCAGACCACGCGGCCGTGGGCGTTCTGGTGGTAGAGCCTCCCGCCCCGGACGGCGACGGTGCCGCGGGCGCCCTGGTATTGGTTGAGCCAGGCCGCGCCGTTGCCGGCGCTCCAGAGGGGGCGCCCGGTGAGGTCGAAGGCAAGGATCCGCGTCTCGGCGCCGAAATCGCCCGTGAGGAAAATCCGGCCGCCGGTGATGACCGGGGACGAGAACCCCTTGCCGAGGCCGGAGACGGTGGCGACCAGCGGCGGGCCGTCGGCGGGCCACTCAGGCAGCAGGCCGCGCTCGTCGCTGACGCCGTCGCGCCGCGGGCCGCGAAACTGGGGCCACCCTTCCTCCGGCGAGGCGATCAGCGCGGCAGCCGGGGCGGGCGCGGCACCGGCGAAGGCGGGGCGCGGAGGTACGACCAGGCCGGCGAGGAAGGTGAGGACGGCGAGCGCGGGGCGGGCGGGAACCATGCGGGGCGACACCCAACTGTGCGGTCTCCGCACGCGAGGTCGAGCCGGGGCGGGGAGAACGAGCCGGGGGCGATTCCACCCGCGGGCCGCCTCAGGCCAGCCAGTCGCGGCGCTGGGGCAGGTGAATCCAGCGGTCGGCCTCGGGGCAGCCCGGGGCCTTCAGGGCGGCGCTGTCCCAGGCGATTTCGCGGCCCACCCGGAGCGCGACGATGCCCGTCATCCCGAATTCCGCCGCCCGCGCCGCGACCGCGAAGTTCTGGAACGTGGGCGGCCCGCCCTTGCAGGCCTCCAGGAACTCGCCGAGGTGATTCTGTCCCGGGGTCCGCGGGTAAACCACCGGCAGGTTCCGCTGGGCCTCGTGGTCGAGCACGCCGCGGCACTTCGGGCTCGCGTCACTGCGCAGCCGCATCACGCCCTTCTGGCCCCACGCGTCAGCGCACAGGATGCCCTTTTCCCCGACGAATAGGCAGCCGTTGGTCGGGACCTTCCCGTAGGTGGCCACCAGATCGCGGGTCAACTCCGCGGGCGGCGCGGCCCGCGGACCATCGTGCCACCAGACGCTGACGGCGGGATACTTGCCCCGCGCCGCGAAGTCCCAGCGGAAGCTGTTCTCGGCGGGATAGGAATCCAGGGCCGGCTCGGAGGACTTGACCGCCACCCGCACCGGGGCCCCGAGCTCGAGGGCGCGCAGCGGGAGGTTGTGGGCGTGGGCGCCCATGTCGGCCAGGTGACCGTCACCGTAGTCGAGCCAGCGCCCCCACTGCAGGCACCCACCGAGGTAATGTTCCTTGAAGGGGGGCACCGGCGAAGGGCCGCACCAGGCGTCCCAGTTGAGATCCTTGGGCAGCGGATCCGCGTCGCGCGCGACCCGGGTGCTGGGCGGGAAGGTCCGGTCCATCCAGCAGTGCACCTCCCGCACGGGCCCGAGCAGGCCGGCCTGGATGATCTCCATGCTCCGCCGGAAGGCGTCCGTGGCGCCGCCCTGCGTGCCCACCTGAGTGACCAGCTTGGTGCCCTGCACCAGCCGGGCCATCGCGCGGGCCTCGGCCACGCTGTGGGCGAGCGGCTTCTCGCAGAACACGTGGCGGCCGGCCCCGAGGGCCGCGGCGCTCATCGGCTGGTGCCAGCGCTGGCCCACCGCGATCACCACGGCATCGAGGTTCCGCTCCGCCTCGAGGAGGCGCCGGAAATCCCCGTACTCGCGGGCCTGCGCGATGCCCGCGGCAATGCCGCCATCCTTCCGCTTCTTGCCGTCCCGCGCGGGCGCACCGGTCTTGAGGCCGCGGATCTGGGCCGCCTCGACGTCGCACAGCGCCGCGATATGCGCGCCCTCCTCGAGCAGCGCCGGGATGAGGGTGCGGGAACGGTTGCCGCAGCCGATGACCGCCACGTTGAGGCGGCGGCTGGGCGCAGTGGCGCCGCGGAGGACGCCCGAGGCGACGATCTGCGGCCCGCAGAACGCGGCGGCGGCGCCCAGGCGGAGGAAGGAACGGCGGGAATGGACGGGGCGGGAGGGCATCGGCGAGGGGGCAGGACCGGGGGTGGCGGGTAACGCCCGGCAGGACGCCAGCCCCCGGCCGCGGTGACAACCGCAATGTGCGCCCGGCCGCTTTGAGTCGCCAACGGCCCGCCGGACCGTTTGCGTCGCGGAAAAACCCCGATGCAACGCCGCACCTTCCTCCAGACCGCCGCCCTCGCCCCGCTGGCCCGCGCCGCCGCCCCCGCCCCGTTCGGAATGACCCTCGCCCTCGCGCCCGGCAGCATCGGCGTCACCGTGCAGAGCCAGCGCGAGCTCAACGCCCTTGCCGCCCGGCACGGGTTCGAGTCCGTCGAGCCCCGCGGCACCGAACTGGCCGGACTCGCGCCGGGCCAAGTCGAGGAAGTGGTGGCGGATCTGCGCGGCAAGGGGCTGCAGTGGGCGGCGGCGGGCCTCACGGTGGACTTCCGCAAGGACGAGGCGACGTTCCGCGACGGGCTCGGCAAGCTCCCGGCGATCGCGGCCGCGTTGCGCCGGGCGGGCGCCGACCGCGTCGGCACCTGGCTTTCCCCCAGCCACGCCGAGCTGACGTACCGTGCCAACTTCGACCGCCACGCCGCGCGCCTGCGGGAGATCGCGCGGATCCTCGGCGAGCACGGGCTCCGCCTGGGCCTCGAGTACGTCGGCACCCAACTCCTCCTCGTCGGCCAGCGCTACCCGTTCGTCCACACCCTCGCCGAAACCCGGGAACTGATCGCCGCGATCGGCACGGGCAACGTGGGCCTCGTCCTCGACACCTGGCACTGGTGGACCGCCGGGGACACCGCGGAGGAACTGCGGGTGCTGCGGGCCGAGGACGTCGTCAGCGTGGACCTGAACGACGCCCCGAAGGGGGTGCCCAAGGCGCTGCAGAAGGACAACGCGCGGGAGCTGCCGCTGGCGACCGGGGTGATCCCGGCGGGGCCCTTCATCCAGGCCCTGCGGGCCATCGGGTACGCCGGCCCGGCGCGCTGCGAACCGTTCAACGCCCCGCTCAACGCGCTCGACAACGACGCCGCGTGCGCGGCCGTCATCCCCACGCTGCGGGCCGCCCGCGCCCTCGCCGGCTGAGCCGCGGCGCCCCCGCGCGCGGATTTGCCTTGGGCGCCGCCCCGGGTTTGGCTCCTCCCCTCGCATGTCCCTCTCCCGCACCCTCGTCAAAGACGCCCTCCTCGCCGCCGGCCCGGCCGACGCGATCTTGCTCCAGGGCTGGGTCCGCACCCGGCGCGACGCCAAGGGCTTCTCCTTCGTGGAGCTGAACGACGGCTCCTCGCTCAAGGGGATCCAGGTGATCGCCCCGGCGACGCTGCCGAATTACGCGGCGGACCTGCCGCGGGCATCCACCGGCGCGGCCCTCGAGGTGCGCGGGCGGCTGGTCGCCTCGCAGGGGGCGGGCCAGAAGTGGGAGGTGGTGGCCGAGACGCTGACCATCGTGGGCGAGGCGGATGCGACCTACCCGCTCCAGAAGAAGGGCCACAGCCTCGAGTTCCTGCGCGAGATCGCCCACCTGCGCCCGCGCTCCAACCTGTTCGGCGCCGTCTTCCGCATCCGGAGCCGGCTCGCCTATGCCGTCCACCAGTTCTTCCAGGAACGCGCCTTCGCCTACGTCCACGCCCCCATCATCACCACCAGCGACTGCGAGGGCGCCGGCGAGCTCTTCCGGGTGACCACCCTCGACGCCTCGCATCCGCCGATGACGGAGGCGGGCGACGTGGACTTCCGGCAGGACTTCTTCGCCCGCAAGGCGTACCTGACCGTGAGCGGCCAGCTGGAGGCGGAGGTGTTCGCCTGCGCGCTCTCGAACGTCTACACCTTCGGGCCGACCTTCCGCGCCGAGAACTCGAACACGTCGCGCCACGCGGCCGAGTTCTGGATGATCGAGCCGGAGATGGCCTTCTGCGATCTCGAGGGCAACATGGCGCTGGCGGAGGAGTTCGTGAAGCACCTCATCCGGGACGTCCGCCAGCACTGCGCCGGCGACCTGGAGTTCCTCGGGAAGTTCGTGGATCAGGGGCTGCTCGCGCGGCTGGACTTCGTGCTCGAACGCCCCTTCCAGCGCTGTAGCTACACCGAGGCGATCGAGCTGCTGGCCAAGTCCGGCCGGACGTGGGAACACCCGGTGGCCTGGGGCGACAACCTGCAGAGCGAGCACGAGCGCTACCTGGCGGAGGAGCACTTCAAGTGCCCGGTGACCGTCTACAATTACCCGCGCACGCTGAAGCCCTTCTACATGCGGGTGAACGAGGACGGCCGGACCGTCCGGGCAATGGACCTGCTCGTCCCGGGGATCGGCGAGATCATCGGCGGCAGCCAGCGCGAGGAGCGGCTGGAGGTGCTGCGGGAGAACCTCGCCCACCACCACCTGCCCGAGAAGGAGTACTGGTGGTACCTCGACCTGCGGCGCTACGGCACCGTGCCGCACGCCGGCTTCGGCCTGGGCTTTGAGCGGATGCTCATGTTCGTCACCGGCGTGGCCAACATCCGCGACGTGATCCCGTTCGCCCGCACGCCCGGCTCGGCCGACTTCTGAACCCGATGGAAACCCGCCCGCTCCCCGCCCGGCTCGGCGCCCTCTGGCCCGGCCTCAGCCTCGCCCTGCTCACGGTCCTGTTCGGCCAGGCCATTGGCATCGCCTTCGGGGCGGCGGAGGACGCGATGAAGGCGCGGCTCCGCGACGACGCGGCGGCCGTGACCGCGACCCTGTACAAGGGGGACCCCGCGCTGGCCAAGCCGGTCGTGGACAAGGCCTGGGTGTACGTGCAGCGCGCGCACCTTCACGCCGGGGCGATGGGGACCACGGCGCTGGTCCTGATCGTCCTCCTCGCCGCGCTGGACGCGCCGCGGGGGCCGACGCGGCTCGTGGCCTGGGCGCTCGGCGCGGGAGGGCTGGCGTATTCGGTCTACTGGCTGTGGGCGGGGTTCCTCGCGCCAGGTCTCGGGAGCACCGGGGCCGCCAAGGCGCGCCTCGCGTGGCTCGCGCTGCCGTCGTCGGGCGCGTACGTCGTGGCCACCGCGGCGGCGCTCGCGCTGCTGATCGCCACGGGCCGCCGCCAGGCCCGCGCCGCGGTTTGAGGCCGGCCGCCGGTTCGCCGCTGGCGGGGCGGGTCCCGTCTGCCGGATCCGCGTCGCCCGCCCGTCCGCCGGAAAGTGCCCGCGCCGTTTCCCCTCGCCGATTCCCGGCTGGATTTCGGGCCGGCTCCCGTTGCATCCTCCGCGCTCCCTCCCCACCCCTGCTTCCTTTCCCATGCGCCTGCCCCTCCCGCTCCTCGCCGGCCTGCTCGGCCTGCTGCCCCCCCTCTCCGCCGCAGCCGCGGCGCCCCGCCTCCTGCTCGAGGCGGAAAGCTTCCGCAACCCGGGCGGCTGGTCGCTTGACACCCAGTTCATCGAGATCATGGGCTCGCCCTACCTGCTCGCCCACGGTCTGGGCGAGCCGGTCGCCGACGCCACCACCACCGCCACCCTCCCCGCCACCGGCAAGTACCGCGTCTGGGTCCGCACCAAGGATTGGGTCGCCCACTGGGGCGCGCCCGGCACGCCCGGCCGCTTCCAGGTGCTGGTCAACGGCCAGCCCCTCGCCGAGACGTTCGGGACCAAGGGCAAGGCCTGGTCCTGGCACGATGGCGGCGTGATTGAGGCTGCGAGCCCCAGCCTCGCCGTCGCCCTCCGCGACCTCACGGGCTTCAACGGCCGCTGCGACGCGATCTACTTCACGCAGGACCTGCGGGAGACCCCGCCCGAAGACACCGCGCCGCTCTCCGCCTGGCGCAAGGCCGCCCTCGGCCTCCCCGCGGCGCCGGAGGACATGGGTGAGTTCGACCTCGTGGTGGTCGGCGGCGGCTACGGCGGCCTCGGCAGCGCCATCTCCGCGGCCCGCCAGGGCCTGAAGGTCGCCCTCATCCAGAACCGCCCCGTGCTGGGCGGCAACGGCAGCTCCGAGGTGCGCGTCTGGTCCAAGGGCCTCATCCGCCGCGGCAAGTACACGCACATCGGCGAGATGGTGGAGGAGTTCGCCGACCGCGCGAAGAACTCCCCCGGGCTCTACGAGGAGTTCGGCGACGCCGAGAAGGAGGCGCACGTCCGGAAGGAGAAGAACATCAGCCTGTTCCTCAACGAACACGTCCACGCGGCCGAAAGCCGCGACGGGAAGATCCTCTCCGTCACCTCCCTCAACACCAGCACCAGCCGGGAGAAGCGTTTCCGGGGCAAGCTGTTCGCCGATTGCACCGGCCACGGCAACCTCGCCCACCTTGCGGGCGCCAAGTACGAGATCGAGCTGAAGGACCTGCTCGGGATGAGCAACATGTGGGTCTGGAGCAACGCCGCCGAGCCCCGCGCCTTCCCGGAGACGCCGTGGGCCCTCGACCTCACGATGGATGACTTCCCCTACCCGAAGGTGGGCCGCGCCGACATGGCCGATAAGGGCAAGGGCGAGTGGTTCTGGGAGAGCGGCTTCAACAAGGATCCGATCAAGGACCTCGAGCTGATCCGCGACTGGAACCTCCGCGCGGTCTTCGGCGCCTTCAACGCGATGAAGAACCGCGACGGCAAGGCCGAGCACCCCAAGGCGAAACTCGACTGGGTGGCCTACATCGGCGGCACCCGCGAGTCCCGCCGCATCGTCGGCGACGTGATGCTCACCCAGGAGGACATCGTGAACAAGCGCGACTTCCCGGACGGCTGCGTGCCGAGCACCTGGAGCATCGACCTGCATTTTCCGAAGCAGGAGTACGCGAAGAAGTTCCCCGACAATCCCTTCATCTCCTACGCGGAACACGACCGCCGCGTCGACCGCCAGTACGGCTACCCGATCCCCTACCGCACGCTCTACTCGGTCAACATCGGCAACCTCTTCATGGCGGGCCGCAACATCAGCGTCACCGACGTCGCCCTCGGCACGGTGCGCGTGATGCGGACGATCGGGATGATGGGCGAGGTCGTCGGCAAGGCGGCCTCCATCGCGGTGCGCCGCAACTGCTCCCCGCGCGAGGTCTACACGCTCTACTGGTCCGAGATGGACCAGCTGCTGCAGCTGCCCGGCCGCGCCCGGCGCCTCCCGGACAACACCTTCGACCTCAGCGGCCCGCTCCCCGGCCCGGTGGAGGAGGCCGGCGGCGGCGGGGGCATCGCCCTCGCTTCCCTGAAAGGCATCGTGATCGACAACTCCAAGGCCAAGCTGACCGGCAAGTGGGCGCACGGCGGCAGCCTGCCCTCCGTGGGCGCCGACTACGGCTACGCCCGCGGCCCGGGCAACGCCGCCACCTTCGAGTTCACGGTGCCGACCACCGGCACCTACGAGGTCCGCTTCGCCAGCGCGCCCCACGAGAACCGCGCCAGCAACACCGCGATCACCGTGCGCCACGCCGGCGGCGAGGCCAAGGTGAAGGCCAACCAGCGGGTCAACCCGCCCATCGATGGCCGCTGGATTCCGCTCGGCACCTACCGCTTCACCGCCGGCCAGACCCACGCGGTCGTCGTCGATGCCGCGGGCGCCGACGGCAACGTCCACATCGACGCGGTCCAGCTCCTGCCCACCCCCTGAGCCGGCGGGTCCGGACTCCCCGTGCGGCCGGCCCTCCTCCCGCTCTACCGCCTCGCCGTCCTGGCGGCCATCGCCTGGCTGGTGCGCGACGTCGCCGTGCACCAGCGCTCGCACGGCGACGCCCCGGTCGACGTCACCGAGGTCCGCGGTTTTTTCCCGGAGGCCGCCCGCCTCCGTCCCGACAGCTCGGAACGCGACGGCCTCTTCGTCCTCGACCGCGCCGGCCGCGAACTCGGCTACGTGGTGCGCACGCAGCCCCGCTGCCAGGACATCATCGGCTACTGCGGGGTGACGGACACCCTGGTCGCCCTCGACCCGGACTGGAAGATCCTCGGACTGAAGGTGCGTTCGTCGGAGGACACGGCGGAACACCTGCGCGATGTGGTCACCGACCGGAAGTTCCTGAAGAAGTGGAATGGAATGACGTGGGATCAGGCGGCGGGCCTCGACCTGCGGGCGGCCGGCATTGAGGGCGTCTCCGGCTCGACCATGACCAGCATGGCCATCGCGCGCAGCGTGAAGGCGCGCCTCCAGGCCAGCCGCGATGAGATGCTCGCCCGGCCGACCTTCTCGCCCGGCTGGCGCGACTGGGGCCTGCTGGCGGTGATCGGGCTCGCGGCCGTGCAGGCCTACGGGCCCGCGGGCTGGCGGCGCCGCGGGAAGCTGCCGCATCAACTGCTGCTCGTCGGCTACGTCGGCCTGGTGAGCGGCGACCTGCTCGCGCAGTCGCTCCTCGCGGGGTGGGCGCGCGGCGGCGTCCCGTGGGAGACCGCCCCGGGCCTCGCGCTCCTCCTCGGCGCCTCGCTTCTGCTGCCGTGGGCGACGCGGAAGCCGTTCTACTGCCACCACGTCTGCCCGCACGGCGCGGCCCAGGAGCTCATCGGCCGGATCCGCCCGCGACGCTGGACCCTCACCCTCCGTCCGGACGTCGCCCGCGGCCTCGGTTACCTGCCGGCCGCGCTGCTGCTGTTCAGCCTGGTCGTCGCGATGACCGCCCTGCCGTTCAACCTCGCGGGCTTGGAGCCGTTTGACGCCTGGGTCTTCCGCACCGCGGGGCTCGCGACGCTCGGGGTGGCAGTGGTGGGGCTCATCGCCTCGGTGTTCATCCCCCAGGCCTATTGCCGCTTCGGCTGCCCGACCGGGGCCCTGCTCAATTTCGTCCGCGCCCGCGGCGCCACCGACCGCTTTTCCACCCGCGACGCCGCGGCCCTCGCGCTGGTGGCGATCGCCGGGGCGCTCAACCACTGGGACGTCCCCCTGCAGCAGTGGATGAAGCACGTCGGCTGATCCGCCGGGTCCGCTGGTGGACCTGGGGGTTGGCGGCCCTTACCGCCGCCGGCGCCGCCGAGCCCGTGGCGGCCGGCGGCCGCGCCCTCGGCACCACCTGGTCGCTCCGATGGGTACCCGGGCCCGGCGCACCCGAGCCCGCGCGCCTGCAACGCGAAGCGGCTGCGTTGCTCGAGGCCTTCGAGGCGGAACTCTCCGCCTGGCGCCCCGGCTCCACGCTCAACCGCCTGAACGCCGCCCCGCCGGGCGAATGGTTGCCCGTCTCGCCGCGCGTCGCCGAAATCGCCGCCGAAGCCCTCGCCGTCGCCGCGCTCACCGGCGGCGCCTTTGACCCGACCGTCGAACCCCTGCTCGGACCCTGGGGTCACGGCCCCGCCGCGCGCACGGGGCCAGTCCCGTCACCCGCCGAGTTGGAGCGCCTCCGCGCCGCCGTGGACTGGCGCCGCCTCACGGTAAGCACCGATCCTCCGGCCCTTCGCCGGGCGCGCGCGGACACCCGGGTCGATCTCTCGTCACCCGCCAAAGGCCGGGCGACGGACGAGTTGAGTCTCCTCGCACAAAGGCTCGGGGCGACCAACCATCTCGCCGCGGTCGGGGGCGAATTGCGGGCCGCGGGCCCCGGACCCGCCGGCGCCGGCTGGCCCGTGGGCATCGCCTTGCCGGGGCGCGGGGGACCGGCGCTCGCGCGGCGCCTACCCCTGCGCGACGCCGCCCTCTCCACCTCCGGGAACGACCGCAACCGCGCGCCGGTCGGTCCCGCGGGGGCCGGTCACCTGCTCGATCCCCGCACGGGCCGGCCGGCGGAAAACGACCTGCTCTCGGTGAGCGTGCGCGCGGCGACCAGCCAACGCGCCAGTGCCCTCGCGACGGGTTTGTTCGTGCTCGGACCGGAAGCGGGGCCGTCGCTCGCGGACGCGGCCGGCATCCCCGCCCTCTTCCTCGTGGCCGCGCCGGCCAGCGCACCGATGGAGCGCGCCACCGGGACCGGCTGGGAACCGGAGCCGGCCCGGCCCCCCGTCTCGACTCACAGCCGGTAGACCCGCGCGGCATTCGCCGACCAGATCCGCCGCTGATCCTCCTCCGAGACGCCCGCGAGCAGCGACTCGACCGTGGCCACCCAACGCGGGTAATCCGTGGCGAGCGTGCTCACCGGCCAGTCGCCCCCGAAGAGCAGCCGACCGGGACCGAAAGTGGCCAGGAGGTGATCGACGTAAGGCCGCAGGTCGGCGGTGGTCCACGCCCGGAGATCGGCCTCGGTCGCAAGCCCGCTGAGTTTGCAGTCCACATTGGGCAGGGCCGCGAGGGCGCGGATCTCCTCGCGCCACGGGTCCAGCCGCCCGGCCCGGATGTCCGGCTTGGCCGCGTGGTCCAGGATGAAGCGCACCCCGGGGCAACGCCGCACCAGCTCGACCACGGCACCGAGTTGGCGCGCGTAGAGGCAAAGGTCGAAGCTGAGCCCGAAGCGCTCGAGCCGCCGCACGCCCTCCACGAACTCCGGCCGCAGGCAGAAGGCGTCGTCCGGTTCGTCCTGCAGCAGCCGCCGCACGCCCCGCACGCGGGGTCGGGATGCCAGCTGCTCGAGCCACGGCTCGACCGCCGCGCCCGCCTCCACCGGGGCGTGCGCGACGATCGCGGCGAGGCGGGGTTCGGCCGCGGCAAGGCCCTCAACCCAGGCCACCTCGGCGAGCGCGTCCGCGGCACCGCATTGGACGAAGACCAACCGCTCGACCGCCACGGGCCCGCAGGCGTGGGCGAATTCGACGGGGCCACGACGGCCGGCCAGCGCGGGCACGCCGTCGAGCCAGGCGTAGCGGCCCGCGGCGGGATCCCAGAAGTGAACGTGCGCATCGGTGAGGGGAACGGCGGGCATCGGCGGGGTAGCGCCCCACGTCAGCGGTAACCCGGCCCCGCGCCAAGCCTGCAGCACCGCCCCAAACCCGGGCTTGAGCTTTGCCGGCGGCAAGGCGTACGGTCTCGGACCTGTTGGTTCCCGTGGCCGCCACCGAACTTGCGATCCTTTCCGCCGAGGGCGGCCAGTTGCTCGACTGGTCGCTGGAGGCTGCGTCGGTGCTGGTCGGACTCGCGGCCGGATTCGGCGTCGTCTGGGCCCTCACCCGCCACACCCGCCGCGTGGCCCACGAGCAGGCCGCCGAACTCATTGAGGTCGCCCGCCGCGAGGCCGCCGTCGCCGGCGAGGAACTGCGGCAGAAGGCCGAGGCCGAAATCCAGGAGAAACGCGCCGAGCTCAACCGCGAATACGACCGCCGCGAGATCGAGAGCGACATCCGCCTGCGCGAGATCAAGGCCCACGAGGAATCCCTCGCCCTGCTGGACTACCAGCTGGAGCAACGCCAGGAGCGCCTCAACCGCGAGAACGCCGCCCTGCGCCAGGCGCGCGACGCCATCCGCAGCCTTTCGAAGAGCGTCCGCCAGCGGCTCGAGGGCGTCTCCCAGCTCGACGCCGACGCCGTGCGCCGGCAGCTCCGCGAGGAGGTGCTGCTCGAGTGCCAGGACGAGTTCCGCGCCCTGCGCCGCGCGACCCTCGAAAAGTCCGAACGGGAACTGCAGGACGACGCCCGCCGCGTGCTGATGTCCGCGATGCAGCGCATCGCCAGCCGGCCCAACAATGACCTCACCGCCACCATCCTCCAGCTCCCCTCCGAGGAGATGAAGGGCCGGATCATCGGGCGCGAAGGCCGCAACATCAAGGCGTTCGAGTCCCTGACCGGCGTCACGCTGCTTATCGATGAGTCCCCGCAGATGGTGCTGGTGTCGTCCTTCGATCCCGTCCGCCGCGAGGTCGCGCGGGTCGCGCTGGAAGGCCTGGTGAAGGACGGCCGCATCCACCCCGCCTCGATCGAGGAGTACGTGCGCCGCGCGCAGGAGGAGATCGACCTGGTGACCACCCAGGCGGGCGAGGAGGCCGTGTCCCGTCTGCACATCAACGGCCTGCACCCGGAGATCATCCGCCTCCTCGGCCGCCTGAAGTTCCGCTTCTCCTACACCCAGAACGTCCTCGACCACTCGGTGGAGACGGCGTTCCTGGCCTCGCTGCTGGCCAGCGAGGTGGGCCTCGATCCCGACGTCGCCAAGCGCGCGGGGCTGCTGCACGACATCGGCAAGGCCGCCCCCGGGGAGTTGGAGGGCAGCCATGCCGCGATCGGCGCCGAGTTCATCCGCCGCCACGGCGAGACCCCGATCGTCGTCAACGCGGTCGCCGCCCACCACGAGGAGGTAAGGCCCGAGACGATCTACGCCGGGCTCGTCATCCTCGCGGACACCCTCTCCGCGAACCGCCCCGGCGCCCGGGCGGATTCGCTCGACGGCTACATCCAGCGCATCGGCCGGCTGGAGCGGCTGGCGACGTCGATCGAGGGCGTGCAGCAGGCGTTCGCCATCCAGGCTGGCCGCGAGCTGCGCGTGGTGGTGGCGCCGACCGAGGTGACCGACGACCGCGCCCGCGAGATCGCCCGCGAACTGCGCAAGCGCATTGAGACCGAGCTCCAATACCCGAGCACCATCAAGGTCACGGTGATCCGCGAGTCCCGCTTCACCGAGACCGCCTCCTGAACCGGGAACGAAACCGGTTTCCTCCGGACGGGAACGGGCTCGCCCCGCACGGCAAAAGCCGTTCGCTCGCGGGATGCGGTTCCCCTTCCCCTTGCTCCCTTCCCGCCTGCTCCTCGCCGGCCTCGCGCTCGCCGGTTCCTTCCTCCGCGCCGCCACGCCCCCGCCCGCCGCGGCCGACGTCGTGATCTACGGCGGCACCTCCGCCGGCATCACCGCCGCCCTCCAGACCGCCCGCCTCGGCCGGACCGCGCTTCTCATCGAGCCGACGCAGCACCTCGGCGGGCTGACCACCGGCGGCCTCGGCGCGACCGACATCGGCAACAAGCGCGCGATCGGGGGCATGGCCCGCGAATTCTACGGCCGCATCTGGGAATACTACCAGCAGCCCTCCGCCTGGACCCGCCAGGCCCGCACGGACTACGTCAACCGCCGCGGCACGGCCAACGACCCCGCGGAGCGCACGCTCTGGACCTTCGAGCCCCACGTGGCCACGCGGATCTACGACGCGATGCTCCGGGAGGCCGGCGACCGCGTCACCGTGGTGCGCGGCGAGCGGCTGGAGCTGGCCCCGGGCCGCGGCGTGTTCAAGGAGGGCGCGCGGATCACCCGGATCGTGATGGAAAGCGGCCGCGCGTTCACCGGGAAGATGTTCATCGACGCGACCTACGAGGGCGACCTGATGGCGCGCGCAGGCGTGAGCTACCACGTGGGCCGCGAGGCCAACGCCACCTACGGCGAGACCATCAACGGCGTGCAGGCCGGCCACGCCTTCAGCCACCAGTTCATCCGCCCGGTCGACCCGTACGTCGTCCCCGGCGACCCCCGCAGCGGCCTCCTGCCCGGAATCAACCCCGAGGGCCCCGGGACCGAATTCGCCGGCGACCGCAAGATCCAGGCCTACAACTTCCGCCTCTGCACCACCGACGTGCCGGAGAACCGCCGCGCCTGGGAAAAACCCGCCCGCTACGACCCGCGCTGGTACGAGCTGCTCCTGCGCAACTTCGAGGCCGGCGACCACCGCGTGCCGTGGAATCCGGTCTGGATGCCCAACCGCAAGACCGACACCAACAACAACTTCGCGGTCAGCACCGACTTCATCGGCCAGAACTGGGACTACCCGGAAGCCGACCACGCCACCCGCGCAAGGATCCGGCAGGCGCACGAGGACTGGCAGCGCGGCCTGATGTGGACCCTCGCGCACCACCCGCGCGTCCCGGAGAAGGTCCGCGCCGAGTTCCAGCGCCTCGGCCTCGCCCGGGACGAATTCACCGAAAACGACAACTGGCCGCGCCAGCTCTACGTGCGCGAGGCGCGCCGGATGATCAGCGACCACGTGATGACCGAGCGCCACTGCACCCGGGCGGAAGTGGTCACCGACAGCGTGGGCATGGGCGCCTACAACATGGATTCCCATCACGTGCAGCGCTACGTCACCAAGGAGGGCCACGTCCGCAACGAGGGAGATGTCCAGGTGCGCGTGCGCCCCTACCCGATCAGTTACCGGAGCATCCGCCCGCGCGCCGCCGAGGCGGAAAACCTGCTCGTGCCCGTCTGCCTCAGCGCCTCGCACATCGCCTACGGCTCGATCCGCATGGAGCCGGTCTTCATGGTCCTGGGCCAAAGCGCCGCCACCGCGGCGGTGCACGCCCTCGAGCAGGGCGTGGCCGTCCAGGCCATCGACGCGGAACGGTTCCGCGCGCGGTTGCTGGCCGACGGGCAGGTGCTCGATTTCGAAAGCCCGCCGCTGCCCGTCGTGCTCCGCAAACCCCGGACGCAGCTGGCGGGCATCGTGGTCGACGACTTGCAGGCCCAGCGCCACGGCTTCGACCGCGGCAGCACCGCGCATCCGACCTACGTCGACTCGGGTTACCTGCACGACAACAACACGGGCAAGGGCGACCAGTGGGCGCGCTTCGTCCCCGACCTCCCGCGGGCCGGGCGTTACCGCGTGCTGGTGGCGTACCCGCATAATGCCAATCGGGCGACCAGCGTGCCGGTACTGATCCTCCACGCGGACGGCGAGACGCGCGTGACCTTGAACCAACGCCGCAAGCCGGCAGTGGACGAACTCCTCGAACCGGTGGGTGAGTTCCGGTTCGAGGCGGGCCAGGCGGGCCGGGTGGAGATCACCAACGCCGGCACCGACGGCTTCGTGGTGATCGACGCGGTCCAGTGGATCCCGGTGCCCTGAGCGGGCGAGAGCTTCTAGGTTCCCGGCGCAAATCCATCCTCGGTGCCGGCCTGGGGCTTGTACTGCCCGGTACGGCTGCCGCCGGAACGGTAATTATAGAGCTCAATCACCCGCGTGAGCTCGAGAAGCCCGATCTTTCCATCGCGGTTGGAGTCCGCGCTGTGGTAGCGGGACAGCAGAGCCGAGGCACTCGGCGCCCGCACCGGCGACATCCTGGTGTTCCTGCCGGGGGCAGGC
>JBMTAG010000068.1:0-19810 GCA_049428505.1 Opitutaceae bacterium | reverse complement strand
CCCCCCCCCCCCCCCCCCCCCCCCCCCCCGGGAAGGGAACGGTAGGGTCGCGCGCGAGCCTTAGAAGCTCTTGCGGACCGACATGTAGAAGAACCGGCCCATCGGACGGGAGACGTAACCGCTCTCGTAGCCGATCGAATCGTAGTACAGGGGCGGCGCCTTATCCATCAGGTTATCCACGCCGACGGTGACGCGGGTGTTGTTCAGGTACGGGATCAGCCCGGCGGGAATGTCCCAGCCGTAGAACGCGTTGTAGGTGTAATACGCGTCGACCTCATAGCCATCCCGGTTGATGTCGCTGTAGGAGGCGATGTGGTTATTGGTGATGCCGGCGCTGTGCTCCTTGCGGGTCCAGAGCAGGCTGGTCTGGATGCGGGTGCGCGGGAAGCCGTCGCGGCCGGCGAGGTTTGCGGGGTTCACCGTGCGGGTGAAGCCGTAGAACTTCAGGTAGGTCGCATTGCTGCGGAGGCTGAACTGGCCGAAGTCGGTGGTCCGCTTGCGGTAGTTCAACTCGAAGTCATAGCCCTCGACCTTCTGGAAGGCCAGGTTGACCACGCTGTCGCTGATGTAGCGGATGCGGCCGGGGACCGTGACGGTCTGGCCCGGGGCGACCGGCGAGACGGCGCCGTTCGGGCCGGAGAGCACATTGATCGGATTCGCGGTGCGATTGGTGTAGGTCTCGGTGCCCGCGTCGCGGACCACGAGGTCACCGGTGCCGCCGCCGACCTCGTTCTGCCGGATGAAGGCGGTGCCCACCGAGGTGATGATGTTGTTCTGCTCGATGTGGAAGAACGAGGCGCCGAGCGAGAGACCCTGGAGGGCCTTGACCGGGACGTCGTACACGAAGCCATACTGCCAGCCCTTGGCGTTCTCGGGCGTCAGGTTCGGGTTGCCGCCGGCACGCACGAGGCGCTGGGTGGCGGCGCCGTCGAACGGATCGCCGGTGAGCAACTGCGGACGACGGAGGTCGGCGAGGCCGTTGGGGAGGGACTCCCGCACGCCGCCGTAAAGCTGGGGCAGGGTCGGGGAGCGGAAGGCCTCATTGTAGGTGCCGCGGAGCATCAGGGACTTCACCGGCTGCCAGCGCAGGCCGACGTAGGGCGTCAGGCCGGAGTCGTAGCCGTCGGAGAACTGCTCATAGCGGCCGGCAAGGGTCAGCTCCAGGCGGTTGATGCCGGCGACGGTGCCCGCCTTGACGAGCGGGGCGTTGAGCTCGATGGCCCCGGACTTCACGCGACGGCTGGCGTCGGTGGAATCAGCGAGGCGGACCTGGCCGATGATGTCATCAAGCGTGGTGGAGATGGCGTCGTTGGCCTCGCCGAACTTCTCCTTGCGCCACTCGACGAGGAGCGCGCCGCCCAAGGGACCGGTCGGGAGCTGGGCGATCTCACCGGACAGCTGGGCGTGCCAGAGGTCCTGCGTGGAGTAGCCGCCCTTCTGGGTGGTCACGCGAATCCCGTCGAGGACGCTCTTCGGGTTACGAAAGGAGGCGCCGCCGAAGATGTTGAGGGCGTCCGGGGTTCTCTTCGCCAAGGCCGCCCGCAGACGGCTCTCGGAAATGGCATTCTTGGTCTGATCGACGACCTTGTCGTTGTCGTAGGAGTAGTAGACGTCCCAGTTCCAGCGGTCGAGGATGCTGCCCTTGGCGCCGGCGACGAGGCGCCAGGAGTCGTTGGTGATGTCGGCCATGCGGGGGCCGATGTCGACCGGGCGGTAATTGAACGAGACGTCGACGCCGAAGGGGTTCCAGTAATTGGTCTTCGGGACGATGATGTTGTTGTCGCCAGCGGTGGAGATCGGCGAGGGCGCGAGCTCGATGTGCGACTTGTTCTGCTGGTAGGCAGTCTCGACGTAGAACGAAACGTCCTTGGTCAGGTCGTAGCGGAACGTGGTGTTGATGCCGAGGCGCTCGGTCGAGGGCGTGAGCCAGACGAACTCCTGGAAGTTGTAGAGGTTCGACGGATTGCCCTGGGGGACAAGACGCTGGGGCTCAAACGAGGCCGCGCCCGCCGCGCTGAAGGCGCCGCCGGAGGGGTTGAGGTTCGCGTTGGCGAAGTTCGGGGAGGCCGAGGCCAGGGTGCCGGCGACGACGCCCCCGGTGCCGGGCAGGCGGGTGATGGCGGTGCCCGCGGCGAGGCCGGGGATATTGACGCCGTTCACGCCGTTGACCTGGCCGGCGGCGGCGCCGGTCAGGCCGATGCGGGCCTGCGGGCCGGTGCCGGAGCGCAGGTCGAAGGCGCCGGCCGCGACGTTGTCCGCGTAGTCCGCGCCCCGGGCCGCGAAGCGGGCCGAGAGGTCGGCATTATTGGCGAACGAGGTGTCGGACGCGCGGAGGGCGGCGCGCTCGAAGTAGGAGATGCCGACGGTGGCGCTGGCCTTGCCGCTGGCGGCGCCGCCGAAGAACGAGTAGGTCTTCTCCGCGACGTCGGTCTTCAGGGAATTGCCGTAGCTCACGCCGACCTCGGCGCCGGAGTAGTCCTTGCGCAGGATGACGTTGACCACGCCCGCGGTGGCGTCGGCGCCGTAAATGGCGGAGGCGCCGTCCTTGAGCACCTCGACGCGCTCGACCATGGCGATCGGGAAGCGGTTGAGGTCGACGAACACCGTGCCGCCGGAGTTGTTGCCCGTGGGGGCGACGCGACGGCCGTTCACGATGACGAGGGTGTTGTTGGCGCCGAGACCGCGGAGGTCGAGGGCGGTGGAACCGCGGACCGCGGTGACCGTGCCGGCCTCGTTGATCCCGATGTTTCCACCCTCGGGCAGCTCGCGAAGGAGGTCGGTGAGGTTCGTACGGCCGGACACGTCGATGTCGGCACGGTTGATGATCTTGATCGGGGAAGGTCCCTCGACCTCCGCCCGCTTGATGTTGGAGCCCGTGACCTCGAACTTCTCGAGCTTGATCGGAGCGTCTTCCTTCTTCTCGGGGTTCGCGGCCTGGGCCCAGACGAGGCTGGCGCCCGTGGAACCCGCCAGCACGCAGCGCAAGGCTGCGACGGTCAGTTTTCTCATGGTGGTTTGGTTGGTTGGGAGGGTGGAATCCCGACAAGGGGGGTCGGGCTCCGATGGTGGACCCTAAAGTGAAGAATTGGTCACGAACGCAACGCAACGCCCAACTTTTGCCGCCGGCCGGCATTTGACTCCCGGGGCCAAGCCCGCTCTCTCCCCGCCCCATGCGACGTCTCCTGCCGCTCCTCCTCGCCCTGTCCGCCCTGCCCCTCCCGCGGGCGGCGACCCCGGCCCCGGTCGCCCCCCCTGCCCTCGCCGACCTGTTCGCCGATCCGGAATTGCAGGCGGTCCAGATCTCCCCCACCGGCCGCTACCTCACCTGGCTGGCGCCGAAGAATCAGCGGATGAATCTGGCAATCCTCGACCGGGAGACGCGCAAGGTGCGCTGGCTCACGGACATGAAGATCGAGAGCGTCGTGGCCTACGTGTGGGCCAAGCCGGACCGGATCCTCTTCGCGCAACAGTTCGGCGGCCGCGAGCAGTACGGGATGTTCGCCTGCTCCCCGGATGGCACCAACCTGGTGACCATCAACAAGCTGGAGGGTGTGGAGGCGACCGCCGACGGCCTCGGTGCCGGCGATGCACCCTCGTCCGAGCGGGACTTGCCGAAGACCCTGGTCTCGCTGCTGCCGAAGGACCCCGAGCACATCCTGATGAACCGGCTCCGCGGCAATTCGGGCCTGGGGGATGTGATCAAGGTCAACCTGCGTACCGGCCGCGAGACGATCCACGAGCAGAACCACATCAACGCGCGGGTCTGGCTGGCGGACTCGAAGGGCGTCATCCGCCTCGCGATCTGCACGGACTTCGAGCAGCCGGTCCAGGTGATGTACCGGGCGTCGGAGCGGGCGGACTGGCGGCCGATCGGGGAGTTCAGCCGCGAAGTCTCCCTCTTGTTCGAGGAAGCCTCGCCCATCGACCCCCACTGGCGCCCCAGCGTCTTCGCGAAGGACGACCGGACCCTGTACGTGAAGAGCTTCCTGGAACACGACCGGGCGGCGATCCGCACCCTCGACCCGGAGACGGGGACGTGGGGACCGATCGTGTTTGAGCATCCGCGGGTGGAACCGGGCGACCGCCTCGCGAACTACCGCCGCGGTGGCCTGTCCTCCCGGGCGGCGGTGGACGGCCTCCTGTTCAATCCCGCGGGCGACTTGGCCGGCATCGCCTTTCACGATGATTATCCGGAGGTCCGGTGGATCGACCCGGCGATGGCCAAGCTGCAGCGGGACCTGGACGCGGCGCTGCCCGGCACCCGCAACTTCATCGCCAGCGCCACCCGGGACGGCCAGTTGATGGTGATCCTCGCCGCCAGCGACCGCGATCCTGGCACTTATTACCTCTACGACGCCGGCAAGCAGGAGATGTCCGTCATCGGCAAGGTGCGCCCGAAGGTGGATCCGGCGCGGATGGCGGAGATGCGCCCGATCCGGTTCCCGGCGCGGGACGGCCTGGAGATTCCGGGCTACATCAGCGTGCCGGCTGGCCGGGAACTGCGGAAGCTCCCGATGGTTTTGGTGCCCCACGGCGGGCCCTACGGTCCGCGCGACCAGTGGGGTTGGAGCGAGCAGGTGCAGTTCCTCGCCAGCCGCGGCTACGCCGTCCTGCAGGTCAACTACCGGGGCAGCGGCGGCTACGGCCTGGCCTTCCAGCGGGGTGGCTACCGGGAATGGGGCGGGAAGATGCAGGACGACCTGACCGACGCCGTCCGCTGGTGCATCGCGCAGGGCTATGCCGACCCGGCGCGCGTGGGCATCTTCGGGGCCAGCTACGGGGGGTACGCGACGATGGCGGGCCTCACCTTCACCCCGGAGTTGTATTGCCTGGGCATCAATTACGTGGGGGTGGCGGATCTGGAGCTGCGCGGCGGCGGCCGGAGCTTCGCCCTGCCGCGGATCTTCGCGGAGACACGTTCGTTCACCAATCTGGATCCGGTGAAGGACGCCGCCCGCCTCAGCGCGGTGAACCCGATCAACCACATCGCGGCCATCCGCGCGCCGCTGATGGCGGCCTACGGCAAGAACGATCCGCGCGTGCGCTTTGACCAGTGGCAGAAGCTCGAGTCGCGGCTGCGCCAGCACGGCAAGGAATACGAGGCCATCATCGAGGAGAACGAGGGCCACGGTTTTCGGAAGCTGGAGAACAAGCTCGAGTTCTACGCGAAGGTGGAGTCGTTCCTCGCCCGCAACATGAACGTCCCGGAGGGTCGCGTGAAGGTCGGCACGCCGGTCGAGGTGGCGCCGCGCCCGGGGCAGTAACCGGAGGGAGACGCGCCCGGTTCAGGGCGCCGGCACCCAGGCCACGATCCGCAGGGGCGCGCCGCTGCCGCCGCGGATCTTCATCGGCAGGGCCACGATGCGGGCCCCGACGGCGGGGAGGGCTTCGAGGGAGGCCACGTTCTCGAACGCCGGGATCTCGCGCTCGAACAGGATGCGGTGGGACTCGAAGAGCTTCGACTGCCCGCGGTCGATGCTGGCCGTGTCGATGCCCACCGCCTTCAGGCTGCGTTCCGCCACGAGCCAGCGCGCGGCCGCCGGGGCGAGCCCCGGAAAACGCAGCTTGGCCACCGCCGCGGGCCCCTTCTCGGCCGTGCCCAGGTAGCGCCCCGCATCCGGCCAGCGCGCGGCAAATCCCGTGTTCAGCAGGAGGATCGCCCCGGCGGGAATCCGCCCGTGCCGCTGCTCCCAGGCCTGCAGTTCCCCCACGCTCACCTCATGGTCCGGATCGACCGCGCAGGCGGCGCGCACGTCCACCACGACGGCCGGGCCGATCAGCTGGTCCACGGGGATGCGGTCGACCGTCCGGCGGTCGCGGGCGAAGTGGATGGGCGCGTCCAGATGCGTGCCGCCGTGCTCGGAGGTACGGAAGCGGTTCGCCGCGTAGAAATAGCCCTGCGGTGTCACGCCCTTGAACTCGACCTCGAGGGCGAAACCGTCCGCGGTGGGCCAATAGAGGGTGTCAGCCGCGTAATCGTGCGACAAGTCGACCCAGCGCCCCCCGGCGAAGGGGTCGGCGGGGGCGGAAGCGGCAGGCAGCCGGGCCGCCAGCAGCAGGAGGAGCGCGAACACGCGCGGGAAGGGAAGCAACATGCCACTCCCCTACCGGCCCAGCCTTGCGCTTCTCAAGGCGAATGCATTGAAACTCCCCCGCCCCCCGATGCCCGTCTTCTTTCGCCGCCTGAGCCTCGGCCTGCTCCTAATCGCCGCCACCTCGGCGGTGCTCCTGCTGTCGGACCTCGGCTCGCGGCGCGAGGCCGCCGCGCGGACGCGCGCGGAAGCCGGCCGGCAGGTCAGCATCGCGTTGCTGCAGCACGCATCGCAAAATATCCTCGACGACGGCCGCGAGGGGATGGTCAAGGGTCTGGCTGAGATGGGCTGGGAACAGGGCCGCAATGCGCGGATCCGGTTCTTCAACGCCGAGGGCGACGCCAACGTGTCGCAATCCATCGCGCGCCAGATGGCCGCGGGCGGCCACGACCTGCTGCTGACGATCACCACCGTTTCCCTTCAGGCCGTCGCCAACGCCAACCGCGCGAGCAAGACGCCCCACGTGTTCGGCCTGGTGTCCGATCCTTATGCCGCCGGCGTCGGGATCAGCCGCGAGAACCACCTCGACCACCCACCCTACCTCACCGGATTCGCCACGATGCAGCCGGTGGATGCCTCCATCCGGACCGCCCGGGAGCTGAACCCAGGCCTGCGCCGCCTGGGCACCCTCTTCAATCCCGCGGAAACGAACTCGCTCGCCCAGATGAAGGTGGCCCGCGCGACCTGCGCCGCCCTCGGGATCACCTTGGAGGAGGGCAATGCCGAGAACGCCAGCTCCGCCCCCGAGGCCGCCGCCGCAGTCATCGCCCGCGGGGTCGACGCCCTCTGGCTGCCGGGTGACGTCGTGGTGTTCGTGGCGCTCGACGGCATCGTGGCCGCCGCGCGCAAGGCGCGCATCCCCGTCTTCACGGTCAACCCGCCCAGCGTGCGCAAGGGGACGCTGTTCGACCTCGGGGCGGATTACTTCGAGATCGGCCGCCAGACGGGCCGCCTCGCCGGTGAGGTCCTCAACGGCCGCAGTCCCGCCACCATCCCGGTGGGCCCCCTGATGGCGGAGAACCTCTGCCTCAACCGGCAGGCGCTCGCCGGCCTCCGCGGGGATTGGTCCTTCCCGCCGGCCCTCGTCGCCCGCGCCCAGCTCGTCCTCGACGAGGAGGGCCGCGAGACCGCCCGCGCGGCGCAGCCAGCGCAGGGCCCGCCACCGCCGCCCCGCCCCGGGCGGACCTACACGCTCGGCTTCGCCGCCTTCGCCCCCGACCCCCAGCTCGACCTCTGCCAGCAGGGGCTGCTCGACGGCCTCCGCGACCTGGGTTTCGCGGAAGGCAAGAACCTCCGCGTGGAGCGCCAGCACGCGCAGGGCGAGGTGGTCAACATCCTGCCGATGATCCGCAACTTCGACTCCTCCGAGGTCGACGTGATCGTGCCCTTCTCGACGCCGGTGCTGCAGGGCTCCTTTCAGGTCCGCGCCAAGCCTGTCGTCTTCACCTACGTCACGGATCCCATCGGGGCCGGTGCCGGCCGCTCCTTCACCGACCACCTGCCGCACGTCACCGGCGTCGGCTCGCTCACGCCGGTGGAGGACATCGTGGCCGCGCTGCTGCGGCTGCTGCCGTCCACCCGCCGGATCGGCACCGTCTACAACAGCGGCGAGGCGAACTCGGTGAAGATCATCGGCCTGCTCCGCGAGTCGACCCGCCGCCGCGGGATCGAGCTGGTCGAGCTCACCGCCGGGAACACCAACGAGGTGCTGCAGGCCGCGCAGGGCATCGTGTCCCGGCAGGTCGACGTGTTCTACCTCACCAGCGACAACACCGCGTTCCTCGCCTATGACGGCATCCGCAAGGTCTGCCAGGACGCGCGGCTGCCCCTTGTGGCGGAGGATCCGGATGCGGCCGCGCGCGGGGCGCTGATGGGCGCCGGGCCCGGGTTCTACCACAGCGGCAAGGCGGCCGCGCCCCTGCTGGCCCGCGTGCTCGGCGGCGAGAGCCCGGCCGGCATCCCGATGACGAACGTGGCGGTGAACGAGATCCGGATCGGCCGCGAGGCGATCACGCGGCTCGGGCTCCGCATCGACCCCGCGCTGATCGCGGAACTCGAGGGGAAACGCTGACCCGATGGACATCCAACGCGACAAGCGGGGCGCCGAACTCATCCTGATCCTGCGCGGTCGGCTCGATGCGAGCTGGGCCGGCCACGTGGCGACCGCCCTGGCGGCGGCGGTGCGGGACGGCGAGCACCACCTGCGGGTCGAGATGTCGGCCGTGGGCTACGTGAGTTCGGCGGGGCTGCGCACGCTGCTCACCGCCCACCGGCAGGCGAAGGCCATCGGCGGCAGCTTCGGGGTGCTCGCGCCCTCGCTGGCCGTGCGCGAGGTGCTGGAGTTGGCCGGCCTTGAGCAATTGATCGCGGCCGCGGAAGCCGCCGCCACGACGCCGGAGGCCCCTGCCCAGGCGCCGGTTCCGCCGCGCGTGCACGAGGGCGCGGCGGCGCGGCATGAGCTGCACCCGGTGGCCGGGGCCCGGACGGGCGGCCTGCGGGTGCGGATCGCGGGCGAGGCGGGCCGGCTCCGCCACGCGACCACGCCGGAGGCCCTCTCCCGCGCGCGTTTCGGCCCGGGAACCTTTGCGCTGGGCGTGGGGGCGCTGGGGCCCGACGCGGCGGACAGCTGCGGGCGGCTCGGCGAACTGCTCGCCGCCGGGGGCGCGGCCGCCTACCAGCCCACGGACGGGCCCGGGCGGCCGGATTTCGTGGTGAGCGAGGGCGGCCTCGAGCCGTCCGGCCACCTGCTGCTCGGCCTCATGGGCGAGGGCGACTTCTCCCTGCTCTCGCGTTTCACCCCGCGGGGCGACCGTCGGACCGTGCCGCTCGCCGCGCTGGCCGCCGAGGCCCTCGAGTTGGGCGCGGCGCCCGCCGTGGCCTTCGTCGCGGCCGTCGAGACCGCGGGTCTCGTCGGCGCCACCCTGCGCCGTTCCCCGGCCGCGGAGGCCGGTGGGGACGAGCGCTTCGCCTTCCCCGGCGTGCGGGACTGGCTCTCGTTCACCCCGGAACGCGCCTTCCGCGATTCGACCGCCCTGCTCGCGGGCGTCGTGGCCCGCCCGGGCACCGCTTTCGACCCGCTCCTGCGGCCGCTCGGCGGCAACGACCTCCGGGCGCACGTCCATGCGGCCGTCTTTCCCTACCGCCCCGTGCGGCAAGGCGCCGTTGAACTGGCGGCGACCGTGCGGGAGTTGTTCGACGGCCAGGGCCTGCAGGCGATCCTCCACCTGCTCGCCGATCCCCGGGGACCGGGGGGCGCGGGCGACAGCGAATTCCTCCGCGGCGCGCTCTGGTGCGCCCCCGCCCATCCCGCCTGAACCCGACCGACCCGCGATGACCCTCCTCCTCGGCGCGCTGACCCTCGGCCTCATCCTCTCGCTCCTCGCGATGGGCGTGTACGTCTCGTTCCGCATCTTCTCGATCCCGGACATCACCACGGACGGCTCGATCACCCTCGGCGCCGCCGTGGCGGCGGTGCTTCTCGTCGGGGGCACGTCCCCGATCCTCGCGACGGCGGCCGGCGCCCTGGCAGGGGCCGTGGCGGGCGCGCTGGCGGGCGTGATCCACACCCGCTTCAAGATCAATTCCCTGCTGGCCGGCATCTTGGTGATGACGGCGCTGTACTCGGTGAACCTCCACGTGATGGGCCGCAGCAACGTCCCGCTGCTGCAGGCGAACACCTTCGCCACGCAGGGCGAGCGCCTCGGGCACGCCCTGTTCGGTGCCGGCCCGCTGCACGTGCTGGGCTGGCCGGTGACCCCCGGCGACCTTGCCGTGCTCGCGCTTGCGTTCCTCGCGGCGGTCGCGGCCGGCGTGACCCTTTACCTCTTCTTTCGCACCGACGTCGGGACGGCGATGCGGGCGACCGGCGATAACCCGCAGATGGTGCGGGCGCTCGGCGCGGACGTCGATCGCTACACGATCCTCGGCCTCGCCCTCTCCAACGGCCTGGTCGCGCTGTCGGGCGCCCTGCTCGCGCAATACCAGGGGTTCGCCGACGCGCAGATGGGCATCGGGATGATCGTGTGGGGCCTCGCCAGCGTGATCATCGGCGAGGCGTTGACCGGCTCGCGCAGCCTCGGCCTCGCCCTCGCCGGCGCGGTGCTCGGCTCGGTGCTCTTCCGCCTGCTGGTGGCCGTGGCCCTGCGCTGGGGCCTCAATCCCAACGACCTCAAGCTCATCACCGCCCTGTTCGTCTTCTCCGCCCTGGTCCTCCCGCGCTTCCTCGCCCGGCGGCGGGGCGGCGCCCCGGCCGCCTGATCCCATGCTCGAGCTCCAAGGCCTCCGCCAGACGTTCAATCCCGCCACCGTCAACGAGGTGCGCGCCCTCCAGGGCGTCGACCTCACCCTGGACGAGGGCACGTTCGTCGTGGTCCTCGGGACGAACGGCTCCGGCAAGTCGACCCTGCTCAATGCAGTCGCCGGCTCCTTCTTCCTCGACGAGGGCCGCATCCGCCTGGACGGCCACGACGTCACCCGCTGGCCCGAGCACCGTCGCGCGCGCCTCATCGGCCGCGTGTTTCAAAATCCCTTCAGCGGCACCGCGCCCGGGATGTCCATCGCGGAGAACTTCGCCCTCGCCGCCCGCCGTGGCCGGCCCCGCGGACTCGGCTGGGCCCTCGCGCCGGACCTGATGGGGCCCCTGCGGGACCGCGTCGCCGGCCTGCGGATGGGGCTCGAGGACCGGCTCGACAACGCCATCGGCTCCCTCTCGGGCGGCCAGCGCCAGGCCCTCACCCTGCTGATGGCCACCTGGCTCCGCCCCCGCCTGCTCCTCCTCGACGAGCACACCGCCGCGCTGGATCCCAAGAGCGCCGACCAGGTCATCGCCCTCTCCGACGAGGTGATCCGGCGCGACGGGCTCACCACGCTGATGGTGACGCACTCGATGGCGCAGGCCGTGGCCTACGGCGACCGCATCATCATGATGCACCGGGGCCAGGTCGTGCACGATTTCCGCGGCGCCGAAAAACGCCGCTTGCGGCCGGAGGACCTGATCGACCGCTTCGACGAGATCCGCCGCCGCGAACAGCTCGACGAAGGCGCGGCCGCGATGCTGCGCGAGCTCTACGTCTGAACCATGCCCCCCGCGGTCCAGTTGCTCTCCCTCACCAGCTCGCTCGCCGAAATCCCGCGCGTGGCGGACGCGGTGGACGCGTTCTGCGCGCCGCTGGATCCCGGGCCGCGCGACCTCTACGCGCTCCAACTCGCCCTCGAGGAGGCCGTCACCAACGTCATCACCCACGGCTATCGGGACCAGCCGGGACACGCCTTCACCCTGGAGCTCCGGTGCGAGGACCGGCGGGTGACGGCCGTGCTCACGGACGACGCGCCCGCCTACGATCCGCTCGCCCGGGCGGAGGTGGACATTCACGTCCCCCTGGCCGAACGGGGCATCGGGGGCCTCGGGGTGCACCTCGTGAAAAAGCTGATGGACTCCGCGGCCTACGAACGTCGGGATGGCCGCAACGTGCTGACCCTCACGCGCGCCTTCGCCCCCCCCGCCCCCTGACCTTTATGGAAATCACCGTCTCCAACCAGAACGACGTCACGGTGCTGGCCCTGCAGGGCCGCCTCGACGGCCTCGCCAGTCCCCAGCTGGAACAGCGACTCGACGCCCTCCTCGCGGACGGGGTGCGCAAGGTGGTGCTCGATTGCGCCGCGCTCGCCTACGTGAGCAGCGCCGGGCTGCGGGTGTTCCTCGGCGGGGCCAAGAAGCTCAAGTCCGCGGGCGGCCGGGCCGCGTTCGCCGCCCTGACCCCGGCCGTGCACGAGGTCTTCGAGCTGTCGGGTTTCCTCGAGGTCCTCGCCGTGCATCCGACGGCCGCCGCGGCCACCGCCAGCCTCGCCTGACGATGATCCCCTCCCACCAGCTCACGTTCGTCGAGGAGATCGCCCTGCTCGCGCTCGACGACGCCACCGGCAAGCGCCTGCCCATGCCGACGCTCGGCTTCAGCTACGCCCTCGCCGGCGCCGCGCTGTGCGACCTGTTCCACCTCGGCCGCATCGACACGGACCCGGCCGTGCTGACCGTGCTCAGCACGGCGCCCACCGGGGATCCGATCCTCGACGAGGTGCTCCGGGTGCTCGCCGCGGCGCGCGCGCCGGAGCCGGTCAGCTCCTGGCTCGGCGTGCTCGCCCAGCGCTCCGCCTGGCTCGAGGCCGCCGCGGATGACCGGCTGGTGGAGCGCGGGATTCTCCGGCGCCAGGAGAACAAGGTGCTGTGGGTCTTCGGCGTGCGGCGCTACCCGACGGTGGACAACCACGAGCGCATCGAGGTCCGCACCCGCCTCCGGGCGCTCATCCTCGGGGACGACCTCCCCGACCCCCGGGACGCGACCCTGCTCAGCCTGCTCTGCGCCTGCCAGCTCGCCGCGGTGATCTTCCGCGGTCCCGAGTACAACGCCCGCGCTGATCGCCTGGCCGCCCTCGCGAAGATCGACTTGGTCGGCCGCGAGGTCTCCCGCGCGATCGACGCCTTGGGCAAGGCCCTGCTGGGCGCTTCGCCCCTGCGGCTCTGACGCGACTTTCCCGATGCCCAAGATCCTGCTCGTCGAGGACAACGAGATGAACCGCGACATGCTGTCGCGGCGGCTGCTCCGCCGCGGCTACGAGGTCGTCATCGCCGTCGACGGCCAACAGGGCGTGGACCTGGCCGGTTCGACCCAACCGCAGGTGATCCTGATGGACATGAGCCTGCCGGTGATCGACGGGTGGGAGGCGACCCGCCGCATCAAGGCGGACCCCGCGACCAAGGCCATCCCGGTGATCGCCCTGACCGCGCACGCGATGGCGGGCGACCGCGAGCAGGCGCTCGCCGCGGGGTGCGACGACTACGACACCAAGCCGATCGACCTCACCCGCCTCCTGCCCAAGATCGAGAAATACGCCGGGCCCGGCACCCCCGCGGCCTGAGGCGCCGTCGCCCGATGTCCGCCCCGACCGACCGCTCGTCGCTCTCGCACCTGCGGCACGACCTGCGGACTCCCCTCAACCAGATCATCGGTTACAGCGAACTGCTCGCCGAGGAGGCCGCCGACGCCGGGCACGCGGCCTACGGACCCGACCTTGAGCGCATCCGCGGCGCCGCCCGGCAGTTGCTGGACCTGATCAACCGCAACCTGACCGACGAGCGGGTGACCCTCGCCGGCGAGATCGTGGCCGTCGCCGCCCCCGCGGCCCCGGCCGCCGGCTCCGCCGCGCCGGTCCCCGCCGCCGCGCCGGAATCCGCGCGCGCCCCGATCACCGGCCGGATTTTGGTCGTCGATGACCAGCCCGGCAACCGGGACATGCTCGCCCGCCAGCTCGAGCGCCAGGGTCACGTCACCACCGTCGCGGGGGACGGCCGAGAGGCCCTCGAACGCCTGCGCGCCGCGCCGCACGACCTCGTCCTCCTCGACGTGATGATGCCCGTGCTCGACGGCCACGGCACGCTGCTGGAGATCAAGTCCGACCCCGCGCTGAGCCACCTGCCGGTGATCATGATCTCCGCGCTCGACGAACTGGGCAGCGTGGTGCGCTGCATCGAGCGCGGGGCCGAGGACTACCTGCCGAAGCCCTTCAACCCTACCCTGCTGCGGGCCCGCATCGGGGCGGGCCTCGAGAAGAAGCGGTTCCGCGACCAGGAGCGCGCCTACGTCCGCACCATCGAGGAGACCCAGCAGCGGCTGAAGGCGGAGCTGCAGGAGGCGGAGAACTACGTCCGTTCCATCCTGCCGGCGCCGCTGACTTCCGGTCCGGTGCGCTCGGAGTGGCTCCTCGTGCCCTCCACGGAGCTCGGGGGCGACGCCTTCGGCCACCATTGGATCGACCCGGACCACCTCGCGATCTACCTGCTCGACGTCTGCGGGCACGGCGTCGGCGCCGCCCTGCTCTCGGTGACGGCCGGCAACGTCCTGCGGCACGGCTCGCTCCCGGGGGTGGACTTCCGGGACCCCGGGGCGGTGCTGACCGCCCTCAACGAGGTCTTCCTGATGGAGAACCAGAACGGGATGTACTTCACGCTCTGGTACGGGGTCTGGTCGCCGTCGTGCCGGCGCCTGCGCCTGGCGAGCGCCGGGCATCCCGCGGCGCTGCTCACCACCCCGGCGGGGGCGGAGCGGAAGGTCGAGCGTCTGCGCGGTCCGGGAATGATCCTGGGCGGAATGAGCGGGACCGTGTACCGGACGATCGAACGCCCCCTACCCGCAGGGGCGCAGCTGTACGTGGTGAGCGACGGTACCTTCGAGATCACCCTGCCCTCGGGCGAGATGTGGGCCGTGGCGGACTTCGAGCGGCACTTCGCGGCGCCGCCCGCGGGGACCGCCGCCGAGGACCTCGCCGGACTGCTCGCCCGGGCCCGCGCGCTGCGGGGCTCCGCGATGCTCGACGACGATTTCTCGATCATGCGCCTGGACCTCTGAGCGCCCGCCGCGCCGCCTTTCCCGATGGCCCCCAAAACCGCCTTCAACGTCCGCTTCCTCGGCGGTTTCCTGCTGCTCTGCGCGCTGGTCAGCATCGGCCTGGTCGGCGGCTTTCGCCTGCTCCGCGAGGAGATCCGCCAAAACCTTCACGCGGAAGCGGACCAGCAGGTCGCGGAGGTCGGGCGCACCCTCTGGACGATGCGGAGCCTGTACCTCGAGCGCGTGCAGTCCGCCATGCGCGTGCTGCAGCAGCTCGCCGCCGCCGAGGGGCCGGCGACCGCGGGCGATCCCGTCGTGGTCGAGGGGCGGACGGTCCGGGACCTCCGCTTCGGCAACCTCCGCGGCGCGGCGGGCAACACCCTCGTCGACCGCACCGTCGACCTGGTCGGCGGGACGGCGACGCTCTTCACCCGGGACGGCGAAGACTTTGTGCGCATCGCCACCAACGTGCGCCGGCCCGACGGCAACCGCGCCATCGGGACGGTGCTCGATCCCTCGGGGCCGGCGATGGCGGCGCTGCGCCGGGGTGACGCCTATTACGGGGTCGCGGACATTCTGGGCCGGGCCTACCTCACCGGGTACGAGCCCGTCCGCGACGCAGCCGGCGCCGTGGTCGGCGTGCTCTACGTGGGCTACCCCATCGAGGCCATCTCACAGGTCGGCCGCCTCCTGGAGGAGGCGCAACTGCTCGGCCAGAGCGTGGTCACGCTGCTGGACCGACGCGGTGACCCGCTCTTTCCCGTGCCCACGACGAAGGTGCGGCTGGTGGAATCGGCCCGCACCACTGCGGGCGGTGCGGTGGCGACCTGGGTCGATGGGGACTGGTCGTGGCGCCGGGAACTTTTCCCCGAGTGGGGCTTCACCCTGCTGGTGGGCCTCGACCTGGCGCAGATCGACCGCGCCTCGTGGGAGCAGGTCCTGCCCGTCTTCGGCTTCATGAGTCCGATGATCCTCGCCGCGCTCGGGCTCGGGCTGTTCTTCGCCCGCCGGCTCTCGCAGGCCCTGACCACCGCGGAACGCCTGCGCGAGGAGGCGCGCAAGCTGGCGCTCGTCGCGAGCCGGACCCACAACGGCGTGCTGATCACCGGCCCGAACGGCCGCATCGAATGGATCAACGACGCCTTCACCCGCCTCACCGGCTATGCCGCGGCGGAGGCGCTGGGCCGCCACCCGGACGACTTCCTGATGGGACCGGACACCTCACCGCTCACGCTGGCCGAGAAGAAGCGCGCCCGGCAGGAGCGGCGCGGCTTCCAGCTCGAGATCCTCAATTACCACAAGTCGGGCCGCCCCGTCTGGATCCTCGCCGACGGCCAGCCCGTCCTCGACGAGCAGGGCGAGGTCCGCAACTACCTCGTGGTCCAGACGGACATCACCCACCGGAAGCAGGCCGAGGCGGAGCTGCGCGCGGCGCAGGAGGCGGCGGAGCAGGCCAACCGCACCAAGAGCGCGTTCCTCGCCAACATGAGCCACGAGCTGCGCACGCCGATGAACGCCATCATCGGCTACAGCGAGATGCTGATGGAGGAGGCCGAGGACACGGGGCAGGAGGCCTTCCTGCCCGACCTGCGCAAGATCCACGGCGCCGGCAAGCACCTGCTCGGGCTGATCAACGACGTCCTCGACCTCTCGAAGATCGAGGCCGGCAAGATGACCCTTTACGTCGAGGCCTTCGGCGTCGCCGAGATGATCACCGAGACCGCCGCCACCGTGCAGCCGCTCGTGGCCAAGAACGGCAACACCCTCGCCGTCAGCGTCGACCCCGCCGTCGGCCGGATGCGGGCCGATGTCACCAAGGTGCGGCAGACCCTGTTCAACCTGCTGAGCAACGCCGCGAAGTTCACCCACCAGGGCCGCATCACCCTCGACGTCACCCCCGCGACCCACGAGGGGCGCGCCTGCGTGGCCTTCCGCGTTGCCGACACGGGCATCGGGATGACCCCGGAGCAGGTCGGGAAGCTCTTCGGGGCCTTCGTGCAGGCCGATGCCTCGACCACCCGCAAGTACGGCGGCACCGGCCTCGGCCTCGCGATCAGCCGCAAGTTCTGCCAGCTGATGGGCGGGGAGATCCTCGTCACCAGCCAACCCGGCCAGGGCACCGTGTTCACGGCCCTGGTCCCGGTCGAGGTCGTGGACCCCGCCGCCGCGCCTCCCCCCGCCCCGGCGCCGCCGGCGCCCGCCCCGGTCCTCGCCGCCGGCGACGCCTCCGCCCCGCTCGTGCTGGTGGTCGATGATGAGCCGACGGTCGTCGACATCATCAGCCGCAGCCTGGTGCGCGAGGGCTGCCAGGTCCGCTCGGCGGGCAACGGCCGCGACGCCCTCGCCCTTGCCCGTGAGCTGAAGCCCCGCCTCATCACCCTCGACGTGATGATGCCCAGCATGGACGGCTGGTCCGTCCTCTCGGCCCTCAAGGCCGACCCCGTCACCCGGGACATCCCGGTGGTGATGATCTCGATCGTCGACGACCGCCAGCTGGGCTTCGCCCTCGGGGCGGCCGACTACCTCACGAAGCCGATCGACCGGGGCCAGCTGGCGGCGATCCTGGCCCGCCACGTCAAGCGCGGGGAGGAGGCGCGCGCGCTCGTGATCGACGACCTGCCGGACAACCGCGCGGTGCTCCGCCACGCCCTCGAACGCGAGGGCTGGCAGGTGGCCGAGGCGGCCGACGGGCGCGCCGGCCTCGAGCTGTTCGGCAGCCAGCGCCCCGCGCTCATCCTCCTCGACCTGATGATGCCGGTGATGGACGGCTTCGAGTTCCTGCGGGCCTTGCGGGCCCGCGAGGACGGACGCCGGGTGCCCGTGGTCGTCGTCACCGCGAAGGAGCTCACCGCCGCCGAACGCGAGAGCCTCCGCGCTGGCGTCGAGAACATCGTGCAACGCGACGCGCTGACCACCGAGCAGCTGCTCGGCGAGATCCGCGCGCACCTCGGTCGCGCGGCCCGCGCGACGGAATAGGCTTGGCCCGCCGGCGCGGGCGCCTTCGCTGTGGCCCGATGTCCACCCGCCACGCCCTCGTCACCGGAGCCTCCCGCGGCATCGGCCGCGCCATCGCCGTCGAACTGGCCCGCGCCGGTTACCGCGTGATGATCAATTACGCGGGCAACGCGGCGGCCGCGGCCGAGGCGCTCGCCCTGGTCCGGGCGGCCGGCGGGGACGGTTTCACCACCCAGGGGGACGTATCCCGCGCCGCCGACCGCGAGCGCCTGGTCGCCGCCGCCGCGGAGGGTCTCGGCCGCATCGACCTGCTGGTCAACAACGCCGGCGTCGGCCCGACCGTCCGCGCGGACCTCCTCGAGTCCACGGAGGAAAGCTTCGACCGGCTCTTCGGGATCAACCTCAAGGGTCCCTTCCTGCTCACGCAGCAGATCGCCCGCCGGATGCTGGCGCAGGAGCGGGACGGCGAGGGCTTCCGCGGCCGGATCGTGAACATCTCCTCGATCTCCGCCTACACCGCCTCGGTGAACCGGGGCGACTACTGCATGGTGAAGGCCGGGCTGAGCATGATGACGGGCCTCTTCGCGGAGCGCCTCGCCCCCGAGGGGATCAACGTGTACGAGATCCGCCCCGGCGTGATCGCGACCGACCTGACGGCCGGGGTGAAGGCCAAGTACGACAAGCTGATCCTGCAGGATGAGCGCGGCATCTCGCCGATCCGCCGCTGGGGTCAGCCCGACGACGTCGCCCGGGCCGTGCGGGCGATCGCGGAGGACCGTTTCCCGTTCACCACCGGCTCGGCCTTCGACGTCGACGGCGGCTTTCACTTGCACCGGCTCTGAGCGCGGGGCGGGGACGGGACGGAAACGGCTCGACCCGCCGTGGCTGCACGGCCATTCGTCCGGGCTATGCTCGGCCTCGCCCGGCTTTCGGCGCTCCTTCCCCTGCTTCTGCTGCTGGCGCCCCTCCTCGGGCTGCTGGGCTGCAGTTCGGCCTCGCCGGCCAAGGCGGCCAAGCCCGTCTTCCAGCCTCCACCCGGGCTGCGCCAACCGGCCCCGCCCGCCACCGCCGGGTTGATGCTCGGGATCGACGTCCTCGAGGCCGAAGGATTTGCCACGGTCAAGGGCAAGCGCCTCGGCCTCCTCACCCACCCCGCGGGCGTCAACCGCCTTGGCGTACCCACCGTCGACGTGTTGCGCCGGGCCCCCGGGGTGAAACTGGTCGCCCTGTTCGGCCCGGAGCACGGCATCCACGGTGACGCCCCGGCCGCGGTCAGTGTCGCCAGCGGCACCGACGTCCGCACCGGCCTCCCCGTCCATTCCCTCTATCCGCCGCGCCGTCCGACCAAGGCGATGCTCAAGGACCTTGATGCCCTGGTGGTGGACCTGCAGGACATCGGCACGCGCAGCTACACCTTCGCCGCGGCGATGCGGTGGGCGATGGAGGGCTGCTTCGAACACAACGTCGAGGTGATCGTCCTCGATCGGCCCAACCCGCTCGGCGGCCTGAAGGTCGACGGCCCGCCGCTCGATCCCCAATGGGCGCGCCAGAACTACGTCGGCGCCTTCCCGGTCCCGTACGTTCACGGCCTCACCATCGGGGAACTCGCCCGGATGGCCAAGGAAACCCCGGGCGCCCTCGCGGTGCCCGAGCCGATCCGCGCCCGCGGCAAACTCCGCGTGGTGACGATGCGCGGATGGACGCGCTCGATGCGTTGGCCGGACACCGGCCTGAAGTTCGTCCCCACGTCCAAGATGATCCGCGACTTCGCGGCGGTGGAAGGTTACCCGATGACCGGCCTGGGGTCCTACTTCGACCCGAAGGCCGGTTTCGACCTCGGCTTCCGCACGGGCGTCGGCACCGCCCATCCCTTCCGCGGCCTCTCCCACCGCCGCGCGACGCTTGAGCAACTGGAACAGGAACTCCGGGCCCTGCAGCCGAAGCTCCCCGGCCTCGCGTTCCAGCGCATCACCGCCCCCAACGCCAAGACCGGCCAGCCCGGCACGGGCCTCGTCGTGCAGATCACCGACCCCGACGCATGGCGCCCGACTGAACTGAACTTCTGGATGATGAAGCTGGCCTGCAAGTACTCGCCCCAGAACCCGTTCAGCCCGCTCAAGGGCCGGGACGTGTCCGGCTTCCTCCGCCACATGGGCTCGCAGGGCTTCGCCGACGACATCGCCCGGCAGGGGGAGAAGGTCGACGTCGAGAAATGGCTGCGCCACTGGCGGGAGCAGGCCACGGCCTTCCAGCAGCAGAGCCGGAAGTTCTGGTTCTACCTGTGAGTCGAAAGCCCGGGACCGCGGCGGCTCAGCCCCGCAGCCGGCCCGCGGCCAGCTCCTCGCGGAAGCTCGCGTAGGTCCGCTCCACGCCCTCGCGGAGGCC
>JBMTAG010000067.1:0-19923 GCA_049428505.1 Opitutaceae bacterium | reverse complement strand
CCCGGGGGGGCGCCGGCCGCGGCCCCCGCACCGGCGAACCCGGCCGCGAAGCCGGCCCCCGGCCCCGCCGCGACGACGCCGCCCCGCGCCGTGACGACGCGGGCCCGCGCGACGAACGGCGCGACGACGCGGGCTCCCGCGGCGGCCGGCGGGGCGGTCGTCTCAGCGACCGTGGCGGCCGCGGTCCGGGTGGTCCCGGCGGCCGCGGGGCCCGCGCCGAGCGGCCGATGATCGACAAGACCTTCGATCACCCGCGCACCGGGGACCTCAAGCCCACCGTCCCGGTCGATATTCCCAAGATGGAGACCGCGTTCTCCGCGCTGGGCCTCAGCGATGCCCTCGCCTTCGGCGTTCAGGAAATGGGCTACGTCACGCCCACCCCGATCCAGGCCCAGGCCATCCCGGTGGTGCTGCAGGGCGGGGACGTCATCGGTTCCGCCCAGACCGGTACCGGCAAGACGGCCGCCTTCGCCTTGCCCATCATCCAGCGGCTCGGCACCCACGGGAAGCTCCGGTGCCTCATTCTCGAGCCGACCCGCGAACTGGCGCTCCAGGTGGAGGAGGCATTCCAGAAGTATGCTAAATTCACCGACTTGCGCGTGACGATCGTCTACGGGGGCGTCGGCTACGGCAAGCAGGAGGATGACCTCCGGCGCGGGGTGGACATTGTGGCCGCCACGCCCGGCCGGCTCCTGGACCATCTGGAACGCGGCAACTGCTCCCTCGCGAACGTCGATATCCTCGTACTGGACGAGGTGGATCGGATGCTGGACATGGGTTTCCTGCCCGACGTCCGGCGGATCGTGCAGCAGTGCCCCAAGGCGCGCCAGACCCTGTTCTTCACCGCGACCCTGCCGCCGGAATTGGCCCAGCTGGCCAGTTGGGCCCTGCGGGACCCCGTCAAGATCGAGATCGGCCGCGTCCGCTCCCCGGCGGAGACCGTCGCCCACGCGTTTTATCCGGTGGTCGCGACCCAGAAGTTCGACCTCCTGCACCAGCTCCTGGACCGGACCGACTTCAAGAGCGTGATCATCTTCTGCCGCACCCGGATGGGCGCCGATCGCATCGCGCACCGGCTGGAGAAGAGCGGCCACACCGTCGGCGTGATGCACTCCGACCGGAACCAGCGGGAGCGCATTGAAGCCCTCCAAGGCTTCAAGACCGGTCGCTACGAGGTCCTCGTGGCCACCGACATCGCCGCCCGCGGCCTGGACATCGCCGGCGTCTCCCACGTCATCAATTACGACGTCCCGGAAAACGCCGAGGACTACGTGCACCGCATCGGGCGGACCGGCCGGGCCCAGAACACGGGTGACGCCTTCACGCTGGTGACCGAGGAGGATGTGCGGGACGCCCGTTCCATCGAGCGGTACATGGGTGTGAGCGTGGAGCGGAAGAAAATCGAGGGTTTCCCCTACATCTACTCCGCGCTCTTCGATGAGAAGGCGCTCGCCGAGACCGCGGCGGCCGCGGTGAAACCAGCCAGCCGCCTGCATCGCGGAGCCCGGCGCTGACGGCCGGGGCATTAGCGCCATCGCGGCCCCACCGACGGTGCCGCTAATGAGTCGAGGGCCGCCCGGGCGGCGGGACTTTTTGGTTTACAAGCCAAACGGCGCGTTCTTGCCTCGGCCGCGATTTTCCCTTCCGGCTCCCGCCTCTTTTCCCGCTCATGTCGAAACTCTTCCCGAAGTCGGCCAACCAGCTGCCGCTCCAGATTCTGATCTATCTGGCCGTGGTCGCGGGAATCGCCACCGCTGGCGTGACGTACTACATGACCCCCAAGTACACGCGGGTGGGGTACGCGCCGGTCCAGCCGGTGCCCTTCAGCCACGCGAAGCACGTGCAGGAGGTGGGGCTCGATTGCCGCTACTGCCATTCGCACGTCGACAAGTCGGCCCACTCCAACGTGCCGTCCTCGCAGACGTGCATGAATTGCCACAGCATTCTCAAGACCAACAGCCCGTTGCTGGCGCCGGTCCGGGAGAGCTACGCGCAGGGCACTCCGGTGCCGTGGGTCTGGATCCACCAGACGCCCGATTACGCCTACTTCAATCACTCGGCCCACGTGAACAAGGGCATCTCCTGCGTCGAGTGCCACGGCAAGGTCAACGAGATGGACACCGTCACGCACATGCAGCCGCTGAGCATGGCGTTCTGCCTCGAGTGCCACCGCGACCCGGCGTCCCGTCTGCGGGATCCAAAGGACGTCTATAATCTGGATTCCCCGCGTCTGGCGGAGCAGGGCGAGGCCGGCCGCAAGGCGGCCGAGGCCTTCACGCACGACTGGAAATTGTTGCCCCCGCAGAGCTGCTCCGGCTGCCACCGATGAAACGCAAGATCGAACATCCCGCCCCCCCCGCCGCCGAGTCGCTGACCGGCCCGAAGTACTGGCGCAGCCTCGACGAGCTGGCGGGCACCCCGGGCTTCCGGGCCCAGCTGGAGCGGGAATTCCCGGAGGGCGCCGCGGAGTTGGACGGCGTGGACCGCCGTGGCTTCATGAAGCTGATGGCCGCCTCCTTCGCGCTGGGCGGCGTGGGCTTGGCCGGGTGCCGGCGGCCGGAGAAGTTCATCCTGCCCTACGGTAAGTCCGTTGAGGGGGTCATCCCCGGCCTGCCGTCGTATTACGCCACCGCGATGCCGCTGCGGCAGGGGGCGATCCCGCTGTTGGCGGAGACCCATCAGGGCCGTCCGACCAAGCTGGAGGGTAACCCGACCTACGCTCCGCACGGCGGGGCTGCTTCGCTCCTCGCGCAGGCTTCGATCCTCGACCTTTACGACCCGGATCGCGCCCGTGCCCATACCCGCGGTGGCAATGTCCTCTCGGCCGCCCAAGTCGGCGTGTTGCTGGGCGAGGTGGCCACCAAGTATGCCGCGTCGCAGGGCGCCGGTTTGGCTATCCTGGCCGACGAGTCCTCCTCGCCGACGCGCGCGCGGCTGGTGCGCGAGCTCCGGGCCAAGCTGCCCAAGGCCCTCTGGAGCGAGTACGAGCCGGTGACCGATCAGCCGCCGGTGGCCGCCGCCCAGGCCGTGTTCGGGCAGGCGGTTCGTCCGCTCCCGGACTTTGCGAAGGCGCGCCGGATCCTGTCGATCGACGCGGATTTCCTCCAAGCCGAGGCCGGGAGCCTCGCCTCCGCCCGCGGGTTCGCCCACGGCCGCCGGGTCACCCGCAAGGAAGACCCGATGAACCGCCTGTACGTGGTGGAGAGCGGGATGTCGCTCACGGGCAGCATGGCGGACCATCGCCTGCGGCTCGCCACGAGCCAGATGACCGCCTTCACGGCCAGTCTGGTCATCGCGGTATACCCGGAGTCGGCCTCCGTGCTGGAGCCGCTCACGCAGGGGGTGAAGCTCGATCCGAAGTGGATTCAAGCCTGCGTGGAAGACCTGCAGGCCCACCGGGGCGCCGCGCTGGTGGTGGCCGGTTCGCACCTGCCCGCCGAGGTCCACGCGATGGTCCACGGCCTCAATTCGATCCTCGGCGCCGCCGGGGCGACCGTCTCGTACCTTCCCGTGGAGACCACTCCTGGCGCCACCTCCCTCGCTGCCCTCGCCGCCGCGATCAAGGGCGGCTCGGTCAAGACGCTGGTGATCCTCGGGGGCAATCCGGCCTACAATGCCCCCGCCGACCTCGATTGGGCGGCCCTGCAGAAGTCCGTCGGTGAGGTGATCCGCTGGGGCAGCCACGTGGACGAGACCTCGGGGGTCAACCCCGCCGCGACGCTGCACGTGACCGCCGCCCACTACCTCGAGTCCTGGGGCGACGCGCGGACGGTCGACGGCACGGTGGTGCCGGTCCAGCCGATGATTCTGCCCCTGTTCGGGGGGCTGACGCAGATCGAGGTCCTGGCGCGCCTGGCGGGCCAGACCGAGGTCGATGCCTACCAGTTGGTCGCCACCACGATCGCGGGCCTGGCCGGCGCCGGCGCGGACCCCGCGCGGGTGATGGAACGCTTCCTCCACGATGGCGTGCTCGCCGGTTCCGCGCACCGTCCGGTCACCGTCCGCTTCAATGCCTCCGGGGCGCAAACGCTCCTCACCGGGGCTCGGCCGGCGGCGGAATTGTCCAAGGACAACCTGGAGGTCCGCTTCGTCGCGGATGCCAAGGTGGATGACGGCCGCTTCGCCAACAACGGCTGGCTCCAGGAGTGCCCGGACCCGATCACCAAGATTTCCTGGGACAATGCCATTCTGGTCAGCCCCCGGCTGGGCCGGGAGCTCGGGATCGACCCGAAGGGTTCGCTGATCCAGGTCGCCCGGAAGGAGAATGCGGAATTCACGATGGGCAAGGAGAACGCCCGCGTGTTCGAGCTGTCGCTCGGGGGCCGCACCATCCGCGGTCCGGTGCACATCCAGCCCGGCCTCGCCAACTACACCGTCATCGTTCCGCTCGGCTACGGCCGCACCGCCGCCGGTCACGTCGGCAACGGCGCCGGGTTCAACGCCTATCCGCTGCGCACGACCGGGGCGATGCACGTGGGCGTGGGCGCCAAGCTCCGCGACACCGGCACCCGCCTGCTCCTGGCGAACACGCAGGAACATTGGTCGATGGAAGGCCGCGACATCATCCGCGAGGCCAACTTCGAGCCGGCGGCCAAGCCCGACGGCAATAGCTACCGCGAGAATCCGGGCTACGTCCGCAAGGTCGGGATGGAGTCCCACACGCCCTCGAACCTCGGTGAGTATGGCGAGAAGATGACGCCGCAGGAGCGGGCGACCAAGATCCCCCGCGGCAACTCGCTCTACCAGACGCCGCAGTTCGACGGCCATCATCAGTGGGGGATGTCGATCGACCTCAACACCTGCATCGGCTGCAACGCCTGCGTCGTGGCCTGCCAGGCGGAGAACAACATCCCGATCGTCGGCAAGGACCAGGTCCTGCGCGGCCGCGAGATGCACTGGATCCGCCTGGACCGCTACTATTCGAGCGGCACCATTGATGCGGAGGCCTTTGGCGGCGAGGGCAACCGGCAGCTGCCGGAGGACCCGCAGGTTTCCCTGCAGCCGATGACCTGCGTGCACTGCGAGCTCGCGCCCTGCGAGGTCGTTTGCCCGGTCAACGCCACGGTGCACGACGAGGAGGGCATCAACACGATGGCCTACAACCGGTGCATCGGGACCCGCTATTGCGCCAATAATTGCCCGTACAAGGTCCGGCGCTTCAACTTCTTCGATTGGAACCAGCGCCGGCTCGACAGCCTGTACCTCGGGCCCGCCGGGGATTACGGGATGCCCGAGATCCTCCAGATGGCCAAGAACCCGGAGGTCACCGTCCGCATGCGCGGCGTGATGGAGAAGTGCACGTATTGCGTGCAGCGCGTCCAGAACGGCAAGATCCGGCACAAGGTGAAGATGGCGCAGGCGGGTCGGCCGGGCGACGTGGTGGTGCCGGATGGCACGATCAAGGTCGCCTGCGAGCAGACCTGTCCGGTGGGCGCGATCGTGTTCGGGAACATCCTGGACAAGGACAGCGCCGTGAGCCGGGCCAAGGCGCGCGAGCAGGATTACGCGGTGCTGGGCTACCTGAACGTCCGCCCCCGCACCACCTACTCCGGCAAGCTCCGCAACCCGAACCCGCGCATGCCCGATTTCCAACCGCTGCCGTTCAGCCGCGTGGAATATTCCCGCAAGAATGAGCCGGCGGCCCACGGCGACCACGGTCACGGCCACGGTCACGGTGCGGCGCCCGCCACCCCAAGCCACGGAGGAAAAAGCTAATGGCGCACGCCGATTCCAAAGCCGCCGCGCACCCGCTCCTGCAGGAGGTCAAGCCCGCGGTCCTGCCCCGGGCGGTGCTGGTGGAGAACGACCGCAGCTTCTCGTGGATCACCGAGAAGATCTGCGGCATCATCGAGGGCAAGACCCCCACCTGGTGGTGGGTCTGCTTCATCCTCGCCTGCTTCGTCGCCTCCTTCACGGTGGCCGGCATCACCTACCTCGTCGCCACCGGCGTCGGGGTGTGGGGCCATGCCAATCCGGTGAACTGGGCGTGGGACATCGTGAACTTCGTGTTCTGGATCGGCATCGGCCACGCCGGCACGCTGATCTCGGCCATCCTTTGCCTCCTGCGGCAAAAGTGGCGGACGTCCATCAACCGGGCCGCCGAGGCGATGACCATCTTCGCGGTGGTCTGCGCCGCGATCTTCCCGGTGTTCCACGTTGGCCGCGTCTGGTTCGCGTGGTACCTGTTCCCGATCCCCAATTCGAACGCGATCTGGCAGAACTTCCGCTCGCCGCTCGAATGGGACGTGTTCGCCGTCTCCACCTACGGCACGGTCTCGGTGCTCTTCTGGTACGTCGGCCTCATCCCCGACCTGGCGGTGCTGCGCGACCGGTTCTTCGCCGCCGGCAACAAGGTGCGGGCCACCCTCTACGGGTTGTTTGCCATGGGCTGGCGCGGTTCCAACCGCCATTGGAGCAACTATGAGATGGCCTACCTGATCCTGGCCGGCATCTCGACCCCGCTGGTGCTCTCGGTGCACACGATCGTGTCGTTCGACTTCGCGGTCTCGCTGCTTCCCGGCTGGCACACCACGATCTTCCCGCCGTACTTCGTGGCCGGCGCCATCTTCTCGGGCTTCGGGATGGTGCTGACCCTGATGCTCCCGCTGCGCGCGGTCTACGGCCTGCAGGATCTGATCACGCAGTACCACATCGACTGCATGTGCAAGATCACCCTAGCGACCGGCACCATCGTCGGGTACGCCTACGGGATGGAGTTCTTCATCGCGTGGTACGGGGCCAACCCGTACGAGGGCTTCGCCTTCGTGAACCGCGCGTTCGGCCACTATGCCTGGGCCTACTGGATCATGATCTCCTGCAATGTGATCACGCCTCAGTTCTTCTGGTTCAAGGCGGTCCGCGAAAACACCGCCCTCGTCTGGATCCTCTCCATCTTCGTCAACGTCGGGATGTGGTTCGAGCGGTTCGTGATCATCGTCACCTCCCTCGCCCGCGACTTCCTGCCGTCCAGCTGGGGCTATTATTCCCCGAGCATCGTCGAGATCTTCACGTTCTTCGGGACGTTCGGGGTGTTCTCGGTGCTGTTCCTGCTGTTCATCCGGTTCCTCCCGGTGATGCCGATGGCCGAGCTCAAGGCCGTGACCCCGCAGGCCGACGTCCACGGCGGCCACGACAAACACTGATTCCCCGCCGATGTCCGCCCAACCTTACGGCCTGATCGCCACCTTCAAGACCGCCCCCGCGCTGTACCACGCGGCCGAGGCGGTCCGTGACGCCGGCTACCGCCACTGGGACTGCATCACGCCGTTCCCCGTCCACGGCCTCGACAAGGCGATGGGGCTCCGCCGTTCCATCGTGCCGCGCATTTCCCTCGTCGGCGGGATCACCGGCTTCTGCACCGGAATGTCCCTCATCTGGTGGACCGGCGCGGTCGACTACAAGCTGATCGTCGGCGGCAAGCCGCTCTTCAGCCCGATGTTCGCCTTTCCGGTGAGCTATGAGCTGACGATCCTCTTCACCGCCTTCGCCACGATCATCGGGATGTTCGTCCTCAATGGTCTCCCGATGCACTACCATCCGGTGCTGAAGTACGACCAGATCCGCCGGGGCATGGACGATACCTTCTTCATCGTGATCGAGGCCCGCGATCCCCGCTTCAACGCCGCCCACACCCGCGCCCTGCTGGCGCAGGCCGGCGGCGAGGCGATCACCGAACTGGAGCCCTGAGTATGCGGCACGTCTACCTCGTCACTCTCTTCATCTGCGTGCTCGGAGTCTCGATCCTGGGCTTCCGCGGCCAGACCTTCACCCTCCCGCCGCTGGACCAGTGGCCGGATTGGGCGTTCCCCGGAATGGAAGTGCAACCCAAGCACCGGCCGCAGTCGGCCAGCGCCTTCTTTGCGGACGGCCGTTCCGATCGCACGCCCCCGCCCCGCACGGTCGCGCGCGGGATGATGCGGGATGACCTGCACCTGCACCAGGGCAAGGTCGCCGGTGGCGGCTTCGCCACGGGATTGCCCGCCACCCTGACGGTCGATGGCGCCTTCCTCGAACGCGGCCGGACCCAATACCAGATCTATTGTGCCCCGTGCCACGGCGCCCTCGGCGATGGCAACGGCATCACCAAGAAATACGGGATGGGGGCGACCCCCTCGTACCATGACCCCCGCCTCCGCGCCCAGGCCGACGGGGAAATCTACCAGACCATCACCCTCGGCAAGAACACGATGCTGCCCTATGCCGACAAACTGACCCCCGAGGACCGGTGGGCGGTCGTCGCCTATGTGCGCGCCCTGCAGCGTGCCCAGCAGGGAACCGTTGCCGACGTCACCGACGCGGCGGGTAAGAAAGCCCTCGGCCTCCAATGAGTTCCCACGCTGCCTCCGCCCCTGCGGCCCTGTCCGCCGCCCCTGCCTCGACCGCCCCGGCGGCGAGCAAGGCGCTGACCTTCGGCCTTGCCGGGATTGCCCTCACCGCGCTGGGGCTGTTCGTTTCCGGCGCCAAGGTCATCGCCCATTCCTGGCTGGTCGGTGTCACCTACTGGACCGCCCTCGCCGTCGGGATGCTCCTGCTGGTGCTGATCCACCACATCTTCGACGCCTCGTGGTCCACGGTCATCCGCCGCCAGTTCGAGCACGGCCTCGCCGCCTTCAAGTGGCTCGGCCTGCTGTTCCTGCCCTTGGTGCTCGCCTCGTTCCTGTACGATCGCGATCTGATCTGGCCCTGGCTGGACCTGAACCACGAGATGCACGGCGGCCACACCGTCGGCCACGACCCGCTCTACCTGAAGAAGGCGGCCTTCCTGAATCCCGGGATGTTCCTCGGGATGACGATCGCGTTCTTCGCCAGCTGGATCTGGCTCTCCTCCCGGCTCCGGCGGGCGTCCTTCACCCAGGATCAGGACGGCTCCCTCGGCTGGACCCGCCATAATCGGGTGACGGCCGCCCTTGGCCTCCCGATCGCGGCCCTCACGCTCACCTTTGCCGCGATCTACTGGATCAAGTCCCTCGAGTACCACTGGTTCTCGACGATGTACGGCGTCTGGTTCTTTGCGAACTGCGTGCGCGGTGCCCTCTCGTTCGGCGTGATCATCATGGTCTGGCTCTGGCAGCGCGGGGATTACAAGGGCATCCTGAACCCGAATCATTTCCACAGCATCGGGATGCTGATGCTCGCCTTCACGGTCTTCTGGGCGTACGTCACCTTTTCCCAGTACTTCCTGATCTGGAACGCCAACGTGCCGGAGGAGACGTTCTGGTACAACCTGCGTGAGATCAACCACGACGGGGCTTCGAACCAGTGGAAGTGGATCGGCATCTTCGGGATCCTGTTCGGTCACTTCTTCATCCCGTTCTTCTTCCTGTTGTCCTACCGGTTCAAGGTCACGCCCCACATCCTCCGTCGCATCGCGATTTGGATCCTGGCCGTGATCCTGCTGGACCTGTGCTACAACATCATGCCGGCGCTGAAGGACTCGCACGGCGACGCCCTGCCGCTGCTGTCGCTGAACCTCGTCTGGATCCTGACCTCCGTGGTCGGGGTGGGCGGGGTCTGCGTGTGGGCCTACCTCCGCAGCTTCGGCACCGCCAAACTCATTCCGATCCGCGACCCGCGCATCGGCGAAAGCCTTACCCACCATGAGTGACCCGCGCGTCAGCCCGGCCCGGCCGGTTTCGCTCTTCACGATCATCCTGCTTCTCGGGGTGTTCTCGGCCTTTTTCTTCACCGTGCGGTACTTCTTCCGCCCGGCCCCGGCCGCCGCCTACAACGCGGCTCCGGAGGCCTTGCCGAAGGACCAGGAATGGCGCGCGACCGCCGAGGCCCGCCGCAAGGCCCTCGTGGACCTGCGGGCCGCCGAGGCCAGCCAAGCCACCAGCTACGCTTGGATCGACAAGGACAAGGGCGTGGTCCAGCTGCCGCTGGAGCGCGCGATGGAGCTCACCGTCAAGCAGTACGGAGCGAAGAAATAACCGCCCGCCAACCTCCGACCGAGATGTCTCATTCCCCGACCCAAGCTTCCGCGGCGGAAGCCAGCCCCGTGGATCCGGCCGCGCGCTGGCCGCTGACCCTCCTGGCTGGCTCCGCGCTCGTGTGGCTCGTGCTCAGCAGCCTGCTGGCGCTCGTGACCGCCATCCAGCTGCACACGCCCTCGTTCCTTGCGGATTGTTCCGCCCTTACGCACGGCCGGGCGCAGGCCCTGCGGGAGACGGCCTTCCTGTACGGTTGGGCTGGTAATGCCGGCGTTGGCCTCGGCTTGTGGATCCTCGGTCGCTTGGGCGGTCACCCGCTCCGCGCCCTCAATTGGGCGGTCGTGGGGACCGTGTTTTGGAACCTGGGCCTGCTCGCGGGGATGGTTGGGATCGCGACCGGGTCGATGACGGGCTTCGCGGGCCTGCAATTGCCCCGCGCCGTGCAACCGCTGCTGGTGGCAGCCTATTGCGGGATGGCGCTGCCGGGCGTGCTGGCGTGGGCCGGTCGTAAGCGGGAGGGCACCTATGCCGCCCAGTGGTACGCGACCGCGGCCCTCTTCCTGCTGCCTTGGTTCTGGACCGCGACCCAGGCCGTCCTGCTCTGGTCCCCCCTGCGCGGCGTGGTCCAGACGGTTGCCGCCTCCTGGCACGCCCAGAGCCTCATCTCCCTTTGGCTGATGCCCTTGGCGCTCGGAACGGCCTACTACCTCGTTCCAAAGCAGACGGGCCGGCTGCTGCCGGGCTACGAATCCGCTCCGCTCGCCTTCTGGACCCTGATCGTGGTCGGGGGATGGACGTTTGGCCGGCACCTGATCGGCGGTCCTTTCCCGGCGTGGATCCCGACCATGGCGGTCGTCGCGCAGTGCCTCCTGCTGTTCCACTTCCTCGTGGTGGCCCTGAACTTCCGGCAAGTCTTCGCCGGGGGCAGCCTCACGCTGCAGTACCTCCGCTTCGGGTTGGTGGCGTACCTGCTGACCGGCCTGCTGGAGACGGTCACCTCCTTCCGTGGGATGGGCGTCCACACCCAGTTCACGTTGCTGGTCCCCGCGCTGGAGCAACTCACGCTCCAGGGTGCGCTCTCGATGTTCCTGTTCGCAGGTATCGTTTACCAACTCCCGCGGATCCTCGGGCGCGAATGGACGCTGCCCGCGTTCGTCTCGGGCCACGGCAGCCTCTACATGCTCGGCGTGGTGGTCTCGGTCCTCTCCTTGGGGTGGGCCGGCCTCGCGCAGGACGCGCTGCTGAACCATTCGCAGACGCCCTTCGCCGAGATCCTCGCCCAATTGAAGACGCCGCTCCTGCTGCACACGGCGGGTCAGTTCGCGCTGCTGGCTGGTAATCTTCTCCTGCTGGTCGCTTTCCTTCGATCCGCCGCCTCCTCCTGCTGCCGGGAAGAAGGCGCCACGGTTCTCCGTCCGGCCTCCTCCGCCTCATGAAAAACCGGCCGCTCTTCCTTCTCGGCCTCTTCGCCGCCGTCCTGGTCTCCTGGGCCGGATTTGTGCTGGGTTCCCAGGGCCAGCTGGGCTCGCTGACCCCGTACTTTGACGAGGCCGATGGCCAGTCGCATCCGGCCCGTCTGCCGGGCCTCGCCGCCCGCGGCCAGGCGGTCTATGCCGACCTCGGGTGCGCCGCATGCCACACCCAGCAGGTCCGCCGTCCCGGCTTTGGTTCCGATCAGGCCCGGGGATGGGGTGAACGCCAAAGCGTGGCTCGCGATTACATCTTTCACGCCCAGCCCCAGCTCGGCGCGTCGCGCCTCGGGCCCGACCTGATGAACCTCGCCGGCCGCAAGCCGCAGGCCCCCTCCGCCGACGACCTGCATCGCCTCCTCTACACGGGGTCCGCCGCGCATCCGGCCTATCCCTTCCTGTACGAGACCCGCGCAATTTCCGGTGAGTCCTCCCGCCACGCGGTGGGCCTGACCGGGGCCGCCGCGCCCAAGGCGGGCTCCGAGGTGGTCGCCTCCGAGCGGGCGCAGACCCTGGTCGCTTATCTCCTGAACGTGAACAGTGGCTTTGAGTACCCGGAGGCGCGGCCGCTTCCGGCCAAGTCCGCCGCCAGCCCGGAGGCCAAGAAATGAGCGCGTCCCAACGTCCTGATTCCGGCTCCAAGCAGTCCCCCCTGTCCGACGAGGCCCTGCAGGCCGGGCACGAACAGATCATCGGCAAGCAGCCGGATGAGAAGGGCCAGTACCGCCTGTTGCCGCTGAACCTGCTGTTCCTGTTCAGCGGACTGATCTTCGTGGGCGGCACCTACTTGGGCCGCTTCTCCGGACACTTCCATCCGAAGGTTTACAATGAGTACGGCCAGCCGCCCAAGGCGGGAGCCGTGGCCGCCGTCGCAGTCGACCCGCTGGTCTTGGGCAAGAATGTCTACGCCCAGGTCTGTGCGGCGTGCCATCAGCCGACGGGGCTGGGGCTGCCCCCGGCGTTCCCGCCGCTGGCCGGCTCCGAGTGGGTGGCGGGTTCCGAGGAGCGAATCATTCGCATTGTCCTCCACGGCCTCCAGGGTCCGATCAAGGTCAAGGGGGTGGAGTACGTCGGTGCGATGCCGGCGGCCGGTCCGGGCTCGGGTTACAATCTGAGTCCCGAGAAGGTCGCGGCGGTGTTGACCTACGTCCGCAAGGAGTGGGGCGGGATCGATACGCCGGTGGCGGCGGCCAAGGTCGCGGAGGTGCGCGGCAAGGAAGGCAATCGCCAGCCTTGGACTGCGGCCGAGCTCGAGAAGATTCCCTGACCCGGCTCGCGCGCGGGTGCGGCTTCGGGTCCGCTGTAGCCGGGGCGCGTCGCCCCGGTAGAGGCCAACGAAAGCCAATTCCGCCGCCTCCTGGGCGGCCTGCATCCTTTTGCGCCGAGCCTTCGATGGCTGCGCCCACCCGGTTGTCGTCGCGCTGGCCGGGGAAAGATTCCCCGGCTACACCAAACCGCAGTACGGCGTGCTGGGGTCTGATGTAGCCGGGGCGCGTCGCCCCGGTAGAAGCCCACGAAAGCCAAGCCCGCGTCGTTCCGGGGGATCTCCATCCTACTTGCTGCGACTTGGTCCGAAACGCGCAGCAAAAAGGCCGGCCCCGGGGAGCCGGCCAAGTGGGAAGGGGGCGCCCGGCGGTCCTTGCCGCCCGGCGCACCCCGCGGGGCCACTGGGGCCCCGGGCAGGGTCTCAGAACGTGCCCTTGACGCCGATCGCGTACTGCACGCCGAACTCCTCCTCGCGGAAGCCGTTGGCATAGCTCGCCGAAGCGTTGCTGTACCGCTCCAGGGTCTGGGGCTGGTTCAGGATGTTGCGGGCGTTCGCGAACACCTTCAGGCGCTTGGACCACGTGTACTCGAAGTTCACGTCGATGTTGTAGCGGGAATCGTAGTATTCGAAGAAGTTCCCGCTGCCCGCCGGCGTGCCCGCGAGGTCGTACTGGGCTCCCGTGACCGCCGCGTTCTTCTGGCGACCCCGGTAGTTCCAGTTGATCCGCGCGCTCACCGGCCGCTTGTTCCAGCTCAGGCTCAGGTTGCCACTCTTGGAGATGAAGCGGCGGAAGTCCGCCCCGTTCGCCCCCTCGAGGTGCAACATCGTGCCGTTCGCGCTCACGCTGAAGTCCCGCACCCACCCGGGAAGCGCGTTGAACTTGAGCGGCTGGACCACATTGAACTCCGCCCCGGAAATCCGCGCATCACCCACATTGCGGCGCGAGGTCACGGTCCAGTTCAGATAACGATCATCGAGGCCCAGCTCGGTGATGAGCGCGGGGGTCAGCGGGCCGTTCACCACGCCCCAGAAGTCCTGCAGCTCCTTCAGGAAGGCACCCACCTGGAGCACGCCGCCGCGGGTCGGATAATATTCGAACGACAGGTCGAAATTGTCCGCCGTCCACGGCTTCAGGCCCGTGTTGCGGACATTGATGGTCCCCGGCTGGTTGGGATCGTTGTCGTTCTCGTTGATGTCCGCGTTCGGAATGATGTCCGCGTAATCCGGCCGGCCCAACGTCTTGGCGTAGGCCAGGCGCGTCAGGAACTGCGACGTCACATTAAAGGTGAGGTGCAGGCTGGGATAGAGGTCGTCGTAGGTTCGCTGGGCTTGGTAGCCGCGCTCCACGCGGATCAGGCGCAGCTCCTGGAGGGAGCCGGCGGTGCCGGCGTCCGGGCGGCGCACGCGCTGGATGCCGGCGGTATTGGGATCGCCGTCCACATAGGCGCCGCTGGCGGTGCGCTGGAACACGGCGTCCGGGTTGGCGAGCACGCCCAGGCCGGTGTCCTTGGTCTGCTCGAAGCGCAGGCCGGTCACGAACTGGAGGCGGTTGGAGAGCAGCTTGCCCGAGAACTGGACGTACGCCGCGCTGATGCGCTCGGTGATCTTCTCGGAGCCGTTGATGCGGTTGGTCTCGGCCTGCACGCCCGGCTGGGCGGTGCCGGTCGCTTGGACGAAGTGGGAGGGATTGGCCTTGAAGTAGTCGGCCAGCTTGTAGGCATCGACCCATTGGATCGGCGCGGAACCCCAATAGGGGTCTGCCCCGACGTAATTGTCATTCAGGAAGGGCGCGGCGGAGTCGTCGGCGGTATTCGCCACCCCGTCCCGGCCGACGAAGGTCCACTGCTCATTGTAGCGCCGGTTGTCGCGGTCCTCCTCGCGCACGGAGACGCCGAACTTCAGCGAGACCGGGTTGCGGGCGAGGTCGAAGTCGCGTTCAAGGTCCACGAAGCCGCCCTTCATCTTGGCCTTGCCGTCCACCGGGCTGTTCTGGGCCGTGTTGAGGCGGAAGCTGGTCAAGACGTAGGGGTTGAGCGCATTGCCGGCGGAATCCTTCACCGCCCAGGTGTGGCTCGGGAAGTTGATGTTGTCGGCGCGGACGGTGGCGACGCCGGGCAGCTGGGTGCCGATGTTGGAGAAGTGGCCGCGGGCCAGTTCGCGGTACCAGGTCTTGGAGTTCGCGCCGTGCAGCCCCGCGCTGACGTCCCAGAGGCGGCCATTGAAGGTGTAGCGGACATTGACCGCCTTGGTGCCGCCGAGCTTGTCGCGCCAGGAGCTGCCCTGGGTTACGGTGGCCCGGTTGCCGAGTCCCGTCGCCGCCGTGATGCTGCCGGTGGCACTTTGCACGAACGTCGGTCCCCAGAGCAGGCCCGTGCCGCCGGTCACGGCCGACGTCGCGTTCGTCCCCACGTTGAAGTTCAGGTTCCGGTTGCCGAAGAACGCCTTGTAATAGTTGTTCTGCACGCTGACGGACAGCGCGGACTCCGGCGTGACCTTCCAGTCGGCCTTGAGGCTCACCGAATCGCGGAAGGTGTTCTTCGGTCCGTCCTGCAGCTGCCACTGTTGGAGGTAGGGTTTGGCGGCCGAGGCGCCGGCCTGGGCGAAGTTCCAGGTGGTTTGCCAGCGGTGCTGCTCGTTGTATTGATTCGAGCTCAGGCCGGTCAGGACGAGGCCGAAGCGGTCGTTCACGGGCAGGGTGTAGTCGAAGTCGAAGCCGGGGAGGACCTTGTACGTGCTCTTGCGGCCGGGACCGGGGGTGCGCTTCAGCAGGTCCATTTCCTCGCTGTTGAAGCTGAAGTAGGCCCGGTAGTTGAACTGGGCGCCCTTCCGCTCGAACGCGTTCTTGCTCACCATGTTGATGCTGCCGCCGAGCGAGTCCGCCGGGGAGTCCGGGGTCGGGACCTTGGCCACCTCGACGCGGGCCATGTTGTTGATCGAGACCTGCTCGAATTCGAATACGCGGGCCGAGTTGCCGGAGGCGGAACTGGTCATCCGCATCCCGTCGACCGAGACGCTGGTGAACGTGTCGGCGAAGCCGCGCACCGAGGCGGTGCGGACGTCGGCCGCGACGTAGTCGACGGTGATGCCGGGGAGGTACTTGAGGAACTCGCCCACGTTGCCCTCGGTGACGTCACCGAAGGAGTCGGCGGCCATGACGACCTTCACGTTCGGGGCGTAGCGCTGCTCGTTGATCGCGATCGAGCTGCCCTCGAAGTCGCGTTGGGCGGCGACCTTGAAGACGTCCAGCTGGACGGCCTCGCCGGGACCGTAGCGTTCGGCGCTGGTGAGGTTGAGGGCGACGCTCACGGTCTGGCCGGCGGCGACGGTCACGGTCTCCACCTTCGGGTCGAGGCCGGTGAACGAGGCGGAGATGCGGGCCGGGCCGGCGGGGACGCCATTGAGCCGGAAGTCGCCGTATTCGTTGGTGCGGGTCTCGAGGTTGGTCCCCTCGACGGCCACGCGGGCATTGTTCAGGTATTTCCCCGTGCCGACATTGAGGACGCGGCCGGCGACCACACCCGTCGCGGATTGCGCGTGGGCGGAGGAGAGGACTCCGGCGGCCGCCAGGAGCCAGGCGGCGGCGCGGAGGCCGAGATTCAGGGTTCGGGTTAGGTTCATGACGCAGGGTTCAGGTGCAGGTGACCGCGGGTTCGCGAAGGCGGGCCCGGGTGAGGGTTGAACTGGACAGAATCGCAAGTGGAGAGGCCGAGGCAAGCTGGGGGCTGCGGGGGCCGGAGACTAATTCGTCGGACAGATTGAAACCGGGTGGGGAAACTCAGCGGCCGGGCCGTGGGCTGGCGATTGGCGCGGCGCGGGGCAGGGGTGGGGGCGTGGCCCGGGGAGGAAACAAATTCCCGCGCGGGGCGTCAGAGGGAGAAGTATGAACCCCAGATTCTGCCGGTTGCAGATGGTCGCCCCGGGAGTTGCGTTGCTGATCTTCTCCTCGGTTGGTTCGTTGATTGCCCAGTCCGCCGGTGCCGTCGGCACGGTGCCGCCGGCGCCGGTGATGGAACGTCCGCTGGATCCTGCCACGACGGATCAGCCCGGCGAGCAGCCGACCGCGCAACACGCGTGGGTGCCGGGGCATTGGCGCTGGCAGGAGGGGGCCTATGTCTGGGAGGCGGGGCGCTGGGAGATTCCACCGGCGGCCGGGGTGGTCTGGCAGGCCCCGGAGTGGCGGCGGGAGCGCAACGGCTGGGTGCTGCGGGAGGGGTATTGGGATGCGGCGCCGGCGGCCCCGGCGGTCACGGTCATCCCGGCCGGGTCCGCTCCCGGGGCCGAGATCATGGTCGACACCCCGCCGCCTCCGCCGCAGCGCGAGGTGATCGTGGAGCGGCCCTCGCCCTTCCATGTCTGGGTGGGTGGGCATTGGACGTGGCGCCTGGGCAAGCACGTCTGGGTCTCGGGCCGGTGGTCGACCGCCCCGCGGCCGAACGCGGTGTGGGTGGGCCCGCGCTGGGAGCCGCGGCACGGGCGGTACGTGTATATTCCGGGTTATTGGCGGGATGCGGTGGTGGTGGCGCCCGCCCGTCCGTCGGCACCGACCACGGTGGTGGTGGCCCCCCCCGCGGCGGGGGAGGTGGTCGTGGTTCAGGCGCCGCCGCCCCCGCGGGCGGAAGTCGTCTATGCGCCGCCGGGACCGGGCTTTATCTGGGTGAAGGGGTATTGGTCCTGGCGGGGCGGCCGCCACGTCTGGATCGCGGGGCGGTATGAGCGGCCGCCGCGCGGGCATCACCACTGGGTGGAGCCGCGGTGGGAGCGCCGGGGAGGCCGTTACGTCTTCATCGAGGGCCGTTGGGGTCGCTGAGCGGCGGGCCGGTCCGGAACAGGGGGCGCGGGCGATCCTGACACGGGGGCGCGCCGGCGAAGAGGATTGCGCTGGCGTTCAAGTTGGGCCGTGCTCGCGCCGCGCTGGCGTCGGCGCTTCCTCTCCCCATTATGCAAACCCCTGCACCCGCACCCGTGACCGGCCGTTGGTGGCACGGTCTGAACCGTTACCACTGGTTTGTCTTCATCGTCGCTTCGTTGGGCTGGCTGTTCGACTGCCTTGACCAGCAGCTGTTCACCCTCTCCCGGATGCCGGCGATGAAGGCCCTCCTGCCTGAGGGCCGTGACCCGATCCTGTGGGGCGGCTACGCCACCTCGATCTTCCTCGCCGGCTGGGCCACCGGCGGCCTCGTCTTCGGCGCCTTGGGCGACCGCATCGGCCGGGCCAAGACGATGATGCTGACGATCCTCATCTATTCGCTCTGCACCGGCCTGAGCGCGCTTTCGACGTCGTTCTGGGATTTCGCCTTTTACCGGTTCATCACCGGACTCGGGGTCGGCGGGGAGTTCGCGGTCGGCGTGGCCCTGCTGGCCGAAGTGATGCCGGCCCGCTCGCGCTCCGGCGCGCTCGGCGCGCTGCAAGCCCTGTCGGCGATGGGCAACATCTCCGCCGCCCTCATCGGGATGGGCATGGCCAGCCTCGAAAAGTCGGGCGCCATCTCCCTGGGTAACTCTTGGCGCTGGATGTTCGTGATCGGCGCGATTCCCGCCCTCCTCGCGCTCATCATCCGCGCCCGGATGAAGGAGCCGGAGCAGTGGCAGAAGATGAAGGACTCCGGCGCGCTCGACCGGCACAGCAAGTTCACCTACGGGGAGCTGTTCCGCGACCCCCGCTGGCGCCGCAACGCGATCGTCGGGATGCTGCTCGTCTGCTCCGGCGTGATCGGCCTCTGGGGCATCGGCTTCTTCACCCCGGAACTTATCCGCACCGTGCTGAGCAAGACCTATGCCGCGCAGGGGATGACCAAGGAGCAGATCGGGCCGCTGGTCGACAAGTGGGCCAGCTGGGGCCTGCTGACCCTGCAGATCGGCGCCTTCTTCGGGATGCTGTCCGCCAGCTGGGTCGCCGCCCGCCTGGGCCGCCGCCGGGCCTTCGCGATCGCCTTCTCGACGGCCCTCATCGCCACCGCGTGCGCGTTCCAATTCTATACGGACGCCAGTCAGACCTTCTGGCTCATCCCGATCATGGGCTTCTTCCAGCTGGCCGTCTTCGCGGTCTACGCGATCTACCTGCCGGAGCTGTTCCCGACCCACCTCCGCAGCACCGGGACCTCGTTCTGCTACAATGTCGGTCGCTTCCTCGCCGCGGCGGGCGTGCCGTTGATCGGGATGCTCAAGACCGAAGTCTTCGCCCACCACCCCGAACCGATGCGCCCGGCCGCCTTGGTGATGTGCGCCGTGTTCCTCCTCGGTCTGATCGTCCTGCCCTTCGCGCCCGAAACGAAGGACAAGCCGTTGCCGGAGGACGAACGGTCCTTCGCGCACTAAGCCGGGGGCGCCCCGCCGCCGCGCGGCCCCGGGGGCGGTTCCCCGGGCGCCGCGGGCCGGCGGCCATGCTCACCCGCGCGCCGCCGCGACTCAGAGCAGCGCGCGGACTTCCTCCAGCGCCTGCTTGGTGCGGCGGATGCCGTCGATCTCCGAGTGCTTGTGGCCCTCGTATTCGATCCCGACGTAGCCCGAGTACCCCGCGCCGATCACGATCTTGAGCAACCGCTCGTAATCGAGGGTCATTTCCATCTTCTCGCGCCGGTCCTCGGTGTAGAAGCGGCCCGCGCCGGTGTCCCAGTCCCACGACTTGGCGCTCACCGCCTGTTTCACCCAGGGCATGAACTCCCGCAGGCCCTGGTAGGGATTGTACAGTTCGGACTTGGCCCGGTCGGTGTAGAAGTTCCCGAAGTCCGGCAGGATCCCGACGCGGGCATGCTTGGCCAGTTGCATCACCTGGATCAGCCATTTGCCGTTGGAGGAGAGGCCCCCGTGGTTTTCGACCACCACCCAGAGGCCGCGCTTGTCGCCCTCGACGCAGAGGCGGTGGAGGCCGTCCGCGGCGAGCTTGGCCTGCTCATCCCACGGGAGCTTCGGGTCGCTGGCGGCGTTGACGCGGATGCTGTGGCAGCCGAGGAACGCGGCGGCGTCGAGCCACTTGAGGTGATTGTCGACGGTCTTGGCGCGGGCGGGTTCCTGGGGGGCGCCGAGGTTGCCCTCGCCATCGACCATGATCAGGAGGCTCTTGACGCCCTCGCCGTCGGCGCGGGCCTTCATCTGGCCGAGGTAGGCGCGGTCGTTGGCCTTGTCCTTGAACATCTGGTTCACGTACTCGAGGCCGTCGATGCCCACGGAGCGGGCGATGCGGGCGAACTCGAGGTTATCGAGCGGTTCGGCCCCGGGGCGCTTGAGGAAGCGCTTGTTGAGCGACCATTGGGCGAGCGAG
>JBMTAG010000066.1:0-20119 GCA_049428505.1 Opitutaceae bacterium | reverse complement strand
TTACTCGGCGTAGCGGCGGCGCAGCATCTGGGTGAAGGCCTGGACCTTCTCCTTGCGCCGGCGCTTCTCGCAGGGCTTTTCGTAGTACCGCTTGGCGCGGGTTCCCTTGATGATGTTCTCGCGCTCGAGCTTCTTCTTCATGCGGCGCAGCGCACGGTCAATGGGCTCGTTCTTGCGGATCTTGATTTCGATGGGCATGGGACGACTGGAACGGGACGGAGGCGAAAGAGGAAGGGGCGAATACGCCCGGCCGGGAGCCCGGCGTCAACGGGATTTTTGGGCGGCCAACTCCCGGCCGAGTTCCGCGAGCAGCGCCTCGTGCCGCGGACCGGGCGGCCAGGGCACCTCGGTGGCGTATCCGGCCCGGCGGGAGGAATCCGCCTCGCGCACCTCCGCCACACGGATGCGGACCATCGTGCCCGCCGCGGTGGGCGTCAGGCGGATCCGGAGCACCAGTTGCCGTGCGCTGCCCGGATCCGCGCCGGCCCCGACGGGGCTGACCGCCTCGAGCTCACCCTGGGCGCCCGAACCGCGGACCACGCGGTAGCCCAGCCGGGTGACCGCCGTGCGCAGGGGGCCGTAGACGTCCCGCGGAACCCCGGGGACCACGCGCTCCAGGGCGGGCTCCTGCAGCCGACGCTGGACGGCCTGCCCGGCCGCGTCGGCCCCGGCGCAGCCGGCCAGCCCGCCGGCCGCCCAGGCGGCGACGAGAACGGCGCTCCCCGCGAACCGGGCGCGCCTCACGGGTGGGCGGCAGGAATCCGGTGCACCGCGGCGAGATAGGCGCTGATCTCGCGGTAACCGGAGACGAAATCCCGGCCGGTCGCGTCGTGGCGGCGGCCGGCGACGCCGGCCGGGGCGGAACCGGCGAGCACGAGCACCGGGCAACCCTGGTTCTCGGCACCCACCAGCGGCACGATCGCGGCGCGCGGCCGCGGAAAGTCCACGTAAGCGACCTCCAGCACGGCGCGCAGGAAAGGGTACGAGGCCAGCAACCCCTCGACCTGGACGCACTCGGGGCAGTGGTAGAGGCCGGGGCCCGCACGCGGGTCCGGGAACTGAGGGGAGAGCAGGAACAGCTGATCGCGGGGCTTCATGTCTGGTCCAGATAACGCCGGGTGAGGTCCCCGTAGGCGTCGATGCGCCGGTCGCGCAGGAAGGGCCAGTGGGTGCGGGTGGTGTCGACCTGACCGAGATCGATCGGCACCAGCATCACTTCCTCCCGGTCGGCGCCGGCCTTGGCGAGAATCTCCCCGCTGGTGCCGGCGACGAAGCTCTGGCCCCAGAATTCGATGCCGTCGCCGCCCTCGGGCCGCTCCGTACCGATCCGGTTGACGGCCGCGACGTAACAGCCGTTGGCCACGGCGTGGGCGCGCTGAATGGTCTCCCACGCGCCGTGCTGACGCGCCCCGTGCTCCGCCTTCTCCCCCGGATGCCAGCCGATCGCGGTCGGGTAGAACAGGATCTCTGCACCCTGCAGCGCCGTGAGCCGGGCGCCTTCGGGGTACCACTGATCCCAGCAGATGAGCACGCCGATCCGGCCGAAGCGGGTGTCCCAAGCGCGGAATCCGGTGTCCCCGGGGGTGAAGTAAAACTTCTCGTAGTACAGCGGATCGTCCGGAATGTGCATCTTCCGGTAGCGCCCGACCATGCGGCCGTCGGCGTCGAAGATCACCGCCGTGTTGTGGTAGAGGCCCGCGGCGCGACGTTCGAACAGGGAGGCGATCACGACCACCCCATGCTTGCGGGCGAGCGCCTGGAAGGCGCGGGAACTCGGCCCCGGGATCGGCTCCGCGAGGCGGAAGTACTCGTGCTTCTCGGCCTGGCAGAAGTACTGCGAACGGAACAATTCCTGGGTGCAGATGATGTTCGCGCCCTGGCGGGCGGCCTGTTCCGCGAGCGCGAGCGTGCGCCGGAGGTTGGCGGCCGGCGAGGCGCCGCACGCGTGCTGGAGGAGTCCGAGGGTGACCTTGGCCATGGCTCAGTAGACCACCTTGTTCAGCGGATACTCCACGATGCCCTCGGCGCCGAGCGCCTTGAGCTGCGGGATGATCTCCCGCACCACGCTCTCGTCGATGATCGTCTCCAGCGCGATCCACTCCGGCGTGCTCAGCTGGCCGATGGTCGGGTTGCGCAGCGCGGGCAACTGGGCCGAGACCCGCTCGAGGGCCGCCCTGGGGAGGTTCATCTTGAGCCCCACCTTTGAACCCGCCTCCAGCGCGCCCCGCAGCAGCAGGGCGATGGTCTCGATCTTGCGGCGCTTCGCGGGGTGCGCCCAGCTCGCCTTGTTGGCGATGAACTTGGTGTTCGTCTCCAACAGCGTGTCGACAATCCGGAGCTTCGCCGCCCGCAGCGAACTGCCCGTCTCGGTGATGTCGACGATCGCGTCCACCAGGTCCGGCACCTTCACCTCGGTCGCGCCCCAGGAGAATTCGAGCTCCACCTTCACGCCGCGGGACTCGAAGTACCGGCGGGTGGTGTTGATCAGCTCGGTGGCCACCCGCTTGCCGGCAAGGTCCGCGGCCGAGCGGACCGGGGAGGCTTCGGGCACGCACAGCACCCAGCGGGACTTCAGCGTGGAGGCGCGACTGTAGACCAGGTCGCAGACCTCGACCACGTCGGAACCGTTCTCCTGGACCCAGTCATGGCCGGTGAGGCCGCAATCGAAGAAGCCATGCTCGACGTAGCGGCTGACCTCCTGCGCGCGGACGAAGCGGCCGTCGAGCTCCGGATCGTCGATCGCGGGCCGGTAGCTGCGGCTGCTGGTCGTGATCTTCCAGCCCGCCTTGGCGAACAGGGACTTGGTGGACTCCTCGAGGCTGCCCTTGGGGAGCCCGAGCATCAGCAAAGGTGCGCGTTCGGACACCCGTCGAAGCCACACCCCGGCCCCGGCCCCTTCAAGCAAATTTGCCTCCCGCGGCCACGGAACCTCCCGGCGGGGAGGCAGTTGACACGGCGCGGGGCGAAGCGTCAGTCTCCGCCACCGCGACGCCCCATGACTCAAACGCCTCCCCCGCGCACCCAGCCGAAGCCCCTCATCGTCGTCGTTGAGGATCAGCCGGAATTGGCCGCGCTGGTTGCAACGCACCTCGAGCGCGCGGAGATGAACGTGCAGGTCTGTCACCGTGGGCAGCATGGGCTGCGTTTCCTGCAGAAGAACTTCGCCAATCTGGTGCTGCTGGACATCAACCTGCCGGATCAGTCCGGCTTCGAGTTGGCGGAACAGCTGAAGGCCGCCGACATCAATGTGCCCATCATCTTCCTCACGGGCAACGTCGAGGAGGAGAGCAAGGTGCGGGGGCTGGAGCTGGGGGGAGACGACTACATCACGAAGCCGTTCAGCTACGCGGAACTCGTGGCCCGGATCCGGGCGGTGCTCCGCCGCGCGGAGGTGAAGGCCGACCTCAACATCACCAAGAACGTCAAGGTCAACGACGAGCCCTTTGATTTCTGCGGCGCGCGCGTGCAGCCCCAGCGGCTCGAGGTGGCCTTTCCCAACGGCGTGAACGCGACGATCGGGCGCAAGGAGCTGGGCATCCTTTCCTACCTCAATGGCAGCGCGGGCGAGGTCGTGACCCGCAAGGCGCTGATCCACGCCGTCTGGGGCGTGCACGCGGACGTGAAGAGCCGTTCGCTCGACCAGTACGTGGCCAAGATCCGGGACCTTTACGCGGCGCAGGGGCTCAGCCTCGAGCAGTTCCGCACCGTCCACGGCGTCGGCTACATCTTCGACCCGAAGGGCCTGTCCCAAGCGGGCCGCTGAACGCGGTTCAGAAGAGTTCGCCCTGCGCCGGCGCCGGTGGCGTGGCCGGAGCGGGGGGCGCGGGAGGCGGCTGGGCCTCCAGTCCGTGGCGGCGCCGGGCTTCGGCGGCGGTGGAGCGCATCTCGTAGCCCTCGAGCAGCGCGACCAATTCCGCGGGCCGCGGGGTGCGCCAGGCCGGCTCCGTCGGCGGGAGCGCAAGGTTCAGCGTGGTCAGGCGCCGGTTCAGGCGCAGGCGGTCGGCTGCCGCCAGCACCACCGGCCGGAAGCGCTCGGGGCGCAGTTCCCCGGCCCGGGCGATCACGTCGTCCAGGCCACCGAACTCGGCCAGCCACTTCGCGGCGGTCTTCGGGCCCACGCCCTCGATCCCGGGGATGTTGTCCGCGGTGTCCCCCACCAGGGCGAGGTAATCGGCGATGCGCTCGGGGGGGACCCCGAACTTTTCCACGACTCCCGCGGCATCCAGGCGACGCCAGCCGAGCTTCGGCGCGGCCGACGGCGGCGGCAGCAGAATCGAGATCCGCGGCCCCACAATCTGCGCGAAATCCTTGTCGCTGCTGACGATGACCACGTCGTGTCCCTGCTCCGCCAGCCGCACCGCCTCCGCCGCCAGCAGGTCATCGCTCTCGACGCCCTCCTGCTCGATCCCGGCCAAGCCCATCGCGCGGGTGAGATCGCGGATCGGATCGATCTGGGCCCGCAACGCCTCGGGCATCGGCGCACGCTGGGCCTTGTAGGCGGCGTGCAGGGCCACGCGCTCCGCGGATTCGCCCCGGTCGAAGAACACCAGCGTCGCGTCGGGCGCCTCCTGGTCGGCAAGCTTCCAGAGCGACTTCACCCACCCGTGCAGGGCGCCGGTCGGAAAGCCGTCGGCGCGGGTGAGTTCCGGCAACGCGTGAAAGCACCGGTAGGCCAGGTTGAAGCCGTCCACGAGAAGCCATTTCGCCATCCCGCGACCCCACACGCTGCCGCGCGCCCGGTCAACGCGGCGCTGCACCGGCTTGCCTTCGGCCGCGGCGCCGCGCGGACTGCACCCGTGTTGTCCCGCCCGCTGCTCCTCGCCTGCCTCGCCCTCACCGGCCACGCCGCCGAACCCCTCTCCCGGAAGCTGGAGGTGGACTTTCATCGGGACGTGCCCAGCCGGCGGCTCCGGGGCCTCGCCACCCGCGCCGACGGGCGCCTCGTGCCCGGGCCCGTGTTCACCGACCTGCGCAGCCCCAGCCCCGCCCCCCTGCTCTGGACGCTCATCCCGGGCGGAGCCCCGGACACGTGGCTGCTCGGCACGGGGCCCGACGGCGCCATCCACGAGGTGACGTTCCCGGCCGGCGCGGACACCTTCACGCACCGCGAGGTCGCACGGCTTCCCGACGCGCAGGTGCTCGCGCTGCACCGCGCCGCGGACGGAACGCTGGTCGCCGGGACCTCGCCGGGCGGCTTGCTCTGCCTCGTCCGGGACGGGCGGGTGATCGCCCGCGTCCGCCTGCCGGCGGACTCCGTGCTCGACCTGCTGCCGCTGGCGGACGGCATCGTGCTCGCGGCGACCGGGAATCCCGGCCGCATCTACCGGATCGACCTCGCCCGGCTCGCGGAGAGCAGCGGCGGCGAGGCTGAGGGCACGGGGTCGGCGGCGCTGGCGGCGCGCGGCGTCACCCTCTTCGGGCAGATCCGCGACCGGAACGTGCGGCGGCTCGCCCGGTTGGCGGACGGCCGCATCGCGGCGGGTTCCGCCCCGCGGGGGAACCTCTACGCGTTCCCGGCCGAGCCCGGCCCCGATCCCGAGGGCGGCACCCCGCGGCTGCTGTTCGAAAACGCCGAGGGCGAGGTCACGGACCTGCTGGCCATGCCGGAAGGCGAGTTGTTCGCGACCGTGGTCTTCTCGCCTTCGTCGCTGGAATCGCGGCTGAGCACCCCGGCCCCGCCGTCCTCGCCCACCGGGCCGAATCCCCCGCGCCCCGGGGCGGAGCCGGCCCGCGATCCGCTGCCACCCCCCGCCACCCCGGTGCGTTTCACCGGCCGCAGCGCCCTGGTGCGCGTGCCGCCGAAGGGGCTGCCGGAGGTCCTTTCGACCCGGACGAACCTGGCCCTGTACCGGCTCGCGCGCCACGGGGACCTGATCGTGGCGGCCGGGGGTGATCAGGGCGAGCTGGTCGGCTACGACCTGCGCGAGCGGCTGTCCCTCACCTTCGCCGGAAGCGCGTCCGCGCAGGTGAACCACCTGCTGCCCGCGGGCCCGGCCCGCCCCGGCCTTTTTCTCGCGCTGCGCAACAACGCCCCCGGCCTGGCGTGGGTGGATTTCGCGGCGGCGGGTCCGCGTTCGGCGGAGACCCGTCGGCTCGAGTTGCCCGGCCCCGGCCGCTTCGGTGCCGTGCGCCTGCCCCGACTGACGGGCGTCGCGGCGGGCGACCTGCGGCTGGAGCTCCGCACCAGCCTCGGGAGCGACGAGACGGAAGGCTGGGGCGACTGGACGCCATTGCGCCTCGATCCGGACGGAGGTTGGCGCGCGGAGGAGTTGCACGGACGCTCGTTCCGCCTGCGCCTTTCGCTCGAGCCCGCGGGCCCGTTCAGCCTCGACCGCGCGACCGTGTACCACCTGCCGCAGAACCGCCGCCCCCAGCTGCAGGAGTTCCGGCTCCTGCCCGCCGGGTTCGACCTGCTGCCCCCCGCGGAACCTTCCCCCGCCGCCACGACGACGCTCAGCCAGCTGCTTCAACCCGCGCGCGAGGAGGCTCGCGGTCGCGCCAACTTGACCAGCAGCCCGGTCGTGCCCGTGCCCGGAGCCCGCGTGGCGACCTGGACCCTGCTCGATCCGGATGGCGACGCGTTCACGGCTACCTTTTCCCTGCGCCGCGACGGTGAAACCGAGTGGCGCGAGATCATCGTGGGGACGCGCGAGCCCTTCGTGCGTTTCCAGACGAGCCACCTCCCGGAAGGCACATACGAGACGAGGCTGAGCGTGAGCGAGATCGCCCCGCGCCCGGCCGCGGAACGCCTGAGCCATACCTTCGGCACGGATGAACTCACAGTGGACCATTCCCCCCCGGAAATCCTCGCGGCGGAAGCGGTCCGCGGCCCGGCGGCCGTGATCGTGACGGTCCGGGGGCGCGACCGGCTCAGCCTGCTGGAGGGGCTCGACCTCGTCTTCAACCACGGGCTGCGCGAGACTGTACGGCAACCGGCGGACGGCATCCGCGACGGCCGCGAGGAGACCTTCGTCCTCGAACTGCCGCTCGAGCGCGCCGCCGGGGCCGACGCGGTCGAAATCACCCTGCTCGACGCGGCGGGCAATGCCGCGACCCGCCGCTTGCGCTTCTGACCGCTCGCCGCGCGGACGCAGGACGGGGGCGGCGGCAGGGGGAATTCCCCCGGAGGCGCGGCGCTCAACCCCCGAGGGCAGCACGCCACTCACTGGGCTTACCCACCCAGATCCACCCGCATTTTCGCCATCGGACTGCAGCAATGGTGCTGCAATTATCAAAACTCTTTAAAATCCGGGCGCGATCGAGCCGGGGCTAGCGCCCTACGCAGCACCCGCCATCGGGGTTGGGCAGAAACGCTGATCACAACCGTTAACCCTGCCTCCCTCGATGACCTCCAACCTTTCCCGCTCCCGCGCGCTGCTCCTGCGGTTCGCCGGGTTGCTGCTGCTGGCCCTTCCCCTGACTTCCCGGGCTCTCACCGCCTCGGCCGCGCCGGGTCAGGCGATCACGTTCACCGTCACGGCGGAGGGAGACCAACCGTTCTCCTACCGCTGGTTTAAGGATGGGAGCGAGCTTCCCGGCGCGACGGCCGCGGAGCACCTGGTGGCCAGCGCCACGCTGGCGGACGCGGGCACCTACGTCGCGGAAGTGCGCAACGCCGTCGGGGCGACGCTCTCCGACCCGGCGGTCCTGACCGTGGCGCCGGTGGAGACCGCCCCGGTGATCACGACCCAGCCCGCGAGCCAGACCGTCTTCGCGGGGACCGCGGTGACCTTCACCGGCGCCGCCTCCGGCTACCCATCACCGGCGTATCAGTGGCTCAAGGACGGCAGCCCGTTGCCCGGCGCCACCGCCGGAACGCTGAACCTTCCCGCCGCGGCGCTGACGGACGCCGGCACGTATGTCCTGACCGCCACCAATTCCGTCGGCACCGCCACCAGCGCCCCGGCCGTCCTCACCGTCAACCCGCCGCTCACCGCGCCCGTCTTCACCCTGCAGCCGGTCAGCCAAAACGTGACGGAGGGCGCGAGCGTGGGCTTCACCGCCGCCGCGAGCGGGAATCCGGCGCCGGTGCTGCAATGGTACCAGGACGGAGTCCCGATCGCCGGTGCGACGGGCGGCACCTACGGCATCGCCAATGCGGTCGCGGGCAGCGCCGGCGCCTACCACGTGGTCGCGCAAAACTCCGCCGGCAGCACGACCAGCGCCACCGCGCTGCTCACCGTCTCCCCCGGAGCCGCGGCCCCGGTCATCACCACGCAGCCCGTGAGCCAGACCGTGCCGGCCGGGGCGAGCGTGACCTTCACCGTCGCGGCCACCGGCAATCCCGCCCCGAGCTATCGCTGGTTCGTCCAGGTCAAGTCCGGGCGCACCCTCACCAAGACCTACCTGCCGAACGCCACCAGTCCGAGCCTGACGCTGAGCCCGGTGGCGACCACGGATGCCGGCACGTACGCGGTCGACGTCGCCAACTCGGCCGGAACCGTCACGAGCGCGGGCGCCGTGCTGAAGGTGACGACCACCCCCAGCAAGGGACCGAAGTCGCAGACCAAGCTGCTCAGCGGAACCACCATCGCGACCGATCTTCCTGGCCGGTTCGCGGACACGCTGCGGGCGGACTTCAACGGGGACCGACGCGCCGACCTCGTCTTCCAGCAGCTCACCAGCGGGGCGGCCAAGGCGTGGCTCCTCAGTGATGCCGCCCGGCCCGCCGAACTCATGCTCTCCTCGCCGGCCAAGGCGTGGCGTCTCGCGACGGCGGCGGACTTCAACGGCGACGGCCGCGCCGATCTTGTCTGGCAGCATGCGGCCGGGACCACGGCGGAAATCCAGCTGCTCGCTGGATCGGCGCGCCTCGGCACCGTAAGCCTGAGCGAAATCCCCGCCTCGTGGCAGCTCGCCGCGGCGGGAGACTTCACGGGCGACGCGCTCCCCGATCTCGTTTTCCAGGACGGGGCCACGGGTGAAAGAACCGTGCTCGCACTCACCGGCCTGCAGGCGGACGGGCTGCGTTCGCTGGGAAGCCTGCCGGTTGAGTGGGACATCGCGGGGGCCGGAGACTTCAACGCCGACGGCAGCACGGACCTGCTGCTCCAGAATCTGCTCACCGGCGAGTGCCAGCTGTGGTTGCTACGGGGGACCGCCAGCCTGGCCCGGATCAGCCTCGGCCGGCCCGGCCCGCTGTGGGAACCGGCCGGCGCGACGGATCTCAATGGCGACGGTCGGTCGGACATCCTCTGGGAGCATCCGGTCACGGGAGAACGACTGGCGTGGCTCATGCCCGCGGCGGGCGCCCCCGTGGCCTTGCCCCTCGGGCGCGAGAATCCCGGCTGGATCCTTGCCCACTGAGGGCGGGCGCCGGTTCGCCGGCAACCTCAGTGCTCGCTGCCACCCGCCCGCCGGAGATCCCGGCGCCGGCGGGCGGCCACCTCGAGGACCAACTGCACGGCCCGAATCTGCGTGGGGAGCGGGAGACCGGGAGCGCGGCGGCTCGGGCGGGCCACCGCCGCGGGAACGTGGATGAAGCCCGCCCGCACCGGGCGGCTCCGCACGGCGTGCAGCAGCGAATAGAACAGGTGATTGCAGACGAAGGTCCCCGCCGTGTGCGAAACGGACGCCGGGATTCCGTGGCGCGCCAACGCCGCGACCATCGCCTTCACCGGGAGCGTCGACCAATACGCGGCCGGCCCCCCGCGGACCACCGGCCGATCGCAGGGCTGGGCTCCGGCATTGTCGGGAATCCGCGCATCCTCGAGGTTGATCGCCACCCGCTCGGGCGTGATGGCGACACGCCCCTCCGCCACCCCCAAGCAGACCACCACCGCGGGACGGTGCCGGCGTAACAAACGCGCGAGCTCCCGCCGCGCCCCGCCAAAAACGCAGGGCAAGACCGCCCCCGCGATCCGATGCCCGCCCGCCCTCGTCCCATCGAGGGCGCGCGCGATCTCCGCGGAGGGATTGGTCAAGGCGCCGCCGAAAGGCTCGAAGCCGGTGAGCAGGATCACCGGCTGGGTGCGGGGGAAAGGCGGCGTGGACGAGATCGGCATCAGCGGAGGGCGGGCGCGGGGAATCCCTGCACGCGGACGCCCGCCGCGGCGAGCGCCGACCGCAGCCGCCGCGCGAAACCCACCGGGTCCGCTCCATCCCCGTGCAGGCAGACCGTCTCGGCCCGCAACGGCGTCTCCCCGCCATCCCAGGTCCGGACCCGGCCCGTGCGGATCAGCTGGAGCACCTGTCGTTCCGCGGCATCCGCATCCGGGAGCATCGCCCCCGGCAGGCCGCGCGCCCGCAGGCTCCCTCCCCGCTCGTAGGCGCGATCCGCGAAAGCCTCCGCGCGCACGGGCGCACCCAGATCCCGACGGGCGATCTCCTCGAGGACGCTGCCCGCCAGGACAACCAGCGGCAGCCCGGGAAAACCGGTCGCCAACGCGCGCACCACCGCCGACGCCAGCGCGGGATCGCGCGCGGTCTGGTGGTAGAGCGCCCCGTGGAGCTTCACGTGCGCCAGAATGACGCCTTCCTCGGTCGCGAGGCCCCGGATCCGTTCCGTCTGATTCAGCACCAGCTCCGCGGCGGCGGCCGGGGTCACCGCCAGCTCACGTCGACCGAAGTGGGCCGGATCCTCGTGTCCGGGATGCGCGCCCACACCGACCCCGTGCTGCCGGGCGAGGCGCAGGGTCGCCCGCATCGTTGCGTCATCTCCGGCGTGCCCTCCGCACGCGATGTTGGCCGAGGTGATGAGGGGCATCAGGGACGCGTCCGCCGACCCACCCTCGCCCAGATCGCAGTTGAGATCGATCGTCAGCATCGCCGCCCCTCGAGTCCGAGCCGGAGCTCGCGCAACCTGCGCTCCCGTGCCTCCAGCAGGGCCCTCGCCTCGCGGAGCTCGACCGCCCGGAACCGCAGCCGGTCTCCGGGCCGCAATTGTCCCAAACGGGGCAGATCCGCGGTGATGACGTGACCAAGGCAGGCGTAGCCCCCCAGCGTTTGGGCGTCCGCCAGCAGAACGATCGGCCGGCCATCCGGCGGCACCTGGACCGTCCCGGGAATCACGGGAAACGAATCCAGGTCCCCGCGCGGCGGCCGCGCGAACGCCTCTCCCTCGAGCCGCAGGCCCATCCGGTCGGAACGGGTTCCGACGGTAAACGAGCGTTCCGCCCAGCCCGGCAGTTCCACCGCAGCCGGCCCCGGCAAGAATCGCAGCTCCACCTCCTCCTCCCCGAAGATGGGCCGGAGCCTCGGATCGACGTGCCAGCGCCCGGGAACCCTGGCCTCCACCGCGGCCCGCAGGGGCAGCCAGTCGCCCGCGCGCAGGGCGCGCCCCCCGAAGCCTCCGAACCCTGCGCGCAAGTCGGTCCCGGCGCCGCCCAAGACGCGCGGCAGCCCGAAGCCACCCGCGCACGCGAGGTAGCTGCGCAGGCCTCGGGACATCGTCCCCAACCGGAGCCGCGACCCTGGAGACAGGTAGACCGGACGTCCCCAGGGCAAACCGTCGATCGGCGCCCCCGCGAGGGCCACCATCCCGCCCGCGGGAAACTCGAGTTCCGGTCCCGTCTGGGTCAGTTCCAACGCCGCTTCCTCCTCGGCGTTGCCCACCAGCAGGTTGGCCATCCGCAACGAGAAGGGATCCGCGGCCCCGGCCGGGGAGACCCCGCTCGCCCGCCATCCCGGGCGGCCCAGGTCCTGCACGGTCGTCAGGGCCCCCGGTCGCCGCACCACGATGCCGGGACCTTCCGGTGGCACGGCGTTTTCCGCCGTCGGAGGAAAATCGCTTTCCGCCACGGGCTGGAACCGCACCTCGTCGCCGACCTCCAGCCGCGCGGGCGGCGTGTCGCGGGGATCAAACAAACGCAGCGGCGAGCGCCCGATCAGGTTCCAGCCACCCGGGCTGGCCTGCGGGTAAATGCCGGTCTGCGCGCCCCCGATCCCGACGGAACCCGCCGGCACGCGCACCCGGGGTGTCGCCTGGCGGGGGCAGGCCAGAGCGGGCGGCAAGCCGCCCAGGTAGGGGAAACCCGGGGCGAACCCGATGGCGCGCACGAAGTACTCGGCCCCGGCGTGCAGCTCCGCTGCGGCGGCCGGAGTGAGGCCGGCCGCGGCGGCGACGGCGGGCAGGTCGGGACCGGACTCGCCCCCATAGACCACCGGAATCTCCACCACCCTGGGGCGGGCCACCCCGGCTGGGGCGGGGGCCGCGGCCGCGACGCAGGCCGCCAGCGCATCGGGCGGCGGCGGGGACCTCCCCCCATCAAAAAAGAGTGCGACGTTTCCAAAGGCCGCGAACACTTCGCTGACTCCCGCGGGGGGGGTACACCGCAGGCGGGATGCGATCGCGCGAACCCGGCGGGCGACGGTCCGGTCCGCCTCGTTGCCGAGGGAAAAAACGACCGCGCAATCCCCGAGGGCCTGCAGCCTCATCGGGCGTTTATCGCCCGCCCAGCCCGCACCCGCAAAGCGAAAAACCGGCGGGGTGGGTCGGTGCAACTACGGATGCCGGATTGGGTTGAAGTTTTGCATTAACCGGGAGACTTAGCGTGCACCTATGAAGGCCCTCCCGCCCTCCCTGCTTGCGTTGGCCCTCGGGCTCGTCACTGGCTGCCAGAAGGAGGCGATCACCACTTACCGGATCCCCAAGGAGCAACATCCGGCGGCGAAGGCGGCGCCCGCGGCCCCCCCCGCACCCGCGGGCGGAGACATGGCCAACACCGCGGTCGCGACCGCCTCCGGTGCACCGCTGACGTGGACCGCCCCCGCCGCGTGGACGGCCAAACCCGCCGGCGCGATGCGCAAGGGCAGCTACGCCGTCAAGGGCCAGGAGGGCGAGGCGGACTTCGCGATCACCGCCTTCCCGGGCGATGTGGGCGGCGACCTCGCGAACCTGAACCGCTGGCGCGGACAACTCTCGCTCCCCGCCCTCGCCCAAGCGGATTTCGCCGCCGCGACCGAGCACGTGGATCATAACGGGTTGCACATGACCGTGGTCGACATCGTCGGCGCCGGCGACCAGCCCCAGCGCATCCTCGGGGCGATGATCCCGCACGGCGGCGCCACGTGGTTCTTCAAGCTCACTGGCCCCGCGGCGCTCGTCGCCCGCGAGAAGCCCGCCTTCAACGCCTTCCTCGCCACCATCAAGCCGGCCGCCCCTGCGAAATGAACGACGTCGTCCGCCAGTTCCGGGATTTCTTCACCTCCCTCACGCTCACCGTCGTCCTGCTGGTCCTCGGCATGGTGCTGGTCTTCGCGGCCACCCTGGACCAGGTGAACCTCGGCATCTGGGCGGTGCAGGAGAAGTACTTCCGCTCGTTCTTCGTGCTCGCGCGCTTCGGCGAGATTCCCGTCCCGGTCTTCCCCGGCGGCTACTTCATCGGCGGGCTCCTGCTGATCAACCTGATCGCGAGCCACGTCTACCGGTTCAAAGCCACGCTGCGCCAGCTCGGCATCCAGCTCGCCCACGGCGGGCTCATCCTGCTGCTGATCGGCGAGCTGCTCACCGGGATCCTGCAGGACGACTTCAGCATGCGGCTCACCCAGGAGGAGCCGCGGAACTACTCCGAGAGCTTCCGCGAGAACGAGCTCGCCATCGTCGACACCACGGATCCCAAGCACGACGAGGTGGTGGCCATCCCCGAGTCGATCGCCGCCCGCGGCGAGACCATCCAGCACCCGAAGCTGCCGTTCCGGGTCATCACCCGCCTGTACTACCCCAATTCGCTGATCCGCAACCGCGAGGCCGGCACCCCCGCTTCGCCCGCGGCGATCAAGGCCACCAAGGGCATCGGGATGAACGTCGACCTCACCCCCCTGCCCATCACCTACAAGCAGGACGAGCGGAACCTGCCCGGCGCGTTCGTCGAGCTGGTTGGCAGCGAGGGAACCATCGGGACCTGGATGATTTCCGCCGACCCGCGGATGCCGCCCCAGCGCTTCGACTACGGCGGGCGGAACTACACCATCGCCCTGCGCTTCACCCGCGCCTACAAGGACTACACGCTGACGCTGCTCAAGTTCAGCCACGACAAGTACTCGGGCACCGAAATCCCCAAGAACTTCTCGAGCCGGATCCGGCTGCAGACCCCCGGCGGCGCCGATGACCGCGAAGTTCTCATCTATATGAACAACCCGCTGCGCTACGCGGGCTACACCTTCTACCAGGCGAGCTTCGAACCCGGGAACGACAAGGTCACCATCCTGCAGGTGGTCCGGAACCCCAGTTGGCTCATCCCCTACGTCGCCTGCAGCGTGATGACGCTCGGCCTCCTCTGGCAGTTCACGATCCACCTGCTCGGCTTCATCGCCAAGCGCCGCCGCCCCATCCCCGCCGCCGCATGAAAAAGGCCGCCCCGTTCCTCGTCCTCGCCCTCGTGCTCGCCTGGGTGGCCAGCACCCTGCGCGCCCCGCGCAACCCCGCCGCCTACGACATCCAGGGCTTCGGGCGCCTGCCCGTGCTCGTCAACGGGCGCCTCAAGCCCCTCGACACCGTCGCCCGCAGCTCCCTGCTCCAGCTGCAGGGCCGCCAAACCGTCACCACCCCCGACGGCCGCAAGCTGCAGCCCATCGAGTGGCTGCTGGACGTGACCTTCCGCCCCGCGCAGGCCGACACCTACCAGCACTTCGAGATCGTCAACCCCGACGTGCTCGCGATCTTTGACCTGCGCACCTCCGACGGCCAGGGCGAGAAACGCTTCTCCCTGCGCCAGCTGGAGCCCAAGATCGCGGAGCTCCAGCGCCAGGCCAAGCTGGCCGATCAGGTCGAATCCGCCGTGCGCACCCCGTTCCAGCGCGGCGTGCTGCAGATCTACGGCAACCTGGTGCACTACCAGCGGCTCCGTCACGCGTTCGTCTCGCCGGGCCGGCCGGACTTCCTCGGGGAACTCCTCCAGTTCCAAGATCAGGTCAAGGCGGGGGTGGAGGCGGTCCGGGCCAAGCAGGCCGGGCAGCCCCACGACGAGGCCGTGGCCAAGGCGATGACCGACATCGGGGAACGCTTCGTCGTGATGGCGGAGTCCACCACGTTTCTCGTCGTGCCGCCCGACGCGGGCAATCCCGACCTCACGGCCTGGAAGTCCGCCGGCGCCGCCCTGCTCGAAACCTTCCGCGCGGGCACGGTCAACCCCGCCGCCCTCGCCTACGCCGGCTTCGCCCACGCCTGGTTCGGGGAGAAGCCGGAGCAGTTCAACAAGCTCGTGGAGCTCTTCCGGGCGGACCTCGCCAAGCGCTTCGAAGCCAAGCTCCGGAAATGTGACCTTGAGACGCGCTTCAACGCGGCCCAACCCTTCTATTCCAGCTCGGTCCTGTACGCCCTCGCCTTCTTCGTCGCCCTGTTCTCGTGGCTCGTCTGGCCTGCTCTCCTCGGGCGTTCGGCTTTCTGGATCATCACCGTCGCCTGGGGGATGGCGACCGCGGGCATCCTGTGCCGGATGTGGCTGGAGGGCCGCCCGCCGGTCACCAACCTCTACTCCTCCGCCCTCTTCGTCGGCTGGGGCGCCGTGGGCCTCTGCCTTCTGCTCGAGGCGATCTACCGCAACGCCATCGGCAGCGTCGCGGCGGGCGCGATCGGCTTCTCGACGCTGGTGATCGCGCACCACCTCTCGCTCAGCGGTGACACGATGGAGATGATGCGCGCCGTCCTCGATTCGAACTTCTGGCTCGCCACCCACGTCGTGGTGATCACCGCCGGCTACTCGGCGACGTTCCTCGCCGGCTTTCTCGGAATCATCTATGTCCTCCGGGGACTTCTCACCCGCGGCCTGGACCGCCCCACCGCGGACGCGCTCACCCGGATGACCTACGGGATCACCTGCTTCGCCACCCTTTTCAACTTCGTGGGGACCATCCTCGGCGGCATCTGGGCCGACCAGTCCTGGGGCCGCTTCTGGGGTTGGGATCCGAAGGAGAACGGTGCGCTGATCATCGTGCTCTGGAATGCGATCATGCTGCACGCGCGCTGGGGCGGCATCGTCCGCCAGCGGGGCTTCATGGCCCTGGCCATCGGGGGCAACATCGTGACCTCCTGGAGCTGGTTCGGCACGAACATGCTCGGGGTGGGGCTGCACAGCTACGGCTTCACCGACGCGGCCTTCGTCGCGCTCTCCTCCTTCGTCGCCAGCCAGCTGGTCCTGATCGCCCTCGCCAACGTGCCCTTGCGGCTGTGGCGCAGCGGCCCGGCCGGCGCGTGAACCCGGGCGGATCGGGGGCCTTCCGGGCCTCAACCGATCCGCGCGAGCCGGTAGCCCACGACGACCGCGGTCAGGCACAGGCACCCGCTGCCGAGGACATTGCCCGCGGCCCGGGCCCAATCCCCCTCCTGCGCCAGCCGGAGGGTCTGCAGGCTGAAGCTGGAGAAGGTGGTGAAGCCCCCGAGCACTCCGGCCATCAGGAACTGACGCGCCTCCGGGCTGAGGAGCTCCTCGCGCGCCGCCAACGCGCCGATGAGGGCTGAGCCGCTCACGTTCACCAGCACGGTGCCCCAGGGGAAGGCCCCACCCAGCCGTGCGCCGACCCAGCCCGCGAGCAGGAACCGCGCCGCCCCTCCGAGGGCGGAGCCAAGGGCGACGAGCAGCAGGGCACGCATCGCCGGAGCCTGGGCTGACCGGTCGGTTGGCGGCAAGCTTCCGGCCAACCGCTTCTGGTTCGACAAGCAGGCGCAGGGCCGGCGAGGCTCCGCCACCACCCCATGGGCCTTCCCAAGCGACTTGACCAGAAACTGGCGCGCCTCCACGCGGGCCAGGCGACCCGGCAGGACTTCATCATCGCTGACGCCAAGGACGCGGACATGGCTTTTGGCATCACGGCGCCCGGCCCCGGCCAGTGCCGCCCGGAACGCCACCGCGAGGCCGAGGCCTGCTGGAAGTCGCTCGCTGACTACCGCGCGCAGATCCGGGCGGTGATCGCGCAGGACATCGTCGACATCGTCCTGCTGTCGGCCTCGAACGTGGAGCAACTCGCCATCCAGGAGGGCCTGTTCCGCGAATCCGCGATCACCCCGGCGGCGCGGGCCAACGACACGAGTGACATTTGGGTGGTGCGGGGCGGGAAGTATCCCTCCCTCCCCTCCCGTGCCTTCCGCACGGCGACCATCGAGCACATGAAGTACGGGCGCCTGCAGGCGGACTGCACCCAGCCTTTCCCGGGGGCCGACCTCGGCCTGTACTCGATCACCTTCACCAACAACATCGACTGGGATTACCGCGCGCTGGAGGACTTCGCCGCCTTCCGGCTGGAGGCCGAGGCGAAGCGTTTCCGCTACTTCCTCGAGATCTTCAATCCCAACGTCGACCCGGGCATCCCCGCCGGCCAGATTCCCGGTTTCCTCAACGACCACATCGTGCGGACGCTCGCCGGCGTCACCTCCGCGGGGCGGCCCGTGTTCCTCAAGATCCCCTACAACGGGCCCGGCCCACTCGAGGAACTGGTGGCCTACGACCCCCGCCTGGTGGTCGGAATCCTCGGCGGCAGCAGCGGGACCACCCTCGACGCGTTCCAACTCATCCACGACGCGCAGCGGTACGGCGCCCGGGTGGCGCTCTTCGGCCGCAAGATCAACCTCTCGGAACACCCCCTCGCCTTCATCGAGTTCCTCCGCCGCATCACCGACGGCGAGATCGACCCCGTCGAGGCGGTCAAGGCCTACCACGGCGTGCTGGCAAAGCTCGGGATCAAGCCGCAGCGCCCGCTGCAGCGCGACCTCCAGCTGACCCCCACGTCCACCCACTATCGCCGCTGAACGATGCGCCGCGGAATCATCGCCGGGGGATCGTGGATCATCGACCACGTCAAGCTGATCGACACCTGGCCGCCGCAGGACGGCCTTGCGCACATCCTCGGCCGCAGCGCCGGCAACGGCGGCGGCCCCTACAACGTCCTGAAGGATCTCGCGAAGCTGGGGGCGCCGTTCCCGCTCGAGGGCGTGGCGCTGCTCGGCGCCGATGCCGATGGCGACGCCATCCGGGCGGACGCGCGCGCCCACGGGATCGACGACCGGCAGCTGCACACGACGGAGGCCGCCGCCACGAGCTTCACCGACGTGATGACGGAGCGCGGCACCGGCCGGCGCACGTTCTTCCACGACCCCGGGGCCAGCGCCCTCCTCGCCCCGGAGCATTTTGATTTCGCGCTCAGCCGCGCCCGGCACTTTCACCTCGCCTACCTGCTGCTGCTCGACGCGCTTGACGCCCCCGGCACCGACGGCCGCCCCCGCTCCGCCGAAGTGCTGCGCCGCGCCCGCGCCGCCGGCCTGCGGACCTCGGTGGACTGCGTCAGCGCCCGCCCCCAGTTGTTCAGCCGGATCGTCGCCCCCGTGCTCCCGGAGGTGGACGTCCTGTTCGCCAATGACTACGAGGCGGAGCAGCTCACCGGGTTGCAGTTGGGCCGCGGGGCCGACCTTGATCGCAACGCGGTGCTGGCCGCAGGTCGACAACTCCTGGCGCTGGGGGTGCGCGAGTGGGTCCTGATCCACTTCCCCGAGGGCGTCGTCGCCTGCTCGGCCCACGGCGAATGCCACTGGCAGCCCGCGGTGCGGATGCCCCCCGCCGAAATCGTGGGCACGGCCGGGGCGGGAGATGCCCTTGCCGCCGGAATCCTCCTCGGCCTTCACGAGGACTGGCCCCTTCCCCGCTGCCTTGAACTCGGGGTCTGCGCCGCCGCCGCCTCCCTGCGCGACGGCACCTGTTCCCAGGCCATCGTAGCCGCGGAGGCCTGCCTCGCACTCGGCCACCGGCTTGGGTTCCGCCCGGCCTGAACCGGCCCGGAGGGCCACTTTTCCCTTCCCCTCCCGGGAGCCGTGTCCTTTTCTCCCGGCTTACTCCGCCCTCCGGGGCGCCTCCTCTTCCATCCATGAATACCACCATCTCCGCCATCACCGCCCGTGAGATCATCGACTCCCGTGGCAATCCGACCGTCGAGGTTGACGTGCGCCTCGTCTGCGGCGCCCTCGGCCGCGCCGCGGTCCCCTCCGGGGCCTCCACCGGCGAGCACGAGGCGATCGAGCTGCGCGATGGCGACAAGAAGCGCTACCTCGGCAAGGGAACGCAGAAGGCGGTCGCCAACGTGAAGGCGAAGATCGCCCCGGCCCTCATCGGCCACGACGCCTGCGACCAGGTCGGCGTCGACCACGCGATGCTCAAGCTGGACGGCACCCCGACCAAGGCGAAGCTCGGCGCCAACGCGATCCTGGGCGTCTCCCTCGCCACCGCGCACGCCGCGGCCCGCGCCCTCGGCCAGCCCCTCTACAAGTACATCGGCGGTCCCAACGCCAAGGTCCTCCCGGTGCCGATGATGAACATCATGAACGGCGGCGCCCACTCGGACGCGCCGATCGACTTCCAGGAGTTCATGATCATGCCCACCGGCGCGCGCTCCTTCTCCGAGGGCCTGCGCATGGGCTGCGAGGTCTTCCACTCGCTGAAGAAGGTCCTCAAGGAAAAGGGCCTGGCCACCGCCGTGGGCGACGAGGGCGGCTTCGCCCCGAAGCTGGAATCCACCGAAGCGGCCCTCGACGCCATCGCCCTCGCGGTGAAGGGCGCCGGCTACAAGCTCGGCCGCAACATCCACCTCGCCCTCGACGTGGCCGCCTCCGAGTTCTACGTGAAGGAGAAGAAGGCCTACGTCTTCAAGAAGTCCTCCGGCGATGTCCTCTCGGGCGAGGAGATGGTCGAGTTCTACCGCCGCCTCACCGCCAAGTACCCGATCATCTCGATCGAGGACGGCTGCGCCGAGGGCGATTGGGACACCTGGAAGAAGCTCACCGACGCCATCGGTGACCGCGTCCAGCTGGTCGGCGATGACCTGTTCGTGACCAACACCCAGTTCCTCAAGCGCGGCATCGAGACTGGCACCGCGAACTCGATCCTCGTCAAGGTGAACCAGATCGGCTCGCTCACCGAGACGCTCGATGCCGTCGAAATGGCCAAGGAGGCCCGCTACACGGCGGTGATCAGCCACCGCTCGGGTGAGACCGAGGACGTGACGATCGCGGACATCGCCGTCGCGACCAACGCCGGCCAGATCAAGACTGGCTCCCTCTGCCGCACCGACCGCGTCGCCAAGTACAACCAGCTCCTCCGGATCGAGGAGGAACTCGGCGCCAGCGCGATCTACGGCGGCAAGATGCTCAAGGGTCTCTGAGCCCGACCCGGGGGCGCGGGCCGGCGGAGGGCCGGCCCCG
>JBMTAG010000065.1:0-20239 GCA_049428505.1 Opitutaceae bacterium | reverse complement strand
GCGGCGTGAGCTTCGCCGTCCGCAAGCTGGAGGCGCGGCAGGGTGAGGAATCGCTCCTGCAGTTGGACGCCGAGGGCGAACTGACTCCCGGTCCCAAGCCCGCGGGCAAGGTCAAGGGGACCCTGCAGGCCGAAGCCCTGCTCTTCCGCCAGCCCGCCTTCGCCGCCCTCCTCCCGCTGGCGCAGGGGCGCATCCGCACGACCTTCGACACCACGTTCAAGGTCGGCGATGCCCTCGCGGCCAAGCTCACCCTCACCACCCGGGGCCTCGGCCTCCGCGGGGCCCCCGCGCTCGGCGACGCGGACCTCGCCCTCACCGCCTCCGCCAAGGCGGATGGTTCCGCGACCTTTTCGCTGCCCCTCAGCGTCACCACCGCCGGACGCAAGTCGGACCTGGCCCTGGAAGGCTCGGTAAGCGCGACCGCCGCGAATCGCCCCCGCACCTTCGCCCTCCGCGCCTCCAGCGCGAACCTCGTGGTGGACGACCTCCAGGCCTTCGCCGCCTTGGCCCCCGCCGCGCCAACCGCCTCTCCCGCCACTCCCGCCGCGTCGGCCCGGGCTGGAACGTCGGGCTCAGGCCGGCCCGCGGCCGCGCGACCGACCCCGGCGGCTGCCATGCCCGACAAGTCGCCCCCGTGGAACGGCCTGCAGGGACGCGTGGAACTGGATCTCAAGCGGGTCCTCTACGGCCGCGATTACACCGGTCGGGGCATCCGCGGCACCGTTACCCTGACCGAGTCGCGGCTCGCGCTCGAAAACCTGCAGGGCAGCTTCCGCGACCAGCCCTTCGGCTTGAGCGGGGCGCTGACCTTCACCCCGGCGCAGGCGCAGCCTTACGCGCTGACGGGCCAGGTCGACGTCGCGGGCGTCGCGGTCGGCGAGTTGCTGCGGGCGGCCAACCCCGGCGAAAAGCCCCTCCTCGAGAGCACGGTCAAGGTTGCCGCGAAGGTCACTGGCCGGGGCGCGACCGTGCCCGACACCGTGACGCGGACCTTCGGGCAGTTTGAGGTGACGGGCGGTCCGGGAATCCTGCGCGCGCTGGGGCAGAAGTCCCAGAGCGTGGGCGCCGCCTCCGCCCTGCTTGGGCTGGCGGGCGCGCTGACCGGCTCCGGCAACACGATGGCCTTGGGGCAGCTGGGCCGGGAATTGGAGGAGATGAAGTTCGACAGCTTCAGCCTGAGGGTGGAGCGCGATGCCGCGCTCAATTTCCGGACGACCGCGATCGAATTCCTCTCGCCGACGAAGCGCCTGACCGGACGCGGCACGATGACCTACCGCGAGGGGGTGCCGTTTGACGACTGGCCCTTCGAACTCGAGTTCCGGCTGGCGGGCAAGGACTACATGGCCCGGCTGCTGAACGAGGCCCGCGCGCTTTCCGGGCAGGAGGACGAACGCGGGTACTACCCGATGGCGGTGCCCTTCACCGTCAACGGCACCGTGTCGCGCGTGAACACCTCGCTGTGGAAGGTGCTCGCCGGGACTGCGGCCCGCGCCGGGCTGGAGGGGCTGCTGGTCCGCTAGGCTTGCCGTTCCCCGGCCGCCGCGAGGCAGGACCGCCAAAGGGCCTCCTCGCCGGGCAGCCCGGTCTCGCGCAGGCCCGCGGCGATCGCCGCCTCGGAGGGTTCAACCACCGCGTGCCGGGGATCGCCGGGCCACTCCGGGCGCGCCCGGCGCACCAACGCCCAGCAGGCCCACGCGCGCCAGCGCCGCTGGTCCCGCCGGGGCTCGTTCATCCGGTCCGCATAATGCTGGAAGTGCACGCGCGGGTTGCCGATGAAGATTCCCGGCGGCGCGCCCCGGACCATCCAGGCCGTCGCCGCGTACGGGAGCGGAAAATCCCGCAGGACCGGCTCCGTGCCGTCCAATTCGGCCCCGAAGGCGCGGTCGAGGCAGAGGAGGGCCCGCGCCGGCAGTTCCCGTTGCCAGAGGGCTTGGCCGTACTCGAGGCAATCGCGGTAAAACCCCGCCCCGCGGTCCCCCTCCCGGTGCCGGTGCAGGCTGCGCCAGTCCAGGCCCGACCGTGCGGCCGGCAGGTGGGGACAGGGCGGGAACGCGGGGGACATTCCCGCCAGTTGGGCTCCGGCCGCGCCGGGGTCAATGCCGGGCCGCGGGGATGAGGGTTTCGCTTGGCGACCGGCACCGTTTCCCCGACAAAGCCCGCGCTGAATCCGCCCGCCCCCAATCCCGCCGCTGCTGTCGCCCCCCCGTCGGTCCACGAGGTGGCCGGCTGGCGGCGGGCGCTGCTCTGGCCCGCGGGTTTACTCCTGCGCCTGTGGGGCCGTTCCCTCCGCTTCGAGGTCACGCCGGAGGACTGGGACCGTTACACCAAGCGCGACGAGCCCGTCGCGATCATCCTCTGGCACAATCGGCTCTTTCTCGCCGCCGAGATCGTCCGCCGCTTCCGCGTGGGCCGTCCGGCCTATGCGCTCGTGAGCGCCAGCCAGGACGGGGCCTGGCTCACCGCCTTCTTCCAGCTGGCCGGGCTGCGCACGGTGCGCGGCTCCAGCAGCCGCCTGGGCCGCGAGGCCGCCACGGCGCTCGTGGACACCCTCCGGGCGGGCCATGACGTCGGGATCACGCCCGACGGGCCCCGCGGCCCCTGCTATGAGTTCAAGCCGGGGGCCATCATCGTGGCGCGACGGACCCGCGCCCCGCTGCTGCTGGTCGGGGCGGAGTTCACGGCCGCGTGGCGCCTCGGGAGCTGGGACCGGTTCTGCGTGCCCCGGCCGTTCTCCCGCGTGCGGATGCGCTGCGAGATCATCCCGGCGGCCGCCTTGGCGGACCGGGACGAAGCCCTCGCGCAGGTCCGGCAGCGCCTCATGGCGCTCAATCCGGATCCGGCGGAGTGACCGCGCCGGGTTAAGGGAACGTCGGGGTGATGTTCACCACCCCGCCGCTGGCCACCGTGTAATCGGGCCCGCTGTTCCAGGTGAGGTCGTTGACCAGCACCTTGAACGAGAACCCGCGGGCCGACTCCCCGAGATTGAAGCGCCAGAGATCGGCCGCGATGCACTCCATCGGCACGCCCCGGTCCCAGCTCAGCCCCGGCCCCTCCCCACGGAGGTGCAGGGTGTTGCCGAAACCGATGTTGATGCGCGCGGTGATCGTGGTGACCACCGGACGCCGGGCCGTGGACGGCACGGGAGCGGGGGCGACCGCGGCCAGCGCGGCCGCCGGACGCAGGGGCGCGGTCGCCGGAACCGGACTGGGGACCGGCACCACGGCGGGTTTGGCGGCCGGTGCCGGGGCGGCGGCCGGAACCGGCTTCACGGGAGCGGCTTTACGCTTCGGCGGTGCCTTGGCCGGCGCCTTGGCGGCGGGGGCGGGCACGGGTTTCGTCGCTGGGGCGGGCGACACCTTGGACTTGGCGGTGGATTTCTTCATGGTGTCGTGGAACGGACCCGGACGAAATGCCCGGGAACCCCCTACAGTTAGCAAGTCCGGGGCCAACTCGCCAGTCCGGTGTTGCCCCGTCACCAGGATGTGACCTGGCCGGGAGCGAGCGGGACCCGCTACTCCCGCGCGCCGGGCCGCGGGGTCCAGACGGTGAGGCCGGTCAGGTCGCGCGCGGGGCCCGGCCGGAGCAGCGCGTAAAGGTAGGCGGCCGCCATGAAGACTCCGTTCACCACCGCACCCACCCAATAGCTGTGCAACGGCACGCGCCACGCTTCGGGCAGCACCTTCATCACCCCCAGCCCAAGATAGACATTCAGCGCCACCGCCAGCACCAGGGCGGCGTTCACGGCCCGGCCGTCCACCCGCGTCGAAAAGAACCCGAGCAGGTAGACCCCGGTGATCGCGCCGCCGAGGACGCTGAAGACGATGAGACTCACGTCGTTCATGCTCTCCTTCTCGAGGCCGGAGAACACCAGCGCACCGGCGGTCATCGCCACGATCGCCAAGGCCGTCACCAGCCGGGCCGCCTGCAGGTAAAAGCGGTCACTCCGCCCCGGCGCCAGGTGGGGCTTGAGCACGTCGACCACAGTGACGGTGGCGATCGAGTTGACGCCCGAATCGAGTGAGCTCATCGCGGCGGCGATGACGGCGGCGATGACCAGCCCGGAGAGTCCCTCGGGGATGCGCGTGAGCACGAAGTACGGCAGGACCTGGTCGGGCTGGAGGGCCGCCACGGCCGGGTCCGGTTGCACGCGAAAGAAGACGAAGAGCGCCGTCCCGATGAAAAAGAAGGTGGTCCACATCGGCACCGCGATCCCCGCGAAGAGGAGCGTCGCCTTGCGGGCCTCGCGGAGGGAACGGGCGGACACGTAGCGCTGCACCATCGTCTGCTCCCCGGAGTAGATGTTGAGCCAGTTGAGCAGGCCCAAGATCAGGACGGTCCAGAACGTGCGCTGGCCGACATCCCACTCCAGCGCCCCGAGGCTGAATTTCCCGTGGGCCTGGCCGACTTCGAGGATCTGGCCGAAGCCCCCGGGAAGCTGCAGCACGACGGCGGCCAGGCAGAGCGCGCCGCCCGCGAGCATGATCAGCGCCTGCACGGCTCCGGCCCAGACGACGGTCTCCATGCCGCCGGCGATCGTATACAGGGCGACAAAGATCCCCCCGCCAACGATCACCCAACCGATCGGCGCCCCCGTGAGGAACTGCAGCGGCAGGGAGACGAGGAAGAGGACCTGCGCCACCCGGATCAGCTGGAGGCAGATGAAGCCCGCCGTGCCGTAGAGCCGCGGGACGATCCCGAAGCGATCCCCCAGATATTCGAAGGCGGACGTGAGGCTCGCGCGCCGGAAGAACGGGATGAACACCAGGGCCGCCAGCACCGCGAGCGGGGGCACGACAAGGTTCACCGTGAGCTGCCGCCAGTCGAGCACGTAGGCCGCCGCCGGCAGCGCGAGGAACGTGGTCGAGCTGATGATGGTCCCGAGCATCGACAGGGCCACCGCCCAGCCCGGGAAGTTGCGCCGACCGACAAAGTAGGTCTCAGCCGCGGCCGTCCGCCGGGCACAATACAGGCCGAGCCCCAGCATCGCCGCCACGTAGGCGACGACCACCGCGACATCGAGGGGACGGATTTCGATCGGCATGGGCGGGAGGAGAGGAGCAACGACGTTCGCCCGCGAGCTTCAGGGAGCCGCCTGGGCTCCGGAAAGCCGCTCCAGGCGATCCACCTCCGCCACCGGCAACCGCAGCACCTCGACGGTCTGCTTCGCCGTCGCGAAGGCGATGAACAGCTGCCCTGCCTGGTGAATCACATGGGGGTAATCCACGTGCCTCCCCCCCACGAGGTAGCCCATCGCGGTAAAGACCAGTCCGTCGCGGCTCACGGCGAGGGTGAGCGGGTCGCGTCGCTTAGGGTGCGGGTTGGAGACCAGGACGTAACGCCCGTCGGGCAGGCGGACACCGCTGAACTTTGAAGTCGCATCGGGGAAGTTCGTGCGTTCCGGCACGCTCCAGGTCCGGCCGTGATCGGTCGAGAATCCGCGCATCAGGAAGCCGGCGCGCCCGTTGTCGCGGTAAAGCGCGGCGATGGTCCGGCCGTCGGGCAAAACCCACCAGTAAGGCTCCTCGGGCCGGTTGGAGCCGGTGCGATAGCTGGCCGCGGGAAAGGACTGCCAGCGATCGAAGCCCTGCACTCCTCCGATGAGGTAATGCACGTCCTGCCGCCCGTCGCGCCGCGACATCATCCATTCCCCGGTCGGCAGCTGCTGCGGCGGGAAGTTGTTCAGGGCGTCATCGAAGACCATCCCCAGGTGGCGCCAGCGGGCCGGCGCCGGCTCCTCGAGTTGCCAGGCGTGCAGGGAAAGCCCCGGTCCCATGTACCCGGGCGCCTCATACCGGCTCGCGAGGGCCAGCAGGCGACCTTCCCGCACCCAGAAGCCGCGGGCGATCCAGCCGTGGCCTGGATCCGGACGTCCGGTGAGGTTGGCGGTCGCGCCCCACTTCAGCCCGTCCGGACTGGTGGCGAAGGACACGTGCTGGTCGGCGCGATCGTGGCCGGGCACCTTGCCGTGGCCGCGCGACTCGCCGGGACCGTCGCTCCACATCGCCCAGAAGCGGCCCGCGAAGTGGACGAGGTAATTGTGCTGGTTCACCCGGTGGCCCCCGGCATCGCGGACGTCGCTCACCACGGCGTGCTCCGCCGCGAGGCGGGGCAACCCGTCGAAGTCGATCGTGTGCGGGTCAGCCGGCACCCACGAGCCGGCGAGCATCAGCGGCGAAGCGGGGCGGAGACCGCCCCTGGCTTCCCCCGCTCCCACCGGGGCGACCAGGGCGGATCCGAACAGGAGGAGCGCGAGGCCGGGCGGCGGAACGAGTCGGAAGGGAACCGGGCCGCCGCGGCGGGAACCCGTCACCGGAGTTCCCCCCGGTGCAGTTGCGCCACCGCCTCCAACGGGACGCGGATGACCTCGATCGCACGCTTCTGGCGCGAGTAGGTGACCAGCAGGTCTCCCGCGTGCTCGATCACGTGCGGGTACTGCACGGTCCCGGACGCGTGGTCGGCGTCGAACGGCCCGCCCTCGGGGGCGACCGGGATGGGGAGGCGCGCCATTCGGGTGAACGTGACGCCGTCGGCGGAGGTCGACAGGCAGAGGGGGTTGCGCCCCTTGGGATCGGCGTTGCTGACGAGCGCGTAGAAGCCCCGGGAGGTGCGGAGGCAGAAGAACTTCGAGGTGGCGTCGGGAAAATTGGTCTTCTCGGTCGCCGACCACGAGAGCCCGTTATCGGCGGAGACGGCGCGGTAAAAGCGTCCCGAGCGCGCATTGTCGCGGAAGAGTCCGAGCAGGCGGCCATCGGGTAGGGTCCACCAGTCGGGCTCTTCCGGGCGGAATCCATCCGCGGGGGCCTCGGCGACGATGGGGGAGCGCCGCCAATCATCGGGACGCTTCACCCCTCCGGTGAGCATGAAGACGTTCCGCTGGTAGTCGGGAGCGCGGCAGATCATGCCCCACTCCCCGTTCGGGAGGCGGGCGGGGGGAAAGTTGTTGATCGCGCCGTCCGCGATCACCCCGAGGGGTTTCCACTCGCCGGCCGCGGGGAGCCATTCCCAGCCGTGGAGTTGGAGGCTCCGGCCGAAAAAGCGCACCCGCCCCCCTTGGTAGGCCTCGTCGTGGCTGGCCAGCGCCAGGAGTTTTCCGTCCCGCAGCCACAGTCCGCGCGCGATGTAGCGGAAGCCATCGCGGATCGGCGGTCCCGCCAGCATCCGGGGCTCGCTCCAACGCACGCCATCGGGACTCGTGGCATAGCGGAGGTGCTGGGTCGGATGATCCTCCACCTGCCGGCCATGGCTCCACATCACCCAGTAGCGACCGTCAAAGAACGCGAGGTACGAGTGGAGCCGGAAGTTCCACTTGCCGGGATCGTTCACGTCGGCGTGGTCAAAGATCACCGCCTCCATTCCGCGGATCTCGTGCGGTCCCTTGGTCACGAGGCCGTGCTCGCCCGGCAGGACCGGCAGCCGGCGGTAATCGATGCGCCCGGGATCCTCGCCCGCATCCGGCAGGCGCAGCATCGGGGGCAGGGCGGCCCAGGCAGAGCCGACGAGGACGAGTAGGGGGAACAGACGGATGATGTTCATGGGGCACCCCACGGGACGGCGTGGCTCAGAACCGGCCCGTGAGCCCGAAGTTGAACCGCCGCCCGTAGTCGTCCGCAAAGGCCACCCGACCGGGATCATCGCCGGTGTACTGCTGCGGCCAGTTGTTGCCCAAGTTGATGGCATCAAAATACAGGGCGTACCGGGGGCTGAAGGCGTACTTGAGGCTGAAGTCGGTGGTCTCGTAGGGATCGAAGCTGCTCTGGGCATAGAGGTTCGCGTTGTAGCTGCGGAGCTGGGCCCCGGTCTTCCGCCACGCGAGGCGAGCCTCGAGCTTGCGCCACCGGTAGCTGAGCCCGGCGTTCCCCGTGCGGGGGATGAAGCCGGCCAGCGCCCGGGCGCCTCCGGCGTAGGTGCCCTCGGTCTCGAGGGCGGTGTAATTGCCAAACACGGCGAGCCCGCGGAAGGCGCCCGGCAGGAACACCAGTTGCTGGCTGTAGTTGACCTCCCAGCCTTCCACCTTCGCTCGCCCCCCGGTGGAGGTGGTGTTGAGGGTGAAGCCCCCGAAGTCCCCGCCAAAGCCATTGTCCGCCCCGAAGTCGATCTCGTCGGTCGTCCGCACCAGGAAGTTCCGCAGGTTCTTGCGGAAGTAACCCACGGAGATCAGGCCCGCGGGCTCGAAGTAATATTCCAGGGTGAAGTCGTAGTTGTGCGAGTGCTGCGGTCGCAGGCCGGGGGCGTTCTGGGTGACGGTCCCGAGCCCCGTCGTCGCATTGTAGCTGACGGTGGTGGTGGGATAGAGGTCCGTCATGTTCGGGCGGGCCGCACTGGTGGACACGCTTGCGCGCGCGGTGAAGTTAGGCCGCAGCGCATACCGCAGGTGCACGCTCGGGAAGTAGTCGTCGTAGCGGCGCTGGCGGCGCACCCCCGCGACGCCCGGCCGGCGGGGGTCGGTGTTGCGGCCGGCGGCATCCACTTCCGTCCGTTCGTAACGCACCCCGCCGAGGATGTTCAGGGCCGCCAACTGGAGCCGGAACTGTCCGTAGGCGCCGGTGACGTCCTCCGTCAGCTCGCTGACGCTGGGCGCCGCCGTCACGGAGGTTCCCTCCGGCGCGAACCATTCCGGCCGGTTGCTGAACGCCTGCCAGACGGTCGGGAAGTCGATCGCCGGGAGATCGGGCCAGACGCCGTTGCGCTGGTCGAAGAGCGGATTCGCCCGCCCGCGGATGAACTGCCCGAGGTTATCGTCGTTCACCCCCGTGCCCGCCACCGTACCCGCCACGCGATCCGCTCCGGTGAACGTCCAGTTGGGCCGGGCCACGCGGAGCACCCGATCCTGCTGGCGCCAGGCGCCGCCGAACTTCAGCTGGAGGGAACGTCTCCCGCGGAACTCCTTCACGTAGTCCAGCTTGCCGTTGAACATCGTCTCCTCGCTGCTCTCGGGCTGCTGCAGCAGGCGGGCCCGGTAATTACGCCAGTCGGTGTCCATCCCGATCGACGGGCCGTAGGTTTGCCGGAAGAGGGGGCGCGACCGGTTGGCGCGGCTGTCGACCGACATCCCGATGAGGGGCTGGAAGGTCAGGCTGAAGGAGCGGAGGTTGCTCGCGAAGTTGGAGGGATTGAAGGTGAACCTGCCGGTGAGGCGCTGATCTCCGGCCAGGCGCACTTCGCCCCCCGCTTCGGCAAGGTACTGCCGGCCAAGCTTCACGTTCCAGGTGCCCTCATTGAGCCAGGATACGGTCAGCATCTCGGTGAAGCTGTCCGTGAAGCCGGGCGCGACCCCGGCCACCGCGTTGGTGGAACTGCGCGCCTGCGTGCCCGCCTCGATCTGCGCGCGACTCACCCGGCTGTAATCGGCCACCTGCGTCGGCCCGGCCGGCGTGCCCGCGTAGACCTGGCGCGGACTGTCGAAGTAATAATAGTTGTACTGCAGCTTCAGGTAGGCGCTGAGGTCGCTTCCCGAGCGGTAGTCGAACTTGAGCCCTCCGCCCATGCGGACGCGCCCGTTCACGTTGGACAGGCTGCGCGCCTGGGTCGCCCGCCCGTCGGGCTGGTTGCGGACCGTCTGCACGCGGTCGCGGGGCGCCTCGGTGTCGGTGTAGCTGAGCGAAAGCGCGAGGCCGAGATTGCGCTGGCGCCCCAGGCGCGTGAGCCAGGTCAGCGCGGCGTTGGGCGTCGGATTCTGCAGATCCTCCCGGAAGGCGTTGTAGTTGAACCCGAGGCGGTACGTGAGGACGTCGTCCTTGAAGTCGAGGGCGGACTTGGTGACCAGATTGGTGGCCCCGCCAATGGAGTCGGCGGGCATGTCGGGCGTGGGGGCCTTGGTGACCTCCACCTCCTTGATGAACTCCGCCGGGATCTGATCGCTCTGGGCGCCGCGATCGCCCTGCGTGTTGAAGCCGGAGAAGGCGCCGGACGCCCGGACGCCATCGACGTTGAGGGCGCTGAATTCGACCGGCGTACCGCGGATCCGGATGCCGACGACCTCCCCGTTCTCAAATTCCCCGGAGACTCCGGGCAGGCGCACCATGAGGTTGCCGATGTTGCCGTCGGCTACGCTCCCGAACGCATCGGTGGAGACGACGTTGACGACGTTCGCGGCCGTGCGCTGCCGGGTGATCGAGGCGGCCTCGCCCTCCCGATCGGCCGAGACGGTGAAGGCGGCGAGCTGGAGGACGGCGGACGTGAGGGCGACGTCGATGCTGGCGGCCTGGCCCGGCCGCACGTCGACGGAGGGCGTGGCGACATCAAGTCCGGTGTAGAACACGCGCAACCGCTGGGTCCCGGCCGGCACGCCCTCCAGGCGGAAGGCGCCGTTCCGGTCCGTGAGCACCGCGGCCCCACCGCCAGCCGAGACCTCGGCCCCCTCCAGATAGGCGCCAGTCGCGGCATTGACCACGCGGCCGGCCACGGATCCTGAAGCAGGCTGGGCGCGCAGCAGGCAGGGACCGGCGGCGATGAGGAGGATCAACAACAGGCAGCGCGGGAGCACGGGGAGGAGGACGGTCGGGGTCATGGCGGGGTAAAGGGGGAGGCGGGGGGCGAACAGGACACCGGTCAGGGGCCGGCGAGCCGGCGCCTAAGTTAGGGGAAGAGATCGAGCGGGAGGGAGTGGATGCGAATTACCTAGCAAGACGGGGAAAAAGGTAGCGTTTACCCGCGGAGCAGTCGGCTCAGGGCCGGGACGGCATGGCCACGCGGCCGAGGTCGGCGATTCGCACCCGCTGGATCTCGACCGACTGCTTGCCGCCGGAATGCGCGATGTACAGGAACCCCTCGTGTTCGATCATGTGGGGGTAGTCCACGTGCCGTCCTCCGACCACGTGGAACAGGCGGTCGAACACCAGGCCATCACGGCTCACGGCGAGGGTGAGCGGGTCGCGCCGCTGCGGGTTGGCGTTGGACACCAGGACGTAGCGTCCGTCCTTCATCCGGAAACCGAAGAGCTTGGAACGCGCGTCGGGGAAGTCCGTGGCCACCGGGCGGCTCCACGTGCGGCCGGCATCGGTCGAGAAGGCGCGGAAGACGTAGCCGCTCCTCGCGTTGTCCCGGAACAGCGCCGCGAGGTTGCCGTCCGGCAGGGCCCACCAGATCGGCTCCTCCGCCTTCAGGGCCACGTCGCCGCCGGCCCCGCGCACCACCGGGACGGAGGTCCAGTCATCCAGCGCCCGCACGCCGCCGATCAGCAACTGAACGCCGGTCCGGTCGTAGTCATGCTTGCGGCGCGTCATCGCCCACTCGCCCGTCGGCAGGCGCTGGGGCGGGAAATTGTTGATCGCGTCCTTCTGCACCACGCCGGCCTCCTCCCAGCGGCCCGCCCCGGCGTGCCACCGCCACGCCCGCAGTTCGAGGGAGGGACCGAAGAAGCCGGCGGCCTCGTCGAGGGAGACTAGGGCGAGCAGCTGACCCTCGCGGACCCAGAAGCCCCGCGCGATGTAGCGCAGGCCCTCCTTGCGCCGCGTGTTGTAGTGAGGCGAGTCGGGTCCGGAGTTCGGGGGAAAGCCAGTCACGTCGCGGGGGGCGTCCCAGCGGAGGCCGTCGGGGCTCGTCGCGTACTTCACCACCTGCCCGACCATGTCCTCGATGCGGGGTCCGTCGCTCCACAGCGCCCAGAACCGGCCGTCGTGATGCAGGAGGTAGTTGTGCTGGTTGACGCCCTTCCGCGAGCGGACGTCGCTGACCACCGCGTGTTCCACGGGCAGGCGCGGCAGGCGGTCGAAGTCGATGGCGTGCGGGTGGGCGGGAACCCAGGGGCCCGCCAGCATCACGCGCGAGGCGGGGTTTGTGACGGGATGCGGGGCGCCGGCGACGGGGTTGGGATGCGGGGCCGGGGAAGCGGCGGCGAGCAGCGACGGGAGCAGGAGGCCGGCGAGGGTGAGGGGGGACGACATGGTGCGGGGTGGGAAAGCAGGAGCCACGGCGCGCGTTCACTCCTCGCGGCGACGGTATTCGCCCGGCGTCAGGCCGAACCGCCGCCGAAAGCAGCGGATGAAGTACTGGACCTCGGTGAAGCCGCAGCGGACGGCGACGTCGGTGACGTTGTAACGGAGGTCGCGCAGCAGGTGGAGGCTGCGCTCGAGGCGGATGCCGTTGAGGTAGGCGCGGAAGTTGCACTTCGCGTGCGCGTGGAAAAAGCGCGAGAAATGATTCGGATGCCTCCGGAAAAAGGCGGCCGCACCCTTCCGGCTGAGCTGCGGGTCGGACCAGTGCTCGGAAAGGTAATCGCAGACGGACTGCCAGAGCACGGCGTGGCTGCCGCGGCTGTGCTCGGGCGCATGCGTCACGAGGTGAGCCAGCTCCCCGAGGAGGAGTTCCACCAGCAGCGCGAATCCCCGTTCCCCGAGCCGGGGATTGGGCTCCTCCCGGAGGAGCTGCAGCAGATGCTCGCCCTTGGCCCCGAGGGCAGTCGGCGTGTGCCACTGCGCGAGATAGCGGCCCGCAATCGTCCCGTCGCGCGCCATCCCCTGGCGCGCGTGGATCGTCAGGCGCGTGGAGTCCGGCCGCAGCACGACGCCCAGGGAACGGTAGGATCGGCGGGGCACCGGGCAGATCCAGGTGTAAGGTGCGAGGAAGAGGACCTGCCCCTGTTCCAGCTCGACGATCACCTCGCGGTCGCCCTCCACCGTGAGGAATCGCCCCCGGCCCGCGAGACCGACGATGAGACGGGGAGCCTCCATGAAGTAGGCGGGCTGTTCCTGCGCCGGACGCTGCCCCGCCAGCACGCGGCGCACCGGAAGGTCCGGCGGCGCCTCCAGCCACGCCCCGAGGGCGGCGAGAATCCGTTCGCGATCCGTCTTCGTACGCATGGGGCCGGTGGAGGTGTGGCGATGCCCGGCGCGGGGTCGGACTTCAGGAACCCGCTAGGGCGGGCGACACCACCTCGTCCGGGGGGGCGTCCAGCCGCTGCGCCGAAGGAACGACCGTCTCACCCTGCAGCCGTTCGATGGAACCGTGCCAGAAGCGGAGCTCCGCCGTTGTGGTGTAGACGATGGCCAGGCCGGTGCGCGTCGCCACCAGTCCGGGCGCCACGGCCGCCACGCCGCGCGCCAGTTCCGCCCCCGCCGTCCAATCTCCGGCTGGATCCGGGGCCAGCCAGACCCGCAGCCGCCCGGCCTCCACCGCCACCCGCACCCAGCACCCAGCGTCCAGTTGCACGGGCGAGGCGGATCCAGTCCTTTCGTCGCCCCGCTGGGGCTCCGCCGCCACGTTCCACGCTCCCTCCCGGCGCTCCCGCACCTGAACACCGTCCTCGTCCCACCAGGTCACCCGGAACGCCGCATTCCGCAGCCGTGCGATCCGCAGCCCGCCCACGCGCCCCCGCGGGGCCGGTCCGGCGATCGGCTCGTCCACCAGACGGTCCGCCCGCAGGTAGTCTCCGTAATCCGACAGGTCGAGTGATTGACCCTCCGCCTCCAGCACCGCCTGCAGGGCGGAAACGTCCACCCTCGTGAGGTCCGTGCCGCGCGCCAACATTTGCCGCACGGCGTGACCGGCGGCGAATCCCAGCTGCGCGACCACCGCCATGACCCGGAAGGCACTCATCGCCGTCTGGTCCGCCGAGGCGCCCCGCCCCGGCACCAGCAGGTTGCGCGCCCCCCGCGGGATCATCATCCGCAGCGGCAGGTGGTGCGGATCCAGCATGTCCGTGATGCCGGTGCCTGCCCGCTCCGCCCGATCCGGCCAGTGGAAATCGATGTGGTAGGTGTTCACCGCCACCGCATCGGGAAAGACCGCGCCCCGGCGCGCCTCGGCCTCCGTCAACACATGCTCCCCGACGATCCGACGCTCCTCCCGGACCCCGATGGCCCGCGACACCGAGGCGAGCACGTGGGTATCCAGTCGCCGGCCGCGGTAACCCACCGTCTGGAGATAGTGGATCAGGCCGTGCATCTGCCGGCGCGCGAACAGCTCCGCCGCGGAACGGCTCCGCCCGTCGGCGGCATCGAAGCCGACGACCTTCATCTTGACCTCCACCTTGCCGGACGGAAACCGGTGCAGGCTGGTCATCGGGATCGCCCGGTCGTCCTCCCACCGCGGACAACCCTCGGGCAACACCGGCGTCACCTTGCGCCCCGTATCCCACAGGGTGAAGTAGAGGCTCATCGGCAACTGGCGGTTGGCGCCCTCGTGTACCACCGGAAACCCCGCCAGCAACGGCACGACGCACGCGCCGCTGGCATCAATCACGAAGCGCGGCCGCACCCGGTGCAGCCCGCCGGCCGAAGACAGGGCAACCTCCGTCACGCGCCCCGCCTCCGCGACCGCACCGATGACCCGCGTGTGCAGCAGCACCTCGATACCCTCGGCCAGCACCTGCTCCTGCAGGAAGAACGCGCACCACTCGAGATCATAGGCCCGGCGGTCCTCGTTGGGCCGGTACGGCTCGATCAGGGCATGCTGGGCGAGGCGGGCCACCAGTGCGGCAAAGGGACGGTTCACGCGCACGGAATCCCCGCAGAAGCCCGCCACCCCACCCGCCGTCCCCTGCCCTCCCAGGACATTGGACGGTTCGACCAGCAGCACCTTGCGCCCCCCCGCGCTTGCCCCGAGGGCCGCCATCACCCCGGCCATGCCACCGCCCACGACCAGCACGTCGATATCGGGAAGCAGGCCAGCAGCGGGGAGGTTCATGGGGAACGCCACCAGCTTGCCGGGAAAAGCCCGTAACGCCGACGGGAAAGACGTGCTTAGACGGGGAAAAATGTAGCAACCCCGCCCCGTCTACCCGCCGGTCCCAGAGCGGGACCGGCGGAACGGGCGGCTTACAGCCCGCGGCAGACCGCGTCGACGGCCTCCTCGAAGACGGCCGCCGACTCGCGCAGGCAGTCCTCGTCGATGCTCAGCGGAGGCGAGATCTTCACGCATTCGCCGCCCACGCCCACCGGCGCGAACATCAGCAGCCCGCGGTGCATGCAGGCCACGTTGATCCGCGTCGCCAGGTCCGGGTCCGGCGTACGCGTGCCCGGCTTCACCACCTGGATGCCCGCCACCAGGCCCAGGCCGGTGCAGCAGCCCAGCACGGAGGGGTACTTCCGCTGGATGCGGTGCAGCTCCGGGTTGAACCACGCGCCGAGGCGGGCCGCGCGCTCCACCAGCTTCTCATCCTCGATCACCTGCAGATTGGCGATCGCCGCCGTCACCGCGAGGGGCGAGGCCGAGTGGGTCGAGGTCATCGAACCCGGCGCATAAAGGTCCATGATGTCCCGGCGCCCGATCACCGCCGCCAGGGGCAGCGACGAGGAAATCCCCTTGCCGCAGGCGATCAGGTCCGGGGTCACGCCGTAATGCTCGAAGCAGAACATCTTCCCGGTCCGGCCGAAGCCCGCCTGGACCTCGTCCATCACCAGCACGATGTCGTGCTGCCGGCACCACGCCTCCAGCTTGCGCGCGTACTCGACGGGGAGGAAGTCCGGCCCGACGCCCTGATAGCTCTCGGTCATCACGCCGGCGATCCGGTCCGGGGTCACGCCGCGCTGGGCGAGGCTGGAGAGGAACAGGTCAAACGAGGTGTCCGGATTCTTGTAGCCATCCGGGAACGGCACCTGGACGAACTGGGGGCAACAGGAGCCGAGCCAGCGCTTGCCCTTGGCCATCCCGCCCGCGAGCTGGGCCCCCATCGTCCGCCCGTGGAAGGCATTCTGGAAGGTGACCATGATCGACTTGGCCGGACCGTGCTTCTCCAACGCGTAGGTCTTGGCCAGCTTGATGCAGTTTTCGGTCGCCTCGCTCCCCGTGGAGAGCAGGAACACGGTCGCGCCCTCCAGCTGCGGCGCAGTGCGGCTCAGCATCCCGGTGAGCTGCGCCCGCCCCTCGTGCGGGAAGACGTAGGTCGCCAGCAGCGGCCGCTCGACGGCCTCCTTGAGCGCGGCGACGATGCGGGGGTGACCATGGCCCGCGTTGGTCACGAGCACGCCCGAGGACCAGTCGATCCAGCGGTTGCCCCAGCGGTCGGCGACGGTCGCGCCCTGCGCGTGGTGCCAGACCACGGGCGGCTGGCCGGACATCGACCGCGGCTCGCTCCGGCGCAGCTCCTCGAAGAGGGGCAACGACTCCGGCACCGGCAGCGCGGTCTGGATGGTCCGCCAGCGCGTCTGCACGGGCGGGACGGAAACGGGGGTGAGATTATATTCGGCCATGGGAATTAGTGGCGGAGGCGCACGTGGGGCTGCTCGCCGTAGTGGATATCGCACCAGTCGCCGTCGGCGAGGATGGAAAGGCGCGCCGCCTCCACCACCAGCTCATTGTCGGCGGAATTCGCGGGCGTCGCCAGCAGGCCGGCCTGGTCAATCTCGCGGATGATGCCGCGGCGGCGCTCCAAGGCGGCGCCGGCTTCCATCCCGGAGGTCTCCCCTTCCAGCCGCCGCATCGCGTCCAAGTGGGCGGCCACGGACTCGAACCCATAACCGGCTGGACGATATCCCGGCCCCGTCCACGGGACCAATCGGTAGAAGTCCGGACTGCAGTAATTGTAGCGCGAGCCCCCGCAGCCGATGTTGTCCAGGTACGAATGGCGGACACCCCGGTCCTGGTCGTTGTGCTGGATCATCCCGCCCCGGTCCTTGCCCTCGCAGTACATCAGCAGGCCCTGGTCATTGCTGCCCGCCGCGTCATCGGGGTAGCCGAGGCCGTCGATCACGGACAGGATCGCCCCGTTCTCGTAGCGGACGCGCCCGTTGGCCCACATGTAGCCCTCGTTCCCGTTGGGGAACTTGCCCTTGACGCCGCTCACCGAGACGCCCACCGGACGCAGGCCGGTGATGAACTGCACCAGGTCGAAGTAGTGGCAGCCCACATACACGAACGGATCGGTCTGGTCGGTGGTGAACCAGTTCTGGAAATTGGAGCGGCGATAGTAATAGGGCTCGATCATCCGCGCCTCGCCGATGCGGAACTCCCCGAAGTGCCCGAGGCCGTACTGCCGCCGCGCCATCAGCGCGCGGGTGTCGAGGCGCTTGTGGTATTCGACGCCCACGAACAGCCCCCGCTCCCGGGCGAAGCGCTCGATCGCGACCGCCTGCTGATGCTGCAGGACCAGCGGCTTCACGCAGAGCACGTGCTGGTCGCGCCGCAGCGCCTCCATCACCATCTCGAAGTGCAGCTGGTCCGGCGTCGCGATGATCACCGCCTGCCGCGGGCGCGCGTCGGCGAGCAGCTTCCGGTACAGGTCCGGCTGCCGTTCCGACTCCGGCGCCCGCGGGTCGGGGTACGCCTCGAAATCCTGCCCCGGAAAGGCCATCTTCAGGTCCGCGCCCTCCTTGAGGGCCCGGATGCGGGCGGAGCTCTGCGCGCAGACCCGGATCCGGGCGACCGCCCCCAGGCGCTGCAGGTGGTAGACCGAGGGGAGGATCAGATCGTAGGTGATCATCCCCCCGCCGATGATGAGGACGTCGAGGGCGGGTTTGGGCGGCATGACGAGGAGGGAGAGCGGGGTGGCGGGACGCGGGAGGCGAGCGGGAAGCGATTTCAGGCGGATTCCCGCACGATGAGCTCACCCGGGAGCAGGACCTGGGGGGCGTTCCCCGGGGGAAGGCGGTCGGCCCCGGCCACCCACGCGAAGGCAGTCCGGGCCAGCTCGCCCACCGGTTGCCGAACCGTGGTCAGGGCGGGCGTCAACGCGTCCGCCAACGGCAGGTCATCGAAACCGGTCACCGCCATCCCGCCCGGGACGGCCACCCCACCCTCCTGCAAGGCGCGCAACACGCCGATCGCGATCGCATCGCCCGCGGCCAACAGGGCCTGGGGCCGTTCGCCGTCGCGGCCCAGCAACTCGCGGGTTCCCCGCCAACCCGCCGCCACGCCGGCCTCGGGTCGCGTCACGCACCACTCCGGGCGCGCTTCCAGCCCGAGCTTGGCGGCCTGCTGCGCAAACGCCCGCTGCCGCTCCTGGTGGGCCGGGAGGGCGTCCGCGATGAACCCCACGCGGCGGATGCCGCGGCCGCCGAGGTGCGCGAGCAGCGCCGCGAACCCGCGCGGGCCGTCGACCGCCACCGTCGCGTGCGTCGCGCCCGGGCTCGTCCCGATGCGCGCCACCGGCAGGCCCCGGGCGAGGAAGCCTTCCAGCCAATCTTCCCGCCCGCCGCTGCCCACAATGATTAATCCGCTGAGGCCGTGCTTCGCCAGCGGGCGCAGCGCGTCGGCATCCTCGCGCCGCTGCTCGAACCCGGCGAGCACCAGCGTGTGGTCCTCCCGATGGGCGAGGCGCTGCAAGGCGCCGATGAGCGCGCCGAGGAACGGATCCTCAAAGTCGTAGACCACCACCCCCAGCGTCCGGCTCGGCACGCCCCGCAGGATCCGCGCCGTCGCGTTGGGCACGTAGCCGAGGTCCGCGGCCGTCTGGCGAATCGACGCCACCGTGGCCGCGGCCGCCCCGATCGCGTCCGCCTTTCCGCCCAACACCCGGGAAACCAACGTCACCGACACCCCCAGCCGGGAGGCGATGTGTTTCTGGGTAATCGGCGGCGTCACGGCAGGGAGAAGCGGGAAGGCTTCGGAAGCCACCGAACAGCCCTTTCCCGGTCAATCTCAATCGTGTGAGATGGGATGAAAGCAGGTCACCGGAGGGCGCGGGCGGCGTCCTGCGGATTCAGGGCGTTGCGGTCGCGAGCCAAGGGTCGCGGCTCCGGGCGCGGAAGGTCTGGAGGCGCGCGAGCAGGTCGCGCCTGACTTCGGCGTGAGCGGGTGATTCCGCGAGGTTGTCCACCTCGTGAGGATCCCGGGTGAGATCGTAGAGCTCGATGGCCGGACGCCGCAGAAACTGCGCGATCGGGCGGCGGCCGTACACGCCCGAAGCGCCGCGCTGGGCGCTGATCCAGGTGGGAGACTGGCGCAGATCCAGAGCCAGTGGGAACTCCTGGCCGGGGGCGAGGTTGAGGATGAGCTTGTGGGTGCGGGTCCGCACGCTGCGCATCGGGTAGTACATCGTGATTTCGTGGAGCGAATGGGACCCGTACACCTCGTCCCACCCCGGGAGCGGCAGGCCGTCGAGCCCGGCCAGGAACGAGCGGCCGTCGAAGTCCCCCGCGGGCGCGTCCACGCCGGCGAAGGCCAGCAGGGTCGGAGTGAGGTCGGCCCAGGACACCAGCGCTTCCTGCACGCTGCCGGGGCGCCGGTGGCCGGGAGCGGCCACGATGAGGGGCAGGCGCACGCCCGGATCGTAGAGCGTGGTCTTCGCCCCGGGGAAGGCCACGCCGTTGTCCGACAGGTACACGACCAGTGTGCGCTCGAGCTGCCCGGACGCCCGCAGCAGCTCCATCAGGCGGCCCACGCCCTGGTCCAACCGCGAGACGGCCTGATAGTACTCCGCCAACTCGGCGCGGCATTCCGGGGTGTCCGGCAGAAATGGCGGCACGATCACGGCCGCCGGATCATACCGCACCGCGGTGACCCCGGGGTAGCCCTCGGGGCGGTTGCCGAAGGGGTTCGGCGCCGGGTAGGTGTCGAAGGAGGGCCGCCCGTCCGGCAGCACCACGTTGCCGCGGTGTGGATCGTCGACCGCGAAATAGAGGAAGAACGGCCGCGGATCCTTCGCCGCGAGGAACGGGGCCGCCTGGTCGGCCATTTCCACGGGGCTGCGGCCGAGGCTCGCGGGATCATTCGCCGCCCCGCCCGACAGCACCGCCTCGAAGGGATACACGGACTCCGGGGCGATGTGAAACTTGCCGATCCGCGCCGTGCGGTAACCCGCCGCCGCGAGGCGACCCGGGAGGCTGCGCCCGCCGGCGAACGACTGGAAGCCGTGCGGCGGGTGCTGCAGGCCGTACATGCCGTTGCGGTGATTGTGCTGGCCGGTGAGGAGCACCGAGCGCGAGGGGCTGCAGCTCGCCGTGGTGCCGAAGGCGTGCGTGTACCGGGTGCCCGCCGCGGCAAGGGCATCCAGATGCGGGGTGCGGATCACGGGATTGCCGTAGCAGCCCAGCGCGTCGGTGCCGTGGTCGTCGGCCACGATCAGAACGAGGTTCGGCCGCGGGGCGGGCGCCGCGATGGCGAGCGCCGGAAGCAGAAGAACCGCCAGGGCCACTCGCCGCCAACGTTCGGTCATCATCCCCGCATCCCGCCGCGGTTGACCCCGCGGGGTCAAGCTCGCGGACCGGCGGCCTTCACGATCCACCGCGGAGTCACCCGCCGGGAGTGGCAATTCCGTGGCACTCTTCCGTAACACGTTGACTGGAAATTGGAGGCGCGGGCCGGAATTGAACCGGCGCATAGAGGTTTTGCAGACCTCGGCCTTACCACTTGGCTACCGCGCCCT
>JBMTAG010000064.1:0-20351 GCA_049428505.1 Opitutaceae bacterium | reverse complement strand
ACCGTGGCGCCCATCGCGGGCAGGGTGACTTCAATGAGGAAGGAGGCCATGCGGGAATTTGCCGCGGAGTGTGGAACCGGCCCGCGGAGGGTCAAGCGGCACGGCTCAGCCGCGGACGGCGCGCCAGACGGCGAGACAGCGGCCGATGACCGCGGGCAACTCCGCCAATGGCACCATGTTGGGGCCATCGCTCAGGGCACGGTCGGGGTCGGGATGGGTCTCCAGGAACAGCCCATCCGCCCCCGCCGCCAGCGCCGCCTGGGCGAGGGGCGGCACAAACTCGCGCTGGCCGCTGCTGCGCCCACCACCCGCACCCGGCAACTGGACCGCATGGGTCGCATCGAAGATCACCGGCCGCCCGTGGCGGGCCATCAGTGGGAAGGCGCGCATGTCCACCACCAGATTATGGTAGCCGAAGGTCGTGCCCCGCTCGGTCTGCCAGACCTCGGCGGCCCCGCCGCTGCGCAGCTTGGCGGTCACGTGCGCCATGTCTTCCGGGGCGAGAAACTGACCCTTCTTCACATTCACCGTCCGCCCCGTCGCGGCCGCCGCGAGCAGCAGGTCGGTCTGCCGGCAGAGGAAGGCGGGGATCTGGAGGACGTCACAGACCTCGGCCACGGGCGCGACCTGAGCCGCGTCATGGATGTCGGTCAGGACCGGCAGGCCGAAGTCGCGGCGCACGGCCGCCAGTTGGGCGAGACCCTCGGCGAGCCCGGGCCCGCGGGCCCCGGCGAGGGAAGTGCGGTTCGCCTTGTCGAAGGATCCCTTGAAGACGAGTTGCAGCTCCGGATGGGCGGCGCCGAGGGCGGCGAGGGCAGCGGCCACCGGACGGCAGACCGCGTCGCCCTCGAGCGCGCAGGGGCCGGCGATCAGCAGCAGGCGGGTGGGATCGAAGCGCACGGCTTACTTCCGGCGCCGGGTGCTGGCGCCCCGCTGGTGCCGCAGGGCCGCCTTGATGAAGGCCGCGAACAACGGATGCGCCTGGTTCGGCTTCGATTGGAACTCCGGGTGGGCCTGGGTGCCGAGGAACCACGGGTGATCCCGCAGCTCGATCACCTCGACCAGGTTGCGTCGGGGATTGATGCCACTCACCACCATCCCGGCGCGCTGCAACTGGCCGACGTAGGCATTGTTGACCTCGTACCGGTGTCGGTGGCGCTCCCGCACGCTGTCCACCCCATACGCGCGGTGGGCCAGGGTGCCCGGGGTCAGCGCACACTCGTAGCTGCCGAGCCGCATCGTCGCGCCCTTGTCGATGATCTGCTTCTGCTCCTCCATCATGTTGATGACGGGGTGCGGCGCCTTCGGGTCGAATTCCGTGCTGTTGGCGCCCTTCAGCTTGAGCACGTTGCGGGCAAATTCGATCACCGCGATCTGCAGGCCCAGGCACAGGCCGTAATAGGGCACGCCGTGCTCCCGCGCGTACCGCGCCGCCGCGATCTTGCCCTCCGTGCCGCGGTCGCCGAACCCGCCCGGCACCAGGATCCCGTCCAGGCCCCGCAACGCCGCCAGGCCGTTCTTCCGCTCGAGCTCCTCGGCGTCGATCCGCCGGATGTTGACCTTGCAGTTGTTCGCGATGCCCGCGTGCGTCACGGACTCGTAGACCGATTTGTAGGCGTCCTGCAGCTCGATGTACTTGCCGACCACGCCGATGGTCACCTCGTGCCGGGGGCTCAGCAGCCGACGGACGATCTGCTCCCAGATGTTCTTGGTCGCCGGCGGATGCGGCAGGCCGAGGAGGTCCATCACGAGCTGGTCCAGCCCCTCCCGCTGCAGCGCCAGCGGGAGCTCATAAATCGAATGCGCCACGTCCCGGCACTCGATCACCGCCTTCACGGGCACATTGCAGAACAGCGAAAGCTTGTCGCGCAGGTCGTGGTCCAGCGGATGGTCCGTCCGACAGACCAGCACGTGCGGCTGAATGCCGATCTCGCGCAGCTTGGCCACCGACTGCTGCGTGGGCTTGGTCTTCAGCTCCCCCGCCGCGTGCAGGTAAGGCACCAGCGTGACGTGGATGAAGGCCACGTCCTTGGGCCCCACCTCCAACGCAAACTGGCGCATCGCCTCCAGAAACGGCAAACCCTCAATGTCCCCCGTGGTCCCGCCGATCTCCGTGATCAGGACGTCCGCGTCCTTCCCGCCCGCGTAGATGCGCTCCTTGATCTCGTTGGTGACGTGCGGGATCACCTGGACGGTCTTGCCCAGGTAGTCGCCGCGCCGCTCCTTCTGGATCACCGCCTCGTACACCTGGCCGGAGGAGAGGCTATTGAGGCGCGAGAGCTTGCCGCTGGTGAACCGCTCGTAATGCCCAAGATCGAGGTCCGTCTCGGCCCCGTCCTCCAGCACATAGACCTCCCCGTGCTGGAACGGGCTCATCGTGCCCGGATCGACGTTCAGGTAAGGGTCGAACTTCTGGATCCGCACCATCAGGCCACGCAGCTCGAGCAGCGCGCCCAGCGCCGCCGCGGTGAGCCCCTTGCCCAGGGATGAGACCACCCCGCCCGTCACGAAAATGTATTTCACGGGGGCGGAAGGTGAGGGTCCGCGTCCGGCACGCGCAAGCCAAAGCTCGGCGTCCGCCTCAGCCGATCAGCTCCCAGACCGCCCACGCCAGGCCGCCGAGCAACACGAGCACCAGCAGCAGCCCCAAGGCCCACTTGAGCACCTTCATCGCCACCCAGAGCCCGCCCGTCACGAGCAGCGTGGCCGCCGCGATCAGCGCCCAGCGCGGCCACCCGCTCAGGTCGATCCCGAGGACATGGACGGAGGCTTCGGCGGCATTCACGCCGCCACCCAGCGCCCCTCGGCCGATGACGCCAAGAAAAATCCATTGCGGCCCCCCGGTCGCGCGGGCCTCCTTGGCCGGTGCAGTCCAAACCCCAGCTCCTGGCGTGGCTCACCTGCGACGCGGTCCACATCGACCCCGGCTCGGGCAAGCACACGATCCTGGGGATCTTTTCCAACATCCAGGCCCGCCAATTCCCGGTCACGCACCCGTTCATGGTCTGGTTCCTGACCCTCACCGACTGCACCCCTGGGGCGCACCACCTCCGCATCTCGATGGGCCTCGAGGCGATGCGGCTGGCGCCGTTCCTCGAACGCGACTTCGAATCCCAGAGTCCCCTGCACCGGATCAACCTGATCAACGAGATCCGGAACCTGTCCTTTCCCCAGCCCGGCGAATACTCGCTGCTGGTGGAGGTGGACGACGAACCCCTCCTCGCCACCAGCCTGACCGTCAGCGGCTGACCCTTTTCCTTATGTCCTCCTTCGATCTCATCGGTGTCGGCTCCCCCATCATGGACCTCCTTGCCCAGGTCCCCGACGACTTCCTCCACCGCCACGTGGCCGGGGAAAAGGGCGGGATGGTCCTGGTCGATGACCAGGAAATGGGGCGCATCGTCGGCCTCCTCGGGCAAGCGCCCGCCCGGACCACGGGCGGCTCCGCCGCCAATGCCACCTTCAACGCGGCCCGCCTCGGCCTGCGCGCGACCTTCCTCGGGAAACTCGGCCATGATGAGCTCGGCGACGCCTACCGCGGCCGTTTCGCCGCCGCCGGGGTCGACGTCAGCCGCTTCAAGCGCGGCGCCCACCCCAACGCCCGCTGCCTCGCCCTCGTCACCCCGGACGCCCAGCGCACGATGCGCACCTTCCTCGGCGCCGCGATGACCCTCGCCCCCACCGAAGTCTCCGCGGCCGACTTCGCCGGCTGCCGCCACGCCCACATCGAGGGCTACCTCGTCTTCAACCAGGCGCTCGCCGACGCCGTGCTCTCCTCGGCCCGCACCGCCGGCTGCACCACCAGTCTGGACCTTTCCTCCTTCGAGGTGGTCCACGCCGCCCGCGACTGGCTGTTCCGCCAGTTCCGCCACGGGATCGACGTGGTCTTCGCCAATGAGGACGAGATCCGCGCCCTGTTCCAGGATGCCACCGCCCCCTACGAGACCCTCGCCCGCCGGTTGGCCGATCACGGGGTGCTCGCGGCGGTCAAGGTCGGCAAGGACGGCGCCTGGCTCGCCCGCGGCAGCGACGTGCACCGCGTCCACCCGCTACGGGTGCCGAAGGTGCTCGACACCAACGGCGCCGGCGACGCGTGGGCCTCGGGCTTCCTCGCCGGCTTCCTGCGGGGCTGGCCCCTCGCGGCCTGCGGGGAACTGGCCTCGCTGATGGGCGGCGAAACGGTCGGCCACCTCGGGCCCATCATCCCCGAGGAACACTGGCCGGAGGTGTCCCGCCGGGCCCGCGCCCTCGCGCCCGCCAGCGCCTGACCGGGCCGGCATCGGACGGATTAACCAGATCCGGCGCCGAAGGTTCCCGGCGGCAGCACCCGCCACTCCCCGGCCGCCAGGCCTTCCAGAGTGAGCGCACCGAATGACTCCCGGTGCAGGGCCACCACGGAGGCCCCCAGGGCGGCGAACATCCGCCGCACCTGATGGTAACGGCCCTCCGTGAGGGTGAGCCGGGCCTCCCGCGGCCCCAGCACCTCCAACGTCGCCGGGGCGCACGGCTGGTCCTCCCCCGGCAACAGCAGCGTCCCGGCCGCAAAGCGCTCCGCCGCCACCGCCGGCACCGCCCCCTCCAGCACGGCCCGATAAACCTTGGGCACCTTGTGCCGGGGCGAGGTCAGCCGATGCACCAGCTCGGACTCATCGGTCAGCAACAGCAGCCCCGTCGTCTCCTTGTCCAAGCGGCCGATGCTCGTCACCGGCGGGTTCCGGCGCCGCCAGCGCTCCGGGAGGGCGTCATAGACGGACGGCCCCTCCCGCCCATCGTGGGAACAGACCTGGCCGGCCGGCTTGTGGTACAGGAGCAGGAGGCCGTCGGGATGATCCAGCGGTGCGCCATCAACCGTCACCACGTCCGCCGCGACGCGCTGGCCCGGGTCGTCCGCCGGTTGCCCCGCCACCCGCACCCGGCCCGCCCGCAGCCAGTCCCGGGCCTCGCGGCGCGAGCAGTAACCGAGGTTGGCGAGGGTTTGATCCAGGCGGCGCATCGTGCACGTTGTTCTTGCGGCGGCGCCCGGGGCGCTGGCGAACGAAAACCATGCTGGCCGGGATGCTCCTCCCCTTCGCGCTCGCGCTCTTCGCGCTGGGCCTCCTGACCGTGCGCCCCGCGCCCCCCTGGTCCCCGTGGAAGCTCGCCGTCCTGGCGGGTGAGTTCGGCCACTGGCTCGCCCCCCTCGCCGTCCTGCTCGCCGGCACCGCCTGGGCCTCCGCCAGCCCGGCCGGTGCCGCCCCCGCCGCGACCACCACCTTCGCCCTCGGCGCCGCGGCTTTGCTGCTTAAACCCGCCCTGGAGGCCCGCCGCCTCGCCGCCTCGCTGCCGCAAGCCTTGCACGAACGCTTCGGCCCCCGGTCCCTGCCGGAGCCCCCGTTCTCCGTCTCCCGCCTCTACCTCGGGCGCGATCCCGCGCCGGTCGTCCCCCGGGAATACACCTTCGGGCCCGGTCTCCCCCTCGACTTCTACCCCGCTCAGGGGCGCAACGGCCACGGCCCGGCACCGTGCGTCGTGGTCATCCACGGCGGCGGCTGGGACGGCGGCGATCGCCGGCAATTGCCCAATCTGAACCATCACCTCGCCCGGCGCGGGTATGCCGTCGCGGCGATCTCCTACCGCCTCGCGCCCCGCGCGATCTGGCCCGCCCAGCGCGAGGACACCCTCGCCGCCCTCGCCTTCCTCAAGGCGCAGGCCGCGGAACTCGGGATCGACGCCACCCGCCTCGTCCTCCTGGGCCGCTCCGCCGGCGGGCAGATCGCCCAGACCGTGGCCTACACCGCCCGCGACCCCGCGATCCGCGGCGTGGTCGCCTTTTACGCCCCCTCGGACCTCATCTTCGGCTACCAGAGTACCCACGAGGAGGACATGCTCCGGTCACCGCACCTGATGCGGCAATTCCTCGGCGGAACGCCCACCAGCGCCCGTGCGAACTATGAGTCCGCCAGCGCCTGGTTCCAAGTCCACCCCGGCTGCCCCGCCACGCTCCTCCTCCACGGCCGCAATGACAGCATCGCCTGGCACGTCCATAGCGGCCGGCTCGACGAGCGCCTCGGCACCGCCGGCGTCCCGCGCTGCTACGTTGCCTTGCCTTGGGCCACGCACGCCTTCGATTTCACGCTGCACGGCCCCGGCGGCCAGCTCAGCACCTTCGCCGTGGACTGGTTCCTCGACCGGGTGACGGGCGGCTGACCAGCGTGGAGGTCGGGATCCGCGGCTGCAGCCGCGGCCACAACGACCCCATCAGGCCCCGCCGCCAGCCGCCTGCGACTCCGCGCAAAAGGCGGACCGCACCGACGCGGCCAGGAAATCCCGGTTCATCCGCGCGATGAAGTCGTGCGAGATGAGCTTCGGGCACGCCGCGCTGCACTCATACTGGTTGCTGCAATTGCCGAAGCCGGCCGCGTCCATCGTCTGCACCATCCCCAGCACGCGCCGGTCGCGCTCCGCCTGGCCCTGCGGGAGCAGCCCCAGGTGGCTGACCTTGGCGGCCACGAACAGCATCGCGCTCGAATTCTTGCAGGCCGCCACGCACGCCCCGCAGCCGATGCACTGGGCCGCGTCCATCGCCAGGTCCGCCTGCCCCTTGGGCACCGGAATCGCGTTGGCGTCGCAGGCGGACCCCGCCCGCGCCGTGATGAACCCGCCCGCCTGCTGGATGCGGTCGAAGGCCGAACGATCGCAGATCAGGTCCTTCTGGACCGGGAACGGCTGCGCGCGGAACGGCTCCAGCGTGATCACCGCACCGTCCTCAAAGCTCCGCATGTAGGTCTGGCAACTGGCGACGCCCCGGTGGGGGCCGTGCGGCTTGCCGTCGATCATCAGCGAACAGGTCCCGCAGATGCCCTCGCGGCAATCGTGGGCGAACGCGATCGGCTCCTCCCCCCGGCGCTCCAGGTCGTCGTTCACGACGTCGAGCATCTCCAGCAGGGACATGTTGGGATTCAGGTTCGCGGCCTTGTACTCCACGAACCGCCCCGGGACGGCGGGCCCCTCCTGCCGCCAGACGCGCAGGGTGACCGAGATGAGTTTGGAGCTGGTGGAAGCAACCATGGGAGAATGGACGATTGAAGATTGAGGATTGACGATTTACGCGGCCCGACCGTCGAACGACCCCTTACTTGTAGGAGCGAACGCTCATCTTCACCGATTCATAGTTCAGCGGTTCGACGTTGCGGAGCGGCACCTTGCCCTCGCCTTGGAACTCCCACGCCGCCACGTGGGCGAAGTTGGTGTCGTCGCGCTTGCACTCGCCGTCCGGATACTGGTGCTCCTCCCGGAAGTGACCGCCGCAGCTCTCCTCGCGCGTGAGGGCGTCGCGGCACATCAATTCCCCCAGCTCGATGAAGTCGCCCACCCGGCCCGCGCGCTCCAGGGCCTGGTTCAACGTCGCGGCGGAGCCGGGCACGCTCACGTTGCGCCAGAACTCCTCGCGCAGGGCCCCGATCTCCTGGATCGCCTGCTCCAGCCCCGCCCGCGTGCGGGCCATCCCGCAGTGATCCCACATGATCTTGCCGAGACGGCGATGGAACTGGTTGACCGGCTCCTTGCCCTTGGCGCCCAACAAACGGGCCACCTGCTCCGCGACGTTCTCCTCCGCCTGGCGAAACGCCGGGGCATCGGTGGACGGCCGCGACCCGGGCTTCTGGCCGGCCAGATAGTCGCCGATGGTGTAAGGAATGACGAAGTAACCGTCCGCCAGACCCTGCATCAGCGCCGAGGCACCAAGGCGGTTGGCGCCGTGATCGGAGAAGTTGGCCTCCCCGAGCACGAACAATCCCGGCACATTCGACATCAGGTTATAATCCACCCAGAGGCCGCCCATCGTGTAATGGACCGCCGGGTAAATCCGCATCGGCGTCCGATAGGCATTCTCATCGGTGATCTCGTGGTAGATATCGAAGAGGTTGCCGTAGCGCTCGCGCACCCCCGCCTCGCCCAGGCGCTTGATCGCGTGCGAGAAGTCCAGGTACACGCCGAGACCGGTCTCGCCGACGCCCCGGCCCTCGTCGCACATCCGCTTCGCCGCCCGCGAGGAGACGTCGCGCGGCGCCAGATTGCCGAAGCTCGGATAGATGCGCTCCAGGAAATAGTCGCGATCCTCGTCCGGGATGATGTTCGGATCCTTGCCGCAATCCTCCTTGCGCTTCGGCACCCAGATCCGCCCGTCATTGCGGAGCGACTCCGACATCAGCGTGAGCTTCGACTGATAATCCCCCGACACCGGGATGCAGGTCGGATGGATCTGCGTGTAGCAAGGATTGCCGAAGCAGGCGCCCCGCTTGTAGGCGCGCCAGATCGCGGTGGTGTTCGAGCCGCGGGCATACGTCGAAAGATTGAACACGTTGCCATAGCCCCCCGTGGCCAAGATCACCGCGTCCGCCGCATGCCGGTGCAGCTTGCCCGTCACCAGGTCGCGCGTGATGACGCCCTTCGCGTGGCCGTCGACGACCACCAGATCCACCATCTCATGCTGCGTGACCAGTTCCACCAGGCCCTGGCCCACCGTGCGCGAAAGCGCGGAATAGGCGCCGAGCAGCAGCTGCTGGCCGGTCTGGCCGCGGGCGTAGAAGGTGCGGGACACCTGGGCGCCACCGAAGGAGCGATTGGCGAGCAGGCCGCCATATTCGCGGGCGAAGGGCACGCCCTGCGCCACGCACTGGTCGATGATGTTGACCGAAACCTCGGCCAGGCGGTGCACGTTCGCCTCCCGGGCACGATAATCGCCGCCCTTGATCGTGTCGTAGAACAGCCGGTGGACGCTGTCGCCATCGTTCTGGTAATTCTTCGCGGCGTTGATGCCGCCCTGGGCCGCGATCGAGTGCGCACGCCGCGGGCTGTCGTGAAACACGATGCACTTCACCTTGTAGCCCATGTCGGCCAGCGAGGACGCGGCCGAGGAGCCTGCCAGACCGGCGCCAACGACGATCACCTCGTACTTCCGCTTGTTGGCGGGATTGACGAGCTTGATGTCCGCCTTGTGCTTGCGCCACTTGTCGGCCAGCGGGCCGGGGGGAATCCGTGAATCGAGGTTGGCCATGGCGGGAAGGTCAGCGTTGGGGGGCGGAGGCGATCCGTTGCGCGGCGACCGTACCCGCCGCCGGTTGGAGCAACCCGGTCAGGATCGCCCCGGGGATGGCGACGTTGCCGACGAGATACGCGAGACTGAACAGCGCCACGCAGCGCCGCAACCCCGCCGCCCACCGGTGGTTCCGCAAACCCAGGGTCTGGGTCATCGCATCGACCCCGTGCAGCAGGTGAAGGCTCAGCAGCGCCACCGCCACAAGGTAGAACAGGGCCACCGCCGGCTGGCGGAAGCCGAGGAATACCATGCTGTAGACATCCTGCACGGCCTGGCCCTTGGCCACCACCGGGAAGCCCAGCAGGCGAAAATCGCCGCCCATCGCGTAGGAGGTCGCCGCCTTGAACTCACCCGCGCCCGCCACCGCGCCGACCGTGAAGTGCGCCAGGTGGTAAATCAGGAACGCCAGCACCACCAAGCCGGAGTGCTTCATGTACCGCGACGCCACCGCCGCCTGAATCCAGCGCGAGACCCCGTAGGCCTCGGGTCCGCGCGCCGCCTTGTTCTCCAAGGCCAGCGCCACCGCCGCCCAAACGTGGATGCCCACGCACGCCAGCAACCCCAGCCGCACCAGCCAAAGCACCGGTCCCAGCGAGTGCAGGTAGGCCGCATAGCCGTTGATCTGGTCCGGATGGCCGAAGATCTGCAGGTTGCCGATCAGGTGGCCGACCACGAAGCCGACCAGCACCAGCCCGGTAACGGCCATCAGGATCTTCCGGCCGATCGAGGAGCTGAATAGGAGACGAACAAGGTTCATCGCGGAAAATGTCCAGGGGAAGGGAGAGCGAAACGGGCCAAAAACTCGGCGCCCGCGCCCCTGAAGTAAAGGCGCCCGCCCCCACCCTCCAGCTTATAAGCACGCCTAACCCGCCGGAGAAAAACCCCTTCGGTGAACCGGCCCCCTCCGGCGCCTACCGTCCCGCCCACGCCGCCAGCACGCCGCGGACGTAGCCGATCGACTCCGCCAGACCCGTCACCGGGTTGCCCGCCACCTTCTCGTATTCAAACGACACCACCCCATCGTACTTGATGTCCAGCAGCGCCCGCAGCGTGCCCCGGATGTCCAACCGGCCCGCCCCCACCTCAATCGGGATGTCGCGCATCGCCCCCGGGACCGCCACGGAATCCTTCAGATGCACGTCATACACCCGCGAGGCATACTTGCGGATCGCCGCCACCGCATCCTCGCCGCCGCGCACGGTGTGACCGACGTCGATGCAGAGGCCCACCCGGGAATCCAGTCCCTTGACCGCTTCGAACGCCACCGCCGGAGTCGGGTACACCTTGTCCTCCGGACCGTGATTGTGGATCGCCAATTTCTGGTCGAATTCCTTCGCCAACTTGGCGACTAACGGCAGCGCCGCAAGGTCAGGCTTGCAAACCATCGTGGCCATGCCGGCCGCCTTCACGTTCTCGAACGCTCGACGGCACTTCGCCTCATCGTTGGGCAAATTCACCACGCCGGAACCGGTCAGCGCGAGCCCAGCCGCCTGCAGCTTGGCCCCCACGGTCCGACATTCCTCGACCGGAGCTGCCTCCCAATTGCAATGCAGCCGGAAGAGCGCAATGTTTGAGATGCGCATCACCTTGACCACCGCAATCGCTTCGTCGAGAGGGAGGTTGCGGAGGGAGTAAGAGGCGATCCCGAGGCGCAGGCCGTTCTCCCGGCCGCCGGGGAAGGACGTGTAGGCGGGCAGGGCGGGGGCGGCCGCGGGCTGCTTTTGCTTCTTCTCCGCGGCGTGGAGGCTGGCCGCGGCCAAGGGGAGGCTCAGCACGCCCAGGGCGGCCGAACGGAGGGCTTCACGACGGGTCAGCGGGGAGGTCGGGTGCATAGGGAATGGGGGTGCGGCAAAAGAGGCGGGAGAGCCCGCGTTTGGCGATGCTCAAATGACCGGTTCCGCCGGCGCGGCGGCCGCCCGCGCCACGGTCAACCCCGGCGCCACGGCAGCGAACTTGCGCAGGTGCTTGAGCGCGACCTCGAACGGCCGCGGCAAGGGGGAACGCACGGTGCAGGGCTCGCGCGTGACCGGATGGGCGAAGGTGAGCTCGCTCGCGTGCAGGGCCAGCCGGTCGATCAGCGGCCTTTCCTCCTCGCGCCCCTTGTACCCCCGCTTGAGCCCCGAAAGGAGCAACCGCACGTCCGGATGGCCATAGAAGACGTCCCCGAGGATCGGCGCCCCCGCGGCCGCCAGATGGACCCGCAATTGGTGCGTGCGACCCGTGAGGGGCCGGCAGGCCAGGAACGCGTACCCCGCGGCGGGCTGGACCACCCCCCGCGCCCCCGCCCGCCCGGCCGCGAAGCGCTCCAAGGTCGTGAACTCCGTCCGACATTCCTTGCCCCCCCGCCCCCGGAACACCCGCATCCGCCCCGGCTGGCGTTCATCCGGCCCCAGCGAAAGCTCGATCGTGAAGGCCTCCGGGAGCATCCCGGCCGCATCACGCACCGGCGCCACGACCTTCATCTCCTGCCCGGGCGCGAGGACCACGACCATCGCGTGATACAGCTTGGCCACGGTCTTCGACTGGAACTGCCCCGAAAGGTAATCCAGGGCCGGCTTGGTCTTGGCGCACAGCAGTGCCCCGCTCGTGTCCGCATCGAGCCGGTGCACGTTCGCCACCCCCCGGCCGTACGCCGGGTGCCCGTGCACGAGTCCCATCAGGTGCTCGCGGCCCTTGTCCCACCGGTCCGGCGCGACCAGCAGCCCGGAGGGCTTGTCGAATACCACGAGGGATTCGTCTTCGAACAGGACAGGCGGAAGGGACATCGGCGGAATACGCGACCCCCACCCTCGCGCCCCACGGCCGCAAGGCGACTCCCAAAATGCACCCGCCCCCCGGACGCGCCAAGGCTTGCGCGCCACGTCCCGGCGCGACCAAGCTGGCCGTTCATGCAGAAGACATCGGACCTCAACGTGATCGAGACCCGCGCGCTGCCCCGCCCGGCGGACCTCCTCGCGGAGCTCCCCAAGACCGAGGCGCAGGCCGAGTTCGTCACCCATGCGCGCCGCGAAATCCACCGCCTCATCTTCACCGACGACCGCCGCCTGCTCCTCATCGTCGGCCCCTGCTCGATCCACGACCTCGACGCCGGCCGCGACTACGCCCGCCGCCTCGCCGCCCTCGCCCGCGAGGTGTCCGACCGGATCCTCGTGGTGATGCGGGTCTATTTCGAGAAACCCCGCACCACCGTCGGCTGGAAGGGCCTGATCATGGACCCGCACCTCGACGGCACCCACGACATCGCCGCCGGGCTCCGCCTCGGCCGCCGGTTCCTCCAGGACGTGCTCGACCTCGGGCTCGCCACCGCCACCGAGTTCCTCGATCCGATCACGCCCCAGTACGTCGCCGACCTCGTCTGCTGGGGCGCCATCGGCGCGCGCACCACGGAATCCCAGACGCATCGCCAGATGGCCTCCGGCCTCTCGATGCCCCTCGGCTTCAAGAACGGCACCGACGGCTCCCTCACCGCCGCGGTCAACGCGATCAAGGCCGCCGCCCAGGCGCAGACCTTCCTCGGGATCAACCTGGAGGGCGCGGCCGCCGCCGTCGCCACCCGCGGCAACCCCGACTGCCACGTCGTCCTCCGCGGGGGGGCCGCCGGCCCCAATTACAGCCCGGAGCACATCCGCCGCACCGAGGAACTCCTCGCCCAGGCCAAGCTGCCGCGCTCGATCCTCGTCGATTGTTCCCACGATAACTCCGCCAAGCAGCCCGCGCTGCAGCCGGACGTCCTCCGCGCCCTCCTGGCCCAAATCCGCGCCGGCAACACCTCGATCATGGGTGCGATGATCGAGAGCAACCTCGGCGCCGGCAACCAGCCGTTCCCCCAACCCCGCTCCGCCCTCCGCTACGGGGTCTCCATCACCGACGGCTGCATCGACTGGGACACCACCGCCGCCCTCCTCCGCGAGGCCCACGCCGCCCTCGCCCCCCGCTTCGCCTGAACGGCGCCGGCCTCGACTTGCCCGCGCCACCTCCTTTTCTCCGCACCATGAAAAACCCAATCCGCGTCGCCGTCACCGGAGCCGCCGGCCAGATCGGCTACTCCCTCCTCTTCCGCATCGCTTCGGGCGCCATGTTCGGCCCCGACCAGCCGGTGATCCTCCAGCTCATCGAAGCCCCCGTTGAAAAGGCCCTCAAGGCCCTCGAGGGCGTGGTGATGGAGCTCGACGATTGCGCCTTCCCGCTGCTCCAGGGTGTGGTGCAGACGTCCGATGCCTCGGTCGGCTTCAAGGACGCGAACTGGTGCCTGCTGGTCGGCGCCAAGCCCCGCGGCCCCGGCATGGAGCGCGCCGACCTGCTCAAGGACAACGGCCGCATCTTCATCGAACAGGGCCGCATCATCGATGCCGTGGCCGCCGCCGATGCCCGCGTCGCGGTCGTGGGCAACCCTGCCAACACCAATTGCATGATCGCCGCGTCCCAGGCCAAGCGCCTGCCCGCGGAACGCTTCACCGCGATGGTGCGCCTCGACCAGAACCGCGCCCAGACCCAGCTCGCCCGCAAGGCCGGCGTCCCCCTTTCCCAGGTGCGCGACATCTTCATCTACGGGAATCATAGCCCGACGATGTTCCCGTCCTTCGCGCACGCCACGATCAGCGGCCGCCCGGCCACCAGCGTCATCACCGACTCCGCCTGGCTGCAGGGCCCCTTCTGCGAAACGGTCGGCAAGCGCGGCGCGGCCATCATCGCCGCCCGCGGCGCCTCCTCCGCCGCTTCCGCCGCCAACGCCTTGGTGGATCACGTGCGCAGCCTGATGACCCCCGGCGCGGTGCATTCGATCGCCGTGAAATCGAACGGGCTTTATGGCTTCGATGCCAACGTCTGGGCCGGCATGCCTGTCATCACGACCAGCCCGGGCTCGTACGAGGTGATCACCGGCTACGCGATGGACGCCTTCGCCCAGTCCAAGATCGCCGCGACCAACAAGGAATTGGTCGACGAGCGTTCGTTCGTGGCGGAGATGATCGGTTGACGGTGGGTCAGTCGGAAGACGGTGAGTCGGTGAGTCGGTTGTCGGTTGCCCGTTAACGGTAAATCGATACCGGCCCACCGTCTTCCGTCTTCCGTCTTCCGTCTTCCGTCTTCCGTCTTCCGTCTTCCGTCTTCCGTCCTCCGCCCTCCGTCTTCCGCCCTCCGTCCTCCGTCCTCCGTCAGCGGATCAACCCGCTGAGCACCCGGCTGATGCCAAAGGCGTCCCGCACCGCCGCAAAGGCCGCCATCAGTTCCCCGGGCGACGCCCCCCGCGGGAACACCACCTCCAAGGCCGCCCCCGTGCACCGCACCGCCGCGGCCACGTCCGGCACGGTCAGCACGCACTCCCGGCAATCCGACGGATAATCCACCCGCAGGGCACTATCCTCACCCAATCCCTCCACCGCATCGATCACCGCCTCGACCGCCACGCCCTTGCGGAGGGCGAAGGCGATTTCGGTGAAAGCGCCCGCAAACAGCCCATTGAAGGCCTCGCCGCGGATCACCTCCCCCGGCCGCAGGCCCTGCAGGCTGGTCCGGGTTACGTACCGTCCCGGATCCCCCTCATCGAGGGCGTAGGTCAGTTCCAGCGTGAAATCCCGGGCCGTCAGCACCGCCGTGGGCGAAGACACCTGCAGCGACAGGTCCTTGCGCTTGTACTCCAGCGCGGTCCGCGCCTTTTGGAACAACGCCTCCGCCTCCGCGGCCAATTCCTCCGCGCACAGCCGCGCCAGAAAGGTGCTGGTCGCCGGAGTCACGGCGTCCGGGACGGAATGATGCCCCTTGCGGAAGCCCCGCAGCGCCTTCACCGCCCCGCCGCCCCGGGCCAGGAAGGCGATCTCGGCGACCACACGCGGAGGCAGGGGTTCGTTCGTCACGCGCCGAGCAAACGGCCCCGCGCCGCCCCCGCGCAAGCCCGCTCCGGCCCGCCGTCACCCGCATCTGCGGGATGGACCGCCGCGGGCGCATCGCTCAATCTCTTCCCACCCCTCCCCGATGTTTCCGCCCCGCCCCGTCCTTGCCGCGGCGCTGCTCGCCTCGTCGCTCCTCGCCGGTACGCCCAGCGCGCCGCCGCCGCCGTGGACGTTCGATGCCGAGCAGGCCGGCGCGCTGACCTCCACGGGAGGCGTTCGTTTCGAGCAACCCGGCCCCCGCCGGCCCGACTATCCCCGCTTCAGCCAGACCAATCGCGCCGCCCGCTTCGACGGCCGCGGCGCCCGCCTCGAGATTCCCGACCCCGGGACCGACAGCCCCTTCGACTTTCGCCACGGGGACGCCCTCACCCTCGAAGCCTGGGTCCGCCTCGCCGACATCGGCCGCGGGGAAAATGTTTACCTGATCGGCAAGGGGCGAACGGATCCCCGCGCCGCCAACCCGAATAACCAGAACTGGGCCCTCCGCCTCCGCGAAGCCCGCGGCGCCGCGGCGCCCAGCTTCCTCTTCGCCTCCACCACCGGCTCCTGGCACCGCTGGACCGCCGGCCAGGGCCTCCGCGCGGACGGCCGCTGGCACCACGTCGCGGTGACCTACGTTTTCGGCCAACCGAATTCCATCCGGGCCTACCTCGATGGCGCGGAAGTGTCCGGCGAGTGGGATATGGCCGGCGCCACCAGTGCCCCTCCCGTCGTCGACGACGCTCCGGTCTGGATCGGCTCCTCGATGGGCGGCAGCGCCGGCAGCAGCTTCCGCGGCTCGCTGGACGAGATCCGCATCCATCGCGCCGCCCTGCCCGCGGCGGAGCTGCGCGCCCGCTTCGCCACGACCTTGCCGCCCGTCGCGGCCGCCCCAGCCGTGGCCGCCGCGCCCGACCCAAACGCCGGCAACGATAGCGCCGGCGGCACGCCCAAGGGCCCGAACGCCGGCTTCCCCGTGGTCAAGGCGGCCCAGCCCGCCGACTGGAGCCAGATCCCCGCGGGAACGGTCCAAGTCGAGCTGTGCGAGGACTGGCGGCCGGAGAAAAACCTCTGGCCCGACGCGGCGCTCGCCGTCACCGACCGCTTTTCCGCCCCCGCCTTCGGCTTCTTCCGGGTGCCGCACCGGTATGTGGACACGGGCGTGCGCGGCGCCCGCCCCGATCCCTACCTGCTGAAGGCGCACGCACGCATCACGCTGCCCGCCGGCCGGCATCGCCTCCTCCTCCGCAGCCGCGGCGCGGCGGCGCTCTTCGTCGATGATCGGCGCGTGGCGATCACCCCGTTTCCGCCGCCCGGCACCGACGACAAGCCGGTCAAGGTACAGGACACCTTCCTCGACCTGGGCGGTAACTTCCGCTTCGCGCCCCCGGGCAACCGGGACGCGTGGGTCGAGTTCGAATCCCCAGGCGGCGAACACCGGATCACCCTCGAGACCGTGGTCGGCTACGTGATCAACGCCCGCAGCCGCCGGCGGCCGGAACTCGGGGAGACCGTCGCGGCCTGGTCGCCCCAAGGTTCGTCCCAGTGGTACCTGCTGGCTCCCGGAGCGGAAAAACTGCCCTACGATGACGCCGGCTGGACCCGCTATGCCGCCGACGAGGAGACCCGGCTGGCCGCGATCGATACTGCCGCTCGGGCCGCCCGGCGCGCCGAGCATGCGGCCTATTGGGAGCGCCGCCGCCGCGCCGCCGCGGCCTGGTTGGCGGCCACCCCGGAAACGCCCGTTCCGGACTTGCCGGCCGGCTTCCCCGCCCAGAATCCCATCGACCACTTCCTCGCAGCCCGCCTCGCCGCCTATCGCGGCGAAGCCTCCGCCAGCGTCCGCGGCGGGGTCGATTTCTGGACGCAGGTGCAACCGATCCTCGAGTCTCGCTGCCTTGAATGCCACCAGGGCGGCAAGGCGAAGGGTGAGCTGCATTTGGACTCCCGCCTGATGGCCCTCAAGGGCGGGGCTTCCGGAGAAGCGGCCTTGGTGCCGGGTAAACCAGACCACAGTCAGCTCCTCCAGCGCATCCTTTCGACCGATCCGGACGAACAGATGCCGCCGAAGGGTCCCCGTCTCACCCGTCAGGAAACCGACACCCTCGCCGCCTGGATCCGGGGCGGCGCCGTCTGGCCCGAGTTCCCCGCCGTATCCACCGCGATCACCCCGCTGACGGACGACCTGACGTTCCTCCGCCGCGTCACCCTCGATACCGTCGGCGTGGTGCCTTCCTTGGAGGAAATCGCCGCCTTCCAGGCGGATCGCGCCCCCGACCGCCGGGCCCGCGTGATCGATCGCCTGCTCGCCGACCCCCGCGCGGCCGACCACGCGATGGGCTACTGGCAGGACGTCCTCGCCGAGAATCCGAACATCCTCAATCCGACCCTCAATAACTCCGGCCCCTTCCGTTGGTGGCTTCTGGAGTCACTGCAGGACCGGAAGCCCCTCGACCTGATGGTCACCGAACTGGTGCGGCTGGGGGGCAGCGCCAAGGACGGGGGTCCTGCCGGCTTCGGGATCGCCTCCCAAAACGACGTGCCCTTGGCCGCCAAGGCGACCGTCCTCACCACCGCCTTCCTCGGGGTGGAGACCAAGTGCGCCCGCTGCCACGATTCGCCCGCCCATCGCTCCAAGCAGGAACAAGTGTTCAACCTCGCGGCCCTGCTGGACGGCAAGGGGATCAAGGTCCCGGCCTCCAGCTCCGTGCCCCTCGCCAAGCTCCGCGAGGGCGGCCGCAAGCCCCTGATCGAGGTGACCTTGGAACCCGGGACCACCGTACCCCCGCACTGGCCGTTCCCCGAGTTCGCCCCGGAGGCCCTCGCGGACGAGTTGGCGGAGGATCCCGCCCAAACCCGCGATCGCCTCGCCGCCCTGCTCACCGCACCCCAGAACGAGCGCTTCGCGCAGGTGATGGCCAACCGGATCTGGGCCCGCGTGATGGGCCGCGGGTTGGTCGATCAGCCGTGGGATTGGGAGCGCTCCCGCCAGTCCCACCCCGAATTACTCCGCTGGCTGGGCCGCGAATTGGTCCGGTCCGGCTACGCCGCCGACCACCTGCTGCGCCTCATCTTCAATTCGCACGCCTACCAGCGGCAAATCGACCCCTCCCTGTCCCGCCCGAACCCGCTCTTCGCCGCTCCCGCCACCCGGCGCCTCACGGCCGAACAGATCGTCGACGGGGCTTTCGCCGCGGTCGGCAAGCCCTTCCGCACCGAGGAGGCGTCCCTCGACATCGATAGCATCCGGGAAACCGCCAATTCCATCTCCCTCGGCCAGCCCCGGCGGGCTTGGATGCTGACCTCCACCTCCAATGAACGCGACCGGCCCAGCCTCGCGTTGCCGCGGATCCAGGCGGTTTGCGACGTCCTCGCCGCCTTTGGCTGGCGCGCCAGCCGGCCGGATCCCCTGAGCGAGCGGGAAAGCGCCGCCAACCCGCTCCAGCCCGCCATCTTGGGCAACGGGATCGTCGGGACTTGGCTGACACGCCTAAGCGACGATCACGCCGTCACGGCCCTCGCCCTCGCGGCGAGGAGCCCCGAGGCGCTGGTGGACACCCTCTTCCTGCGCCTGCTGACCCGGGCGCCGACCGAGCCGGAAAGGGAGCGCTTCGCCGGCTTGCTGCGGCCCGGCTTCGCCCACCGGCTGCGGACGCCCGCCGCTCCCGCCGCCGCGGGACCCCGTCGGCCGGCCTACTATGTCTCCTGGTCCAATCACCTCGACGCCGACGCCACCCGGGTCCGGCAGGCCGAGGAAGCCGCCGCCCGCCGCGGTGATCCGCCGACCGCCCGCCTCGACGAGGACTGGCGGCGCCGGGCGGAGGACGTCCTCTGGGCCTTGCTCAACAGCCCCGAATTCATTTTCACCCCTTAACCCCCGCCCCGCCATGAACCGTCGCGCCTTCGTCACCGCCCTGGGTCTCGCCCCCTTTGCCGCTCAGCCGCTGCGCGCCTCGCTCGCGAGCCCGGCGCCGCGCGGGCGCGCCGAGCATTGCATCTTCATCTGGCTGGGGGGCGGGATGGGCCAGATTGATACCTTCGATCCGAAGGCCTTGGGCGATAATCAGTCGGCCAAGAAGAAGCCCGGCGCGCTTTACCCGTCGATCGAGACGTCCGTGCCCGGCGTGCGGGTGTGCGAGCACCTGCCGCGGACCGCGCGCCTGATGGAGCACGTGACCGCGGTGCGCTCGGTGAACCACAAGGTCATTGATGAGCATGCCTTTGCGACGAATCTGGTCCACACCGGGCGGATGGTCAGCGGCAACGCGATCTATCCTTCGATTGGGTCGATCGTGGCGCACCGGCGGGGGGCGGCGAATCCGGAGGTGCCGGCGTACCTGCTGATCGGGTATCCGAATGTCAGCCGGGGCCCGGGCTTTTTGGGCATCAAGGATGGCTACATTTACCTCGTCGATACCGCGACGGGGCCAGCGGGGTTCAGCCGGCCGGAGGTGGTGGCGGCGGAGCAGGAGGCGCGGCGGCGGGCGCTGCTGGGGAGCGTGGCGGGGCGGGGGGGCGCCGGCGTACAGGAGTATGCGGAGGCGCAGCAGGAGGCGTTTCGTTTGGCGGGGCCCGAGTTCATGCGGCATTTCGACTTGGCGCGGGAATCCGCGGACGTGCGTCGGTCCTACGGCGGTGAATTCGGGCAGCGGTGCCTGCTGGCGCGGCGGCTGGTGCAGGGGGGCGTCCGTTTCGTGGAGGTTTCCCACAACTTGAACTTCATCAATGGCGCGGGTTGGGACGTGCACAACGACGGCATCCGCAACCAGCACGGCCTGATTCGGGAATTGGATGATGCCTTCGCGGGGCTGATTGAGGACCTGAAGCGCCACCAGCTGCTGGAGAAGACCCTGGTGGTGATCGCCACCGAGTTTGGGCGGCCCGCGGGGTTTGATGCGCGGGGTGGGCGGGGCCACCAGGGGAGTGCGTTCACGATGGTCTTGGCGGGGGGCGGCCTGAAGCACGCCGGCGCCTATGGGGCGACCGATGACCTGTCGAAGGCGGTCACCGCGAATCCGGTGAGCGTGCCGGATTTCCATGCCACGATGTTGGCGGCCCTGCAGGTGGATGTGGGCCAGGACCTGATGGATGGCGGGCGTCCGGTGCCGGTGACCGATGGCGGCCGGCCCGTCGCCGCGCTGTTGGGCTGAGGAGCCGGTGGGTGGCAGGGTGTGGCCGCGGCAGTTGCCGCGGATCCCAACGGAAGAGCCGTCGGCCCGCAGGGCGATGCCGACGGCTCCGGTTGGTGGCTTCGCCATCATCCGCGGCTACAGCCGCGGCCACATCGTGGCAGCGGGCACATCGCACTCTCGGGCAGCATCGCAAGCGTTCCGCTGCGGTGGTTGAAGCGCTGCGCCGGAAACCGGCAAAAGAAAAGGCCCGGTCTCTCTTGTGGAGAAACCGGGCCA
>JBMTAG010000063.1:0-20700 GCA_049428505.1 Opitutaceae bacterium | reverse complement strand
GGGGGCCGCACAAACGCGGGCGGGGGCGCCCACGGCCGCCAGCGAGACGGCGGTCCCGGTGGCCACGAAGGAACCGGAGACGGGGGCGGAGAGTGAGACCGTCGGAGCCGTCCCGACCGGCGGCACCACCGTGAAGGCGGCCGTCGCCGAATCAACCGTCGTACCGTCGCTGGCCACCGCTTGGGCGAAAAGCGTGTGGGGCCCCGGCGCCGCCGTCACGGTATAGGCGACATTATAGGGAGCCTGGGTGGCGGACGCGCCGGGGAGCGGCACCCCGTCGAGAAAGTAATCCACGCGGCTGACGATGCTGCCGGCGATGGCCGCCGTGGCGCGGAGAAACACTTGCGATCCCTGGGGGAGGGTCGCGCCGTTGGTCGGCGCCAGCAGGCTGACCGCGGTGCCGCTCGCCGTCGAAACCGCGACGTTCGCGCTCGCGGCGGTGGCGGTGATGCCGGCGGAATCGGTGACCTGTGCGGTGACCGCGTTGCTCCCCAGCACCGCCGGGGTCCAGACCACGCTGTAGGGGGGGGCGAGCAGCGGACCGCCAAGCGGGGCGCCGTTCACCAGGAATTGGACCTGGGTAACCGTGGCCCCCGTGCTGCCGGTGGCCGCGGCGGTGAGGGTGGCCGCGGTGCCGACCGTGGCCGAGGCCGGCGCCGAAACGGTGATGGTGGGCAGCGAGGCGACGGCGCTGACCGTGACCGGCGCAGACTGGCCCACGTTGCCGCGGTCATCCACGGCCTGGGCAACCAGGGAATAGCTCTTCGCGACCGACGGGGTCCACGTGACCGAGTACGGCGCGGTGAGGTCGGTGCCGACTGGCTCGCCATCGGCGAAGAAGGTGACGCCGCCGCCCGCGGAGCTCGGGATGAATCCGTCGGCATCTGCCGCGGTGGCGGTCAGCGTGACGGCCGTGCTGGTGGCCAGGAAGGCACCGGCGGCCGGCGCCGTGACGATGACGCTGGGCGGCAGGCCGACGGCGGAGACGACGTTGAACGTGACCGCCGGGGAATCAAAGACGGTGGGGCCGCCGCCCGTGTTGGCGGTCGCACGGGCCGTCAGCGTGTGCGCACCGGGCGTCAGGCCGCTCACGAGGTAGGAGACGTTGTAGGGCGGCTGGGAGGCCGTCGCGAGAAGGGCTTCGCTGGCGGTGCCGGCATCGAGGACGAACTCCACCTGCTGCACCACCCCGTCGGAAAGGGCCGCGGAGGAGCGCAGGAAGACGCGCGATCCCAGCACGAGGGAACCACCGCTCGCGGGGGCCAGGACCTGGGCGGAGCGGGCGGCCCCGAGGGTGACGATGCTGGAGGCGGTCGCGTTGTTGACCGAGGCGGAGGCGCCGGTGGAGTTGGCGGAGGTGTCCGTGACCGTGGCGGAGATCGTGTAAGTGCCCGCGACACTCGGGAACCAGGGCACCGTGAACGGCGAGGAGCCAGTGGCGGTGCCGATGTTGGTCCCGTTGACGGAAACCACGACCGCCACGATGGAGGCCCCGACGGTGGGCGAGGCGTTCACACTGATGACCAGACCGGCCGGAGTGCTGACCACGCCGGCCGGAGAGCCGGTCGCCGGGAAGGACCCGGGGGTAAAGGAGATCGTCGGCGTGCCGAGCGCACCGGGGACGGCGGCCAGCGCGGCGAGGGTGGCCAGCACCGACGAGACGCGGCGGAAGGAGGGAGGCATGGCGGGCGGCGGGGCGTTTTACTTCGCGCTGCTCCGGGTGCGCGGCTCGGCGCTGGCCGGGGTCACGATCGTCGGGTTCTGGAAGAGCGAGTTTGCCGGCGTGCTCTTGAGGTTCTGCTTCTTGGGCGAACCGCCCGGGCTGACGAGGTTGGCGGTCACGAAGATGAGCAGGTTGCGCTTCTGCGCGCTCTCACCCTTCGAGCGGAAGAGCCGGCCCACGAGCGGCAGGTCGCCGAAGAACGGGATCTTGTCGTTGACCTTCTTGACCTCCTCGCGGGTCAGGCCGCCCATCACCAAGGTCGCGCCGTCCCAGATCGTGACCTTGGTTGAGATGTCACGCACGGAAAAGATCGGCTGGTAGAAGCCGGGCGGGACCGTGACCGTCGTCGTGCCGGAGATCGCCACGCTGGGCCCGCCGTACTCGACGAAGCCCTCGAACTCGGTGACGCGCGGGTTCAGGTCCAAGCTGATGCTGTAATCGTCCTCCTCGACGGTCGGGGTGACCTTGAGCTCCACGCCCACGTTGCGGGAGGTGAACTCCTGCGGCGTGCCGGCGGTGATGGTCACACCGGCCGCCCCCCCGGCGACCGCGCCCGTGCCGACCTGGCTCTGGATCTCGCCGTAGCTCTGCGGATAACGCAGTTCCTGCGCGACCGTGATGTTGGCCGGGTTGCCGGAGAGCACCGTCAGCTTCGGCGAGCTGAGCAGGTCGGTGCCCTGCTTTTGCGAGAGGGCGCGGACGGCGGCGCTCACGTCGAATTCGCCCACGAAACCGACGATGTTCGCCAGCGCATTGGCGGTGGCCGCCAGCTGCACGCTGCCCGGGACGCCCGTCGGCGACACCGGCACCCGCAGTTGGCCCTGCGTCTGGTTCGGATCCGTCTCCGACAGCGAAATGGCCGGATCCTTGATCACGAGGGCGTTGGCGTTCGAAGTGCTCGGGAAGGCGCTGACCAAGGGGCGGGTGACCCCGGCGCTGGTGTAGGTCTCCTGCGGGTCGAAGATCTGGCGGCCGTTCACGTCGAGCACCGGCGCGCCAGTGGTCGGGTTGACCCGGGCGATGCCGCGGCGGTTCAGATTCCAGGTGACGCCGAGTTCCTCCAAGGCGCCCTCCTGCACCTCCATGAACTTGGCTTCAATCTCGACCTGACGGACGTCGTTATACCGCGCGAGGATGTTGCGGATGCGCTCATTGTTGCGCGCGGTCTGCGTCACGATGATCGCCGACCCGTCGTAAGCCAACGAGCTGCCCTCGACGGTGAAACTGACCCCCGCCTGCTGCAGGAACGCCCGCATGGCGGCGGCCTCGCCGCCGGGCGCGGCGGCCTCGCCGTCACCCGCCGCCCCGCCCTCGCGGGAGGCGCTGGCGGAGGCCGCGCCCGCGATGCCGGTCATCCGGAGCACCGTGGCCCGGGTGACGGGAAAGAACTGGGTTTCCAGCGTCGTGGTCTCGCCACCGGGGCGGACCACCACCGCGTCGGCCTGCACCTCGTACTGGTAGCCGACGGCCTCCGTCACGAAGTCGAGGACGCGCTTCAGGGTGGCGTTGCGCAGCGTGAGGGTGACGAGCGGGTTGCGGTTGCTGGTGTCGATCAGGACCACATTGACGCCCTTGGCGCCCGCAGCGCCGGTGTTGTCGAACTCCTCGGAGATCGCGCTCAGGGCGGCGACCACGTCCCCGATCGGCGCGCGGGTCCAGCTGACCGCCGGCAGGGTGATCTGGGCGAGTTTCTGCGCGAGCGGGCCGACGGCGGCGGCGCGATCCGCCTCGCGGGGCCGCTCCTGGTAAATACCCGGCCGCTGCCAGCTCTTCGCCACCTCCTCGAGCAGCTGGGCGCGGGTCTTCTCGCGGTTCAACGCGCCCATCTCGGTCTTCTCCTCGGCGATCCGGAGCAGGAAGCCCTTCGCGACGGTATTGTCCGGTTCCTGCGCCTCGATGCCCCGGAAGGTCTCCTGCGCGCCATCCAGATCACCCGCGACGTACTGGGCCCGTCCTTTGGCGATCAGCTGCGCCGTCGCCGCGCGGTCCGAGAGGAAGGCCGGATCGACTCCGGCGGCCAGCGGACGCGTCTCGGCGCGCGCGATCTGACGCTCGATCCCGGCCGCCCGGCTATTGGGGCTCGCGAGCTGATCATGGGCGATCATCGCCGCCCGGGCGCCCGCGATGTCACCGCCGCGCACCAGCGCCTGCGCCCGGTCGAGCAACGCGGAGGCCTTCTCTGCCCGAAGGTCACCGGCCACCTTCTGCGTGACGGGATTGGCGGGAAGCGCCGCGAGCGCGGCGTCCACCGTGGTGATCGCCTCCTCGTAACGGCCGCCGCGGGCCTGCGTCCGGGCGGTGGAAAGCTGGGTCTGGGCGGTGGCGACCAGCTGCTCGAGCCGAGCCGTCTCGGCGCGCGCCAAGGCCTCGGCTTCCTGTTCGGGGCTCGGAGCGGCAGGTGCGGGAGGCTGGGCCGGATCGGGAATCCGCACCTCGACCATCGCCGGCGCGGGCCGGGCCGGCGCTGCCGCGACCACGGTGGGGGCGGGCTGGGCCCGGGCCTGCGCCTCGACCTCGGCCCGGAGCCGCTGCACCGCGCGGTCGTCGGGGCTCAGCGCCGCCAAGCGCGCCAGAGACTCCCGGGCGGCCGTCAAGTCGCCCGCGTCACGCGCGCGGAGCGCCTCGGCCATCAGCCGGATCTTGGTGTCCGTGGGGGTTTGCGCCCGGACATCGCGCGCGACGGGGGCCGAGCAGCAGAGGGCGGCGGCCAGCGCGACGAACAGGAACACGGGAGCGGGGCGGGTATTCATTGCAAAGGAGAGGGATCGGCAGGGCGAGGGTCAGGAAGTCGGCGCGGGCGGCCCCTCCTCGGGGGCCTCGGGTTCGCGTGGCAGCAGGATGCGGCGATCGGGCTGGGACAGGCTCCCAGCCTCCTTGACGACCTCCACGGTGGGCGGAGTCGCCTCGATCTTCTCGATCCGGTAGGTTGCCTCCCCCAGCTTGAAGGAGTCGCCGGCGCGAACCTCGCGCGTCGCGGACTCCCCCGGGGCCGCCACAAAGGCAAAGAGGGTGCCGGTGTAGACGCGCTCGCGATGCGTCAGCAGGACGTCGCGGCCGGCCTGCTCATCGCGCACCAGCGCGGAGGCGACCCGTTGGCGGGTGGTCATGCTCTCGGCCACGGCCACCGGCTGGGTTCCGACGTCCAGGCTCCGAATCGTAAGCCCGAGAGCCGGCAAGCGGCGGCCGGCCGCGGCGAGAAACACCTCGCCGGTGCGGGCGTTGTGGAACGTGCCCCGCCAGTTGCCGGTGCCTCCGACGTAACCGATCAACTGCAAACGGAAGGGTTCGGGGCGCACCGCGACCAGTTCCAATCCGAAGGGCTCGGCGGCGTCGCCCTCGACCAAGCTGGCCGGCGGCTTGACGGAAAATTGGCGCGAGCGGCTGTTATAATAAATTTCCGGCGGCGAAAATGCGTCGTACACCCACTCGCGACCGCGGGACTGAGGGGCCGGGGCGGCCCAAGCTTCGACCTTGACGGGGGCCACCGCGACGGCCTTGGGCGCATACGGTTCCTCGCTCAGCTGCGCGGAGGGCAAGGGGATGGCATCCGCGTGCTCCTGCCGCAGCACCAGCGTGCCGAAGCCGGCGGCGGAGCCGGCGACAACCAGCAGGGCGAGTCCGAAGTAGATCTTTTCGCTGGGCAGGGCGGCCATGCGGAGGGGATTCCGGGTCAGGGGTTAGTCGCCTCCACGCTGCCCTCAGCGGGCGACGGGGTGAGGAGTTCGAGGTGTTCAACCGTCACGGTGAAGCGGGACGTGGAACGGGGCACGAGTGGGGCTTGGACCGGCGCCTTGGCCGCCCCGGTCTCACTGGCCGAGGGGAGGGCGTTGAGCGGCGCAGCGGTCACGGCGGAGCCGACCGCAGCGGGGGCGTCGGCGGCCTCCTCGACCCCCACCGGCTCCACCTCCACCTCCCGGACCAGAAAGGGCAGCTCGAAGGCCGTCAGGCGGTTGAGGAATAACCGCAGCGCCGCGGTTTCCCCCTGGAAGGTCAGGCGGAACCCGGTCGTTTCCACGAAACCGGGAACCCGGGCGCTCCCGCGGGGATCCTGCGCGAAGTAGTCCGGTCCATCGCCGCCTTCCGGAGCCGGGGGAGGCTGGCCGTTGGCGATGGCTTCGGCAGCGGCCCCCCGCTCCGCCCTCGTGAGCGGGCGCTCGCGCCGGATCGCGAGGATCGCCTCCGGTCGGGCCTCGAGGAGGATCGTGACCAGATACTCCGCGAGCTGGCGTTGGCGGAAGACGGGCTCGATGCGGTCGGTCTCCGGGCCCTCGTTGGCGTATTGCGCGAAGCCGGCCCGGGCCGCCTCCGGCCGCAGTTGCACCCCCGCCTTCGCGGCCGCTTCCCGGACCCGCTCAACGTAAGTCGCGAGGTCGAAGAACGCGTCCGTGCGAGCGGTCGGCACCTTGGCGGCGCGCAGTTTCTCAACCGCGGCCGGCTGCCCGGAAAGCTCCGTGCGCATCGCCGCCAGCGCGGCTTGGGCACGGGCCAGGTCCGCCTCGATCGCCACCGCCACCTCGCGCGTCGGGGCCGGTTGCAACTGCCCCACCCCCTCAAGCTCGGCCCGCCGCTGCTGCAAGCGGCTCGCTTCCGACCGGGAGGCGAACCAGCGCTCCACGCCCAAGGCGATCTGCCCCGCGGCGACCAGCCCGCAAACGGTAAGGCCGATCGCGAATCCCGGATAATGACGGTACCAGTTCATCGGGCTGCCGCTCAGAGCGACTGACGGGGGTTGATCACGAGCGTGAAATCAAAGCGGAGAATGCCGTTCTGACTGGTGTCAAAGCGCTCATTCTCCACCGCGGTCACAAAAGGCGACCCCGCAAAGCCCGCGAGCAACCGCTTGACCCGCTCAATCGACTCCGGGCTGACCTTCGATTGGGGGTTCTTCACGTCCAGCAGTCGGCCGCTCAGCGCGAGGCGCACGGGCGGGCCGGAGGGCACCGGCGGCGGCGCCACCGCCGGTGCGGGGGACTGTCCATCGGGAGCAGGCTCCTCCGGCGGGGGCGTCACATCCGCCACGGCCGGCTCCTCCGCGGGGGGACGCTGCACCTGCAGGCGGTCGAGCCAAACGTCCTCGATCTGGACGAGGCGCTCCTGCAACCCGGCGATAAAATTCAGCCAGTTGGCCTTGGTCTCGTAGGCTCCCTTGAGCGCGGAGATCTGTCGCCCGGCCTCCTCAATCTGACGGAGATTGCCCTCGTTGCGGTTCTGGACCGAGCGCAAGGGCATCAACTGGCCATCGTAGCGGGAAACCTGCTCCTGGAAGCCGCGCGTGACGTGGTGAAAATAGTACGCAGGGGGCGCGAACGCGAGGGTCGCGGCGGCCGCCGCAGCGAGCAGCATCGGCTGGCGCTTGCGGAAAGCGAGGGCCCGCGTGAGCGCGGGCGGCAGCAGGCTGGGCTCCTCCTCGCGCGGATGCACCAGCCGGGTGGCGAGGCCGACCAGGTCCGCGAGCACCGCCGCGGCCGCCTCAGCCCCCCCCGCCCGAGCGTCCGCGGCCACGTCGACCTGACGCAGGACCTCAAGGCGCTCGACGGGTAGCCGGAGCTTCTCGGAGAGAACGGAAGGGAGCTCCCCCAGCAAGGAGCCGCCACCGGTGAGATAGAGGGCGACCGCCGGACTCGCGCCCGTGTGCCGCCGGTGGTTCACGGCCGACCGGGTGATCTCGAGCTGGAGCCGGGCGCAGACCGCGGCCGCCGCGCGCTGCACCGCGGCGCGCGAGGGCGAGGCGGCCGGCAGATCGGATTGCCCTGTGAGGACTTGAAGCTTGAGCGTCTCCGCGGAGGCAAAGTCGAGACGCAACTCATCGGCGATCGCCTGGGTCACTGCGTTGCCCGCGAGCCCGAGGCTGCGGAGGGAATAGCGTTCGCCCTCCGCGAAGAGCAGCGTGGTGGTACGCGCGCCGACGTTGGCCACGATCACCGGCTCGGCCTGCTGCGGATGGGTGTGCCGGAAGGCGTGGTACAGGGCGACCCCGGCGGGGGTGGCGCGCTCCACCGGGAAACCCGCGGCGTCGGCGGCGGCACAGAGGGCCTGCATCGCCTCGAACTTCACGGCGGTGAGCAGGACCTCGAGGTCGAAGCCATCGTCCGCGATGACGGCATGGTCCCAAACGACCTCCTCGAGGGCATGGGGGATGTTCTCCGCCGCCTCGAAGGCCACGATCCGACCGCGCTTCTCCTTCGCGACGGAAGGCGTCTTGATGAACTTGGTCAGCGCGAGGTGGCCGGGGACCGCCATGGCGGCGAGTCCCCCGAGGCGACGCCGGGCGACGATCGCGCCGAGCGACTGGGCCACCTCCAGCGACCACCGGTTGTCCTGGGCGGGATCGGGGCTGTGCGGCTCCAGCGCGAACTGCTGCAGCACCAGCCGGCCCGAAGCACCGACGGAAAACACCCCGCAGGCAACATGGCCGGCGCCGACGTCAACGGCGAGAATGCGGGGGGGGCGCATAATTGGGCAAGAAAGGGTAAGGCGATTTCAAATGGGGCGAGACGCGGCAAGCGTATTATGGTTACGGCGAACCTTCAGCGCGGCTCCCGGCGGACCACCGAGGGCGTGGCGCGCGGGTACTCCAGGGCGAAGGGAGTCAGATGCTGCGCCTGGAGAATGCCGTCGTTGGCGGCCGCCGCCTGGGCCCAGCGTCGCTGGAACTCCGTCCGCGCCGCGGGCGCTCCGAGGTTGGCGGAGTACGCCGCGCGCGCCGCGGGCAGCGCCTCGCCCCCGGCGGTGAGTTCGACCCCCCAATACCGGGGCTCGCCCCGGATCTGGTCCCGCTTCAGGATTTCCGGGGGCAGGTAGAACCGGACTTCCGCCCGCCCCGGCTCGAGGGCCACGCATTCCACGGCGGCCGCATACGCCTGGGTCCGGCGGGAGCCGCCAGCCGGCCCCGGGACTTCGAACGCCATCAGGAGGGCGACCCGCACCGCCGAGACCACCGGGAAGGCTCCCCCGCCGGATGGCCGCACGTTGAGCGAGAGCGTGGTTTCCAGCCAGGCGGGACCGCCGTTGCCTGGCCGCACTTGATTCGTGCGCAGATTGACGACCTCGACGGACGGCGTGGGGCCCGGAGCGGCGGCCGCCGCCCAAGGGAGCACCAGGCTGAAGGCGAGAACGCGGGTGAGGCGAAGCACCGGAAAAAAGTTGAGCGCTCCCTCCCCGGGGTCACGCTCAAACTTTTCCCGGCCCATGACCTCTCCCGCCCCGCTGGCCCACAAACTCGCCGTCCTGGTCTTCCTCGAAAATGAGGCCGGAGAACTGCTCCTGATGCTGCGGGCCAAGGCGCCAAACCTCGGCGTGTGGAGCCCGATCGGGGGCAAGCTCGAGACTGCCCACGGTGAGTCCCCCTTTGAGTGCGCAGTCCGGGAAACCTTCGAGGAGACCGGACACCGGGTCGCGACGGGGGATTTTCACCTGTTCGCGATGATCGCGGAGAAAGCCTACGAGGGCCACGCCCACTGGCTGATGTTCCTCTTCCGCTGCCGGGTGCCGTTGCGCGCCCTCCCGCCGCCGATCGACGAGGGCCGCTTTGCGTTTTTCTCCCGCGCGGCGATCGACACCCTGCCGATCCCCGACACTGACCGCCAAGCCCTCTGGCCGATCTACGACCGGTACCGCGACGGCTTCGTGGCCCTCCGGGCGGATTGCGCTCCCGGCCGCCCCCTGCGGATCGAACTCGAGGAGGTGCTGCCCGCACCCGGCGGCAATCTCCACGCTTGATTCGCCGCAGCGGCACCCGCAGCGTGGGCCTTTCCCATCGTCCTCCGTGAGCAAGAAACCGACCGCCAAGGAAGCAACACCCCCCGCCGCCACTGATCACGCGCAGGCGCCCGTCAACGCCCGGCTGAACCCGGAGGAGCGGATCGAGCTCTTACGCAAGATGGTGCGCATCCGTCGCTTCGAGGAACGCAGCCTCCGCGCCTACCAGGCCAAGAAGATCGGCGGCTTCCTCCACCTGTACATCGGTCAGGAGGCCGTCGCGGTCGGTTGCTGTTCACTGATGGGCCCAAATGACCACGTGATCACGGCTTACCGCGACCACGGGCATGCCATCGCCGTCGGGATGGACACCAAGCCCTTGATGGCGGAACTCTACGGGAAGGCCACGGGCTGCTCCAAGGGCAAGGGCGGCTCGATGCACTACTTCGACCCCTCCCGCAATTTCTGGGGCGGCCACGGCATCGTCGGCGGCCAGATCCCCCTCGGCGCCGGCCTCGCCTACGCCCTGAAATACAAGGGTCTCAAGGGCGCCGCGATGGCCTTCATGGGCGATGGCGCCGTGAACCAGGGCGCCGTGCACGAGGCCTACAACCTCGCCTCCCTCTGGAACCTGCCCGTGGTTTTCGTGATCGAGAACAACGGCTACTCGATGGGTACCAGCCAGGCCCGTTCCTCCGCCGGCGAACTCGCCCAGCGCGCGGCCGGCTATGACATGCAATGGGGCCAGTGCAGCGGCCACGACGTGTACGAGGTCCGCGCGATGATGGACAAGTTCCTCACCCTCGCCCGGGAGAACGGCCGCCCCAGCACCGTCGAAATCGATACCTACCGGTACCGCGGGCACTCGGTCGCCGATCCCGACAACACCTACCGCAGCAAGCAGGAGATCGAGGAATACCGCCGGACCCGGGATCCGATTCAACTCTTCCAGGACAAATTGCTGGCCGAGGGCGTGCTCACCCCCGCCGTTGCCGAGCAGATCGACACCGAAGCGCGGGCCGAGGCCGATCTCGCCGCCGACTTCTCGGAAGCCAGTCCCTTCCCCACCCCGGCGGACATTCAGACCGACGTCTACTGGGAGGCCGACAACCCCGCGGATCGCCGCTCGCAGGGCCGCCTCTTCTTCACCTGATCGGATCGCCGCCCCCCCCTTCCACCGTGCCTGTCATCACCTACCGCGAAGCCGTCCGCCACGCCCTTGCCGAGGAGCTGGAGCGCGATCCCAACGTCGTTGTCATGGGCGAGGAAGTCGCCCAGTTCAACGGCGCCTACAAGGTCACCGAGGGCCTGCTCGCCCGCTTCGGCCCTCAGCGGGTCGTCGACACCCCGATCAGCGAGGCCGGATTCATCGGCGTCGGCATCGGCGCCTCCATGCTGGGCATCCGCCCCGTGATGGAGCTCATGTTCTGGTCGTTCTACTCCGTCGCCTTCGACCAGATCCTGAACAACGCCGCCAACGTGCGCTACATGAGCGGCGGCCAGATCCATTGCCCGATCGTCATCCGCGGCCCGGCCAACGGCGGCACCAACGTCGGCGCCACCCACTCGCACACCCCGGAGAACGTCCTCGCCAACCACCCCGGCGTGAAGGTCGTCGTGCCGTCCACGCCGGCGGACGCCAAGGGCCTCCTCAAGTCCGCGATCCGCGACAATGACCCGGTCTTCTTCCTCGAGAACACAATGCTCTACGGGGAAAAGGGCGAGGTGCCCGCCGGGGAGCACGTGGTGCCCCTCGGTCTCGCCGACGTGAAGCGGGCCGGCACGGACCTGACGATCGTCACCTATGGCCGCTCGGTGCTGCACTCGCTCGCCGCCGCCGAGGTGCTCGAACGCGAACACAAGGTTTCCGCCGAAGTCCTCGACCTGCGCACGATCCGCCCGCTCGACATCGACAGCGTCCTGCGGTCCGTCGCCAAGACCCACCGGGTGCTGATCGTCGAGGAACAGAAGCCCTTCGCCTCCGTCGGCTCCCAACTCGCCTACATGATCCAGCGCGAGGCCTTCGACGAGCTCGACGGTCCGATCCATCGCCTCGCGACGGTCGACGCGCCAGCCATCTACAGCCCGCCGGTGGAAATCGAGCAGCTGCCCAACCCGCGCCGCGTCCTGCAGGCCGCCCTCGAGACGCTCGCCTGACCCCCTCCCCCGCACCGCCATGGCCAACATCATCGAAATGCCCAAGCTCAGCGACACCATGACGGTGGGCACGCTGGCCAAGTGGCTGAAGCAAGAAGGCGACGTCGTGAAGGCGGGCGACATGCTCGCGGAGGTCGAGACCGACAAGGCGACGATGGAGCTCGAGTGCTTCTTCGACGGCACGATCCTCAAGATTTACGCCCCCGGCGGTTCGCAAGTCGCCCTCGGCGCCCCGCTCTGCGCCATCGGTAAGCCCGGCGAGGCCGTCCCCGCCCCCGCGCCGAAGGCCCCCGCGGCTCCGGCGGCAGCCCCGGCCGCCGCGGCCCCCGCCAGCGCCCCCGCTCCTGCCCCCACCCCGGCTCCCGCACCCCAGCCACCGCCCGCTCCGGTCGCCGCCCCCGGCCCCGCCGGCCGGATCAAGGCCTCGCCGCTGGCGCGCAAACTCGCCGCCGCCAAGGGCCTCGATCTCGCCCGCATCACGGGCTCCGGCCCCGGCGGCCGCATCCGCCGCGCCGACGTGCTCGCCGCCGCCGCCGCGCCCGCCGCCGCCGCCGCCCGCCCGATCGGCTCCGTCCTCAGCAAGGGGCCGATCCAGGACGAGCGCGCCGTTGCCGTCTCCAACATGCGCGGTGCGATCGCCCGCCGGCTGCTGGAGTCGAAGACCCAGCTCCCCCACTTCTACGTCGAGATCGAGATCGACGCCGCTCCGCTCACGGCGCTGCGGGAGCAACTCAACGCCGCGCTTGAGGGCGAGGGCGTGAAACTCTCGGTCAACGACTTCATCCTGAAGGCCAGCGCCGAGGCGCTCCGCCGCGTGCCGCAGGTGAACGCCTCCTGGGAGGGCAACCAGATCCGCTATTTCGCCGCCGCGCACGTCTCGTTTGCGGTCGCGATCGAGGACGGGCTGATCACCCCCGTCGTGCGCGACGCGCACCTGAAGTCGCTCTTCGCGATCTCCACCGAGGCGAAGTCCCTCGGCAAGCGCGCCAAGGAGAAGAAGCTCGCCCCCGCGGAATTCACCGGCGGCACGTTCTGCGTCTCCAACCTCGGGATGATGGGCATCCCGCGGTTCAGCGCGATCATCAACCCGCCCAACGCCGCCATCCTCGCGGTCGGCACGGTGGTCCGGAAACCCGTCGTGCGCGGCGACCGCATCGAGATCGGCCAGACGCTCACCGTCACCCTCTCGTGCGACCACCGGGTGGTCGATGGGGCCGTCGGCGCGCAGTACCTCAACGCGCTGAAGACGCTGCTCGAAAGCCCCGCGCTGCTGCTGCTCTGAGTCCGCGCCCCGCGGCCGTCTGCCGGGTTCAGCGGGTCCAAAGCCGGTCGCCGACCTCGGCGAGCGGCACACAGGCATCCCAGCGCCCGGGCACGGGATCATAGTGCAGGACCTCCCGACCGACGCGTTCGGAGGTGAAATAGCCGAGCAGCGTGTACTCGCGCAGCAACGGGAAGAAGCGCCCGCCCGCCTCGGCCGCCGCGCGGATCAGGGCATCCTGCGCCTCCGCGGACACCTCCGCGAAACCCCGCCCGTGCGCGGCGCGCGCCGCCGCCTCCAGACCATCGAGGCCCGCCCATACCGTATCGCGGGCGTCGGCCGGAACATACCCCTCCAGCAGGCGCGCGAGGAAGGCGGGGACCCCGACGTCGCCGGCCCCCGGGGTATCCGTGCGGGGCAAGATGCGCTCCGCCGCCGCGGCCAGGACCGCGGCCCGGCCGGGCGGGAGGTTCGCCGCGGGCGCGGCCGCCGCGGCGAGGACGCGCTCCATCCACGCGGGCGTGAGACTGAGGCCCGCGAGGGCGGCGGCGCGGACGAGCGCCTCGCGGCGGGTGACGGGGGCGGGGGCCGACGGGTTCACAGGTGGTTCCGCTTCATCTCCGCGACCGCGTGGTCACAGGCGCGCGCGGTGAGCGCCATGTAGGTGAGCGAGGGATTGACGCAGGAATTGGAGGTCATGCACGCGCCGTCGGTGACGAACACGTTCGGCGCCGCGTGCACCTGGTTCCAGCCGTTCAGCACGGAGGTGCGCGGGTCGCGGCCCATCCGCGCGGTGCCCATCTCGTGAATGCAGAGCCCGGGGGCGCTGCCGTCATCGAAGCCCTTCACGTCGCGCAGGCCCGCCGCCTCGAGCATCTCCACCGCCGCCGCCTGCATGTCCTTGCGCATGGCCCGCTCATTCTCCTGCCACGCGCAGTCGAAGGTCACCGTGGGCTGGCCCCACTTGTCGCGGACCGCGGCATTGAGGTAGAGGCGATTGCGATGGTACGGCAGGCACTCACCCCACGCGCCGATGCCGAAGCGCCAGGGACCGGGACGGATGAGGTCGGCCTTGAGGCCGGCGCCGAAGCTCAGCTCGCGGATGGGGCGCGCCCAATCGAGGCGACTGGCGCTGCCCTGGTAACCGAAGCCGCGGAGGTAGTCCTTCCGGCGCGTGGCGGCATCGAGGTTCCGGAAGCGGGGGATGTAGATGCCGTTCGGCCGGTTCCCGCGGAAATAGCGGTCCGCAAAGCGATCGGACACCCCGGCGGCACCCACCTTGAAATGATGGTCCATCAGGTTGTGGCCCAGCTCGCCGCTGTCGTTGCCGAAGCCCTGCGGGAAACGGTCGGACCGCGAATTCAGGAGGATGAAGGTCGAGGCCACCGCGGACGCGCAGAGGAAGACGACGCGGGCGCGGAACTCGATGACCTCGCGGGTTTCGGCGTCGATCACGCGGACCCCGGCCGCCCGCTTGCCGTCGGCGGCGGGAATGATCTCCGTCACGATCGAGAAGGGCCGCAGCGTGAGCCGCCCGGTGGCGTAGGCCGCGGGGAGCGTTGCGGAGTTGCTGCTGAAGTAGCCGCCGTAGGGGCAACCGCGGATGCAGCGGTTGCGGTACTGGCAGGAACCGCGCCCGAGATGCGGCACGGTGAGGTTGGCCGCGCGCCCAATGGTCATCACCCGCCCGTTGAACTTCTCCGCCAGCCGGCCCCGCACGTCCTGCTCGAGGCAGTTCATCGCCATCGGCGGCAGGAACTCGCCGTCCGGGAGCTGCGCGAGGCCCTCCCGCTGGCCGCTGATGCCGGCGAAGCGCTCCACGTGGTCGTACCACGGGGCGAGGTCGCCATAACGGATCGGCCAGTCGACCCCCACGCCGTCGCGGGCATTGGCCTCGAAATCCAGCTCGCTGAACCGGTAGGACTGCCGGCCCCAGAGCAGGGAGCGCCCGCCGACGTGGTAGCCACGCATCCAGTCAAACGGCTGGTCCTCGGAGTAGGGATTATCGACGTCGTCGACGAACCAGTGCGCCGAGGCCGGATGCGTCGTGTAGCCGGTGCGGTTCTGCTTTGCCTGGCGCTCCAACTCGACGTTCGAGCGGCGGTTGCGGCCCGGGAACTCCCACGCCTCCAGCATCGCCGTCGGGTAATCCCCGTGCTTCACGTCGCGGCCCCGCTCGAGCAGGAGCGTGCGGAGGCCCTTCTCGGTCAACTCCTTCGCGGCCCAGCCGCCGCTGATGCCGGAGCCGACGACGATCGCGTCATACGTGTGCTGGGTGGTGCCGGCGCCGCCGATGTTCATGGGGTGAAGGGCTGCGGCGAGTCCGTACGCTTGCGCCGGCGTTTCAATCCCAAAACGCCCGCGGGCGCGGTTGACGCGGTGGATGCCTTGCGGCTCGCTCGCCCCCGCCCTATGCCCCGCCACCTCCTGCTCTGCCTCCTCGCCCTTGCGGCCCCGCTGCTGGCCGCCCCCCCCCGCTGGAACCTGCTCCTGATCACCGCCGACGACCTGAGCTGCGACTCGCTCGGCGTCTACGGCTGCCCGCTCCCCGGCGCCAGTCCGCAGATGGACCGCTTGGCCGGCACCAGCCTGCGCTTCGCCCACGCCTTCGTGCAGGTGGGCAACTGCATGCCGTCGCGCAACGTGCTCTTCTCTGGACGCTACCCGCACAACAACCGCATCGAGGGCTTTTACCAGGTGCGCGACGCGGGCTGGCCCCACCTCTCCGACCTCCTGCGCGCCGCGGGCTACTACACTGGCATCCGGCACAAGGTGGAACATTCCACACCCTATTCGCCCTACCCCGGCTGGCACGTCGTCCTCGATCGGCAACCGGACGGCACCACGCTGCACCCCAAGGATGCCGCCTCCTACGGCGAGAGTGCGCGCCGCGGGATCCGCGAAGCCCGGAGCGCAGGCAAACCGTTTTTCCTCAACCTGAACCTGTCCGACCCGCACAAGCCGTTCTTCGGGGAGGACGCGGCCGCCGACGCCCGCTTCCGGCCGAGCCGGATCTTCACGCCCGCCGAGGTCCCCGTGCCCGGCTTCCTCTTCGATGATCCGCAGGTGCGGGCCGAGCTCGCCCGCTACCACTCCTCCGTCCGCCGCGCCGACGACGGCCTCGGGGCCATCCTCGCGGCGCTCCGCGAAAGCGGCGAGGAGGACCGCACCATCGTGATGTTTCTCTCCGACCACGGAATGCCCCTGCCCTTTGCCAAGACCCAGCTCTACTTCCACAGCACCCGCACGCCGTGGATGGTCCGCTGGCCCGGCGTCACCCGCCCCGGCGCGCTCGACGACCGCCACCTCGTCTCCGGCGTCGACCTGCTGCCCACGGTGCTCGAGATGTTGGGTCTGCCGCCGCCCCCGGGCGTGGACGGCCGCTCGTTCGCCCCCGTGCTGCGCGGCGAGGCCCAGGACGGCCGCGACTTCATCGTCGCGGAATACAACGAGAACTCCGGCGGGCACCGGCACCCGATGCGGACGATCATCACGCGGGAGCACGGCTACCTCTTCAATCCATGGTCCGACGGGACGCGGGTCATGGCGACGGCGACCCGGGGTACCGCCACCTTCCGGCGGATGCAGGTGCTCGCGCGCACCGATTCGGCGCTCGCCGCGCGCCTGGACCTCTTCGAGCACCGGCGCCCCGAGGAACTCTACCACTACGCCTCGGATCCCGACGCCCTGCGCAACCTGATCGGCCAGCCGGCCCACCGCGCCACGGAGGAGCGGCTCACCGCAATGCTGGAGGCCTGGATGGTCCGGACGCGCGATCCCCTGCTCGAGGTGTTCCGCGCGCGCCAGGATCCGGCGCGCCGGGCGGAATTCATGCGCGCGGTGGAGGCCGAGGCGGAGGCCCGCCGGGCCGCCGGCGCGGGTCGGGCGAAGGGGGGCGGAGGCAAAAGGAAGGCCGCGGCCAAGGCCGGACAACCCTGAGCCCCGACCGCTCGCCGGATCGCCGGCGGCGGAACCCTTCCCGTGCTGCTCCTGCTGCTCCAACTGCTCGGACGCCTCGCGGCGCACAGTCCCGAGGGCCTGCTGCGCCTCCTCTCGCACGTCCTCGGCGACGGGATCTTCCGGCTCCTGCCGCGCCGCCGCCGGCTCATCCTCGCCAACCTGCACCACGCGTTTCCGGAGCGGGACGAAGCCTGGCGCCGCCGGATCGGCCGCGAAAGTTGCCGCCGCCTGGTCGAGACGGGACTGCTTTCGCTGGCCCTGCCCTACCTCGGCCCGGAACGGCTCCGGCGCATCGTCCGCGCGGGCCCGGAGTTGCTCGCGCTCCACCAACGTCACCGGCAGGACCCCGCGCCCACGCTGATCTGTTCCCCGCACCTCGCGCACTGGGAGGCGCAGACGGCGCAGCCCCTCACGGTCCCCGGGACCTTCCCGGAGTTCGGGATCATCTACCGCCCCCTCGATGCGCCCGCCGCCGACCACTTCGTGCGCGCGGCCCGCGAGCGCTTCGGGATGCGCCTGCTCTCGCGCAAGGAAGGCTTCGCTGAAGCCCTCAAGATCCTCCGCCGCCGCGGGTTCGTCGGCATCCTGTTCGACCAGAACGCGGGCCTGCAGGGCGCCCTCACGACGCTGTTCGGCCGCGTCTGCTCGACCACCGAACTGCCCGGCCTGCTGGCCGAGAAGTTCAGCGCGCGGGTCTACGGGATCTACCCCCGCTACCACGGCTTCTGGCGGGTCGAGATCGGGGCCCGCGAGCTGGCGCACGACGGGGCCTCGGAGACCGTCACGCTCGGCTTGAACCGTTGGCTGGAGGAACTGCTCGCGCGGGACGACGACCTCTGCGCCTCGTGGCTCTGGGCGCACGATCGCTGGCGGCACCAGGACCAGCCCGCGCTCCGCTTCCGCCTCGAGTCGAAGCGCAACCTGCTCGCCGCCGACCTCCGCGCCCGCGGCCTCCCCGCCCCGCCGCGGCGCACCCGGATCTGGATCCGCCTGCCGAACTGGCTCGGCGACGTGGTGATGCTCGCCCCCCTCCTGCGCGCCCTGCGGCGCGGCCGCCCCGACGCCGAACTGGTCCTCGTTGGTCGCGCCGCCTTCGCACCGCTGCTGGCCGCCTGGGGGCTCGGAGATCGCTTCGTGCCCCTGCCCGCCCGCGGGCCGGGTTACTTCAACGCCTTCCGCCGGTTGGCCGCGGAGCACCCCGACGTTTGGCTCCTCTTCACGCAGTCCCTGCGGGGGGACCTCGAGGCGTGGTGCGCCGGAGCCCGGCAGCGTTTCGGCCTCGTGCGGGCGGGACGGCCGCGCCCCCTGCTGTCCCATCGCTTCCGCGTGCCGGCCGCGTGGGACGAGACCCGCGAACATCAACTCGCGCTGTGGGCGGCGTTCCTGCGGCACTTCGGGCTGGCGGAGGCCCCCGACCTGAGCCCGCTGGTGCCGGCGCCGCAGCCGGGGCCGCACGCCCCGGTCGGCCTGATCGTCGGTTCGGAAAACTTCCCGGCGAAACGCTGGCCCGTCCCGCATTGGCGGGGCCTGATTGAGGCGCTGCCCGAAGTGCGTTTCGAGGTCTTCGGCACCCCGGGGGACCGGCCCCTGGCCGCCGCCGTCGCCGCGGGCTTTCCGGAGGATCGCGTGCGCAACCGCGCCGGCGAAACCGATCTGCCGGGCCTGACCGTCGCGCTCGGCGCCTGCCGCCTGCTGGTCACGAATGACACCGGGGGGATGCACCTCGCGAACGCCCTCGGCGTTCCCGTGCTCGGACTCTTCGGGCCCACCAACCCGGTCCGCACCGGCCCGGTCTTCGCCACGCCCCACCGCGTGCTGCAGCCGCCAGGTTGCCCGCCGCACGGCGGCGGTGACCTCGCCGCGCTCACCCCCGCGACCGTCGCGGCGGCCGTGCGGGAGATGTTGCCTATTTCGCCCGCCTAGTTCCCGTCTAGCCCCTTCCCCGTGCCGCTCCTCGAAGTCACCGACCTCCGGACCAGCTTCCACACCCGCACCGGCGTCACCCGGGCCGTCGACGGGGTAAGCTTCAGCCTCGAGCGCGGCGAGACCTTGGGCATCGTGGGCGAATCGGGCTCGGGCAAGTCGGTCACGTGTTACTCCATCCTCGGACTGATTCCGCAGCCACCGGGTCGGATCGAGGGCGGTCGTGCGGTGTTCGCCGGCACGGACCTCCTGCGCTGCCGGCCGGCGGAGGCGCGGGCCATCCGCGGGAAGCGCATCGCGATGATCTTCCAGGACCCGATGACATCGCTGAATCCGTACCTGCGGATCGGCGAGCAGCTGATCGAGCCCCTCCTGATCCACGAGCGACTCCCGCGGGAGGAAGCCCGGCGCCGCGGCCTGGCCATGCTGGAGGCCGTGGGCATCAACGACGCCCCGCGGCGGCTGGACCTTTACCCCCATGAGTTCTCCGGCGGGATGCGCCAGCGCGTGATGATCGCGATGGCGCTCATCACCCGGCCGGAACTGCTCATCGCTGACGAGCCCACGACCGCGCTCGACGTCACCGTGCAGGCGCAGATCCTGGACCTGATCCGCCGGATGCAACGCGAGCTCGGGATGGCCGTGATCTTCATCACGCACGACCTCGGCGTCGTCTCGGGCCTGTGTGACCGCGTCCAGGTGATGTATGCCGGCCGCATCGTGGAGACCGCCGACACGCGGACCCTCTTCCACGCGCCGCGGCATCCGTACACCCGCGCGCTGCAGCGCTCGATCCCCGCCCTGCAGGCCAAGGGTTCCACGCTCTACACCATCCCGGGCCTGCCCCCGGACCTTTCGCGGCCCGTCGCCGGCTGCGCGTTCGCCGTCCGCTGCGAACACGCCACCGACGCCTGCCGCGCCGGGCGCCCGGAACTGCGCGCGGCGACCCCGGGACACCTGCACGCCTGCCTGCGGGCCCACGCCGGCGAACTCTGACCCGCCCGATGTCCGCCCCGATCCTCGAGCTCCGCGACGTCAAGACTCACTTCCCGCTCCACCGCGGGCTCATCTTCCGGCGTGATGCCGGCACCGTGAAGGCCGTCGATGGCGTGACGCTGACCGTGCGGCGCGGCGAGGTCCTCGGCCTCGTCGGGGAATCCGGCTGCGGCAAGTCCACCCTCGCGCGCACCATCCTGCAGTTGCTGCCGACCACCGCCGGGACCGTGCTGCTCGGCGGGCGCAACCTGACCGAGGCGGGCGCCGCGGAGGTGCGGGCGGCGCGGCGGGACCTGCAGATGATCTTTCAGGATCCGTACGCGTCGCTGAACCCGCGGATGACCGTCTTCGACACGCTCGCCGAGCCGCTCCGGGTTCACGGCGTCTGCCCCGCGGAGGAGATTCCCGCGCGGGTGCACCGGCTGATGGAACGCGTCGGCCTCGCCCCGCGGTTCCTGCGCAAGTATCCGCACGAGTTCTCCGGTGGCCAGCGGCAGCGGATCGCGATCGCCCGGGCCCTCGCGTTGGAGCCGCGCGTCGTCGTCGCGGACGAGCCCGTCTCGGCCCTCGACGTGTCGATCCAGGCCCAGATCCTGAACCTGCTGGCGGGCCTATGCCGGGAGATGGACCTCACGCTCATCTTCATCGCGCACGACCTCTCGGTCGTGAAGCACATCTCGGACCGGGTGGCGGTCATGTACCTGGGGCGGATCGTGGAGCTGGGGCAGGCGGCGGACGTGATTGAGCGCCCCCAGCATCCGTACACCAGGGCGTTGGTGAGCGCGATCCCGGTGCCCGATCCGGACGTGGAGCGGAGCCGGCAGCGCCTGGTGTTGCCCGGGGATCCGCCATCGCCGATCAACCCGCCGGCGGGTTGCGCCTTCCATCCGCGCTGTGCGCACGCCGTAGCGCGCTGCCGCGAAGCGGTGCCCCCGCTCGTGGCGGCCGGCCCGGCCCGCGAGGCCGCCTGCATCCGCCTCGG
>JBMTAG010000062.1:0-21398 GCA_049428505.1 Opitutaceae bacterium | reverse complement strand
CCCCCGCCTCGGGATCCCGGCCGGGGCCGGATCAGAACTTGAGCGTGTTCCGGAAGATCCAGTTCCGGGACGGGGACATCGCGAAGGAGCCTTCGGAGTACTTCTCGTCGGTCACGTTGTAGAGACCGAAGTTGGTGTGGATCCGGTAGCCCAGGACGTTCCAGGGGTAGGCGAGCGTCAGGTCATACACCACATAGTCGCCGGCCTGGTAACCGCCCGCGAGGGGGTTCCAGTCGACGGAACGGGAGACGACCGTCTCGGAGGAGTAACGCATGCCGAGGCCGACGTTGAGGCCGCGGGCGACGCCGCCGATGCCGTCGGTGAACGTGTACTTGCCGAACACGTTCAGGCGGTACTCGGGGACGTTCTCGATGCGCGCGTTGTAGTAGATGTCCGAGGCGACCTTGGCGGCCGGGGTCAGCGCGTTGTAGGCGGTGGTCCCGGGGGCGGCGCGGGTCTTGTCGTACACCGTCTTCGCCGTCCAGAGGTACGAGCCGTTGATGACGGCCTGGAAGTTGCGGCGGGGGGTCCAGATCAACTCGGCCTCGCCACCCTCGATGCGGTTGAGGAGGTCGGTCGTGCGCCAGCGGAGCAGGCGCGTGTTGCGGTACGGGGAGCCGACCGGGAAGAGGTCGGTGCTGAAGTTCAGCGGTTCCTCGAGGTTGGACTGCTTCGCGCCGTCATCGAGCATCTGGTTCTCGCGCTCGCCGCGGAAGAACGAGAGGGTGCCGACGAGCTTGCCGTCCAGTTGGGACAGCTTGGCGCCGACTTCCCAGTTCATGCCCTGCTCGTTCTTGAGCAGATCGAAGACGCCGCGGCCGGTGAGGATGTCGCGGAACTGCTGCAGCGACGTGACCGTCTGGCCGAGGTAGCGGAAGGACTGGCCGGGGGTGCCGCCGAAGCCGTTGCGGCGGGCTTCCTCGAACCAGAGGGCCTCATCACCCGCGAAGATGCCGGAGATGCGGCCGGAGTTGAACTTGAACGTCTTCGAGTTGGAGGCGTAGATGCTCAGCTCCTTGGTGACCGCGAACGACAGGCCGCCCATCCAGGAGTTGCCCTTCTGGTCGGAGTACAGGCCGCGCTGGTAGCTGATCGAGTGACCCCAGACGTTCTCGGGATAGAGGGTGGGGTTCAGGTGCATATCCGGGAAGTAGATGAACCACGGATAGTTGTTGGGCTGGTACTGGCCGCGCTCCCAGCGGCGCTCCTGGCGGTAGCCGGCGAGGAGGGTGAGGCGGTCCTTGAAGGTGGTCGCCTGCCAGTTCAGGTAGAGGGACTCGTTCTTGACCTTGTAGCCGTCGAGGGCGTTGCGGTCGTCCTGGTGGTAGACGTTGATGTCCGGGTAGGTCTCGAAGCCCGGGTCGAAGTTCGAGTAGATCTGACGGACGGGCTTGATCGCGCCGGTGCGGTCGCGGATGACCTGATTGACCGGGACGTTGCCGTGATTGTACAGGGCGACGTTGGTGCCGCGGTAGTCCGGATTCGACGTGGTGTTCCGGGCGCCGGGGAGGAACGCCCACTGCACGTCGCCGAAGGCCTGGCCCCCGAGGAACTGCTGGTAGGGGTTGATGCGCTGGAAGCCGCCGAGGAGCTTGTTCTTCACGCCGAAGAGTTCGAACTTGGCGACGGCGTCGAGGTTGTGCGTCTGGCCGTAGCGGTAGTAGCCGGAGAGGTTACCGGTACCGGCGTTCCAGTTGACGCCGTTGGCGTAAGGCGTGGTGAGGGCGCCGCCCTGACCGACCGAGTAATTCTCGGACTTCTCGTTGAGGAAGTTGTAGCGGACGTCCAGCCAGCTGAAGGGCGTGAGGTCCACCGTGACCGCGAGGTTGTCGATCGTGTTGCGGAAGTGGGCGCCGCGGGTGGTGTAGTTGAACGCCTCGTCCTTGACCCGCTGGCCGGCGGCGTTGGTGATGTAGGCGCCGCGCTCGACGCTGGTGTAGGCGGGGAGGGACCAGTTGTTGGTGGCGATGCGCTTGTTGTTGATGTAAGACGCGTAGGCCAGGGTCGGGGTGGTCGTGCTCTGGATCACGTTCGCGGTCAGGCCGTTGCCGGCGTTGGCGACGATCGTGTTGGCGAGGGTCGCGGTGGAGGAGTTGTACCGGCCGGTGGTGGCGGCTTCCTTCCAGCCCGCGAAGTCGCTGTAGATCCAGTCGTAGTCGTTCCAGCTGAACTTCTCGCGCAGGAACTCGGCCTCGGCGGTGATCTTCACCTTGCCGCTGTCGAACGGAATGAGCGAGAGCGACGGGGTGACGGTGTTGGCGCGGCGGTACTCGAAGCGGCGCTCGCCCTGGGTGTCCTCCCAGCCGCCGATGATGCGGAGGGCGGCCTTCTTCCCGAGGGTCTGGTTCTGGTCGATCATCACCCGGTGGCCCGAGTTGCTGTTCACATAGTAGTCGACGTCGGTCTTGTTGCCCGAGAAGTCCGGCTGCTTGGTGATGTAGTTGATGACGCCGCCGGGGTAGCCCTGGCCGAAGAAGACGGCGGCGGGACCCTTGACGACCTCGACGCGGTCGATGGTCTCGAGGTTGTACGAGGTGTACCGGAACACGCCGTTGCGCATCAGGCTGTTCACCACGAAGCCGCGCATCGTGAAGGTGCCCTGCGGGGTGGCCGAATTGGCGGGCACGCGCATCGCGAAGCGGGTGTCACCCGAGGCGGAGGCGGAGTAGCGGAACAGGTCGGTGAGGGAGCGGGCGTTGGTGTCGTCGAGGAACTCCCGGGAGATCACCTGCAGGTGCAGGGGAATGTTCTGGATCTCCATGTTGATCTTCGTGGCCGTGGCCGCGTTCGTCTTGAGGTAGCCGTAGTCGCGCTCGGACTTGACCTCGAAGGCGCTCAGGGCGGCCACGCCTTCGTCGGTCCGGAGACCGGCGGCGGGGGCGGCGGCGGGGGCCGGGCGGGCGGCGGGGGCCGCGGGAGCGGCGGCGGGGGCGGCGGTGCGACCCTGCGCTTCAGCGAGCTGCTTGCGCAGCGCGGCGTTTTCTTCCTGGAGCCGGCGGAGGGCCGCGGCGTCGCCCGCCTGCCCGAAGGCGAGGGGAGCGGCGCTGAGGATCGCCAGCGTCGTCGTCAGGCTACGCCTGACGAGTTGGCTTGGTTTGTTCATGGGTGGGATTTTGTGGTGGTCTGATAATCCGATCAGGGGATCAGAAAAAGGTTCAACGTGGTGCGGGGCGCAGAGTTGGGGAAACGGTGACTCCAACCCGGCCGACCACCCCCCGGTTCTCGATCTTCCAGAGCAGATGGTCGACAACTTTCCGCACCAAGGTGGGGAGGTTGATGTCGATCGCCGCCGGGGAATGGTCCAGGTTGTGGTAGACGAGCGGGTTGTAGTTGCCGATCACCGCCGTGTAATCGTCCCCCGGCCGCTGCCCCGCTGCCCGTAGCGCCCGGAAGAAGGCGCCGCAGAAATGATCAACCGGCAGATAGAGCCCGGTCGCCCGCGGGCAGGCGGCCAGCAGGGTGCTGACGAGGGTTTCGCTTTCCGCGTGTGCGGGCATCAGCTCCAGGTAGCTCACCGCGGGGTTGGGCCGGCCGAGCACGGAATGGACGCTCAGCCCGAGCTCCCGCGCCCGCTGCTGGAACGCCTGCACCCGTCGCGCCACCGCACTGTAGTGCGGGTCCGCGCTCACGACGGCCAAGGTCCGATGGCCCAGCTCCGCCAAGTGGTCCGCCGCCAGCCGGCCGTTCTCCTCGTTCGCGGGCTCAACGTAGTCGCCCGGATAGGTCTCCGAGCGTCGCGTCATGAACCACACGTGCGGCAGGTCCCGGAGCCGGGCCAACACCGCCGGCGCCGGCTCCACCCCCTGCAGGATCAGGCCGTCGAGCTTCTCCCCGCTCCAGCCGGCGGGCAGTTCTTCCGGGGAGTTGGAAAACAGGACCCGCAAGTCGATCCGCAGCCGCGGATCGTGGGACTGCGCGTGCAGCAACTGGTCGTGGAACCAGTTGAGGCTCGGATTGTTGGGCCGCGCACCCACAAACCAGACCCCGATCCGGCGCAATTCCGTCGACCGCGGCTTCGGCCCGCGGCGCCGGCTCAGCGGCGCCGGCACATAGTTGTGCGCCTCCATCACCGAGCGGATCCGCGCCAAGCTGTCCGCCGCGACGATCTGCGGCTGGTTGATCGCCCGCGACACCGTCGCGGGAGAGACCCTCGCTTTCTTCGCGATCTCCGTGATCAACATACGTTGGGGTAGGGGCAGCCTGAAATTTTCAGTCGGACGCTGAAATGTCACGGGTCGAGGGTCAAGAGCGATTCCCGGGCCCCCGCCTCAGGCGGTTGCGTCCGTCGCCCGCCACGCCGCGAGGATCTCCCGGCGGGCGCGCACCGCTTCGGGCCACGCGGGCCGGTCGGTACTCAGGTGGTAGCCGTGGCTCATGCCCAGTTCAGGGCACACCCACAATTCCTCGTGGTCGTTCGCCCCGGCCCGCCAGCAGGTGAAGAGTTGCCGGACGAAGCGGAAGTAATCGCCAGCTTCTGGCGTCAGCCGCCCGCGCCCATCCGTCACCGGGATCTGACAGTGTTGGCTGTTGAAGGGCCGGAGATGGAACATCCGCGAAGCCTGGATCAGTGCGGGCCAAGCCAGCAGCCGGGTGGCGTAATCTGGCGCCTGCACGTGCTTGCTGACCGCAAAATGCGAGTGGTCCCAAGTCACCGGGAGCAGCCGCCCGGTGGCTCGCCGGAACGCCTGCGCGAGGGCGGTGAACTTCTCCGGGGTCTCGGTCGCGGTGTCCCGGTGGGTCTCAAAATGCACGGCCACGCCGAGCCGGACCGCCTCCCGTGCCAGCCGGACGGCGGCTTTGGTGGCCGGCGCGAGCGGGGTGTCGTGGCCGAGCAATTGGATGTTGATGAAGCGGACGCCGAGGTCTGCCTGCGTCCGCAACCGCTCCAACCCCACGGCGATCGAGGGGGCGTCGAAGCCGCTCATCAGCGCAAGTCCGAGCCGGTCCGCGTGGGCGCGCAATTCCGGGGTCACATAGGCGCAGACCCCGTCGAAGCCGGCGGTGCGCATCTCCTGCAACTGTCGTTCGAGGCTCCACGGGCGCCCCCGGGGATGCCCGGCCAGTGACCAAGTGGCGGCGCAAACGACCAGGCGGGGGGAAGGGGTGGGCACGGGCGGAAAATTCATGAAAACCGTGGTTGAGTTTCAGGGAGCCGCGAGCTTATTCCCGCCGCCGCCCGGGCCGGCCTCGTGCGGTTCCGACGTTCCCTTTCCCCGCCGATGACCCTGCCGTTCACCGCCCAGGCCCAGTGGATCTGGTCCGCCGAGGGTTCCCACGCCACTCCGGCGCCGGAGAACGCCAGTCCAGGGCATTACCAGGTACGCCTCTTCCGCCGGACCCTCGCGGCGGCGGATCCCGGCCGCCTCCCGGCCCGGATCCACGTCTCCGCTGACAGCCGCTACGTGCTGTGGTGCAACGGCGCCCTGGTGGGACGGGGGCCGGCGAAGGGCGACGTCCACCACCAGTTCTACGACACGTACGACCTCGCCGCGCACCTGCGTCCCGGACAGAACGTGCTGTGCGCCCTTGTGCTGGACATGTCGCGGGTGGCGCACCGGCCGACCCAGCTGGGGGCGCCTTGCTCGGTGATGACCTACGCCGGGGGGTGGCTGGTCGACGGTGGGGACTGGACCACGGACGCGCGGTGGCGCGTGGCGGTGGACCGCGCGCACCGGTTCCAGAACGACGGCACGACCTTCGAGGGGTACCAGGGTTACTATGAACACCGGGTGGAGGCGCTGATTCCCCGCGGTTGGCTGCAGCCCGGGTTCGACGATGCCGCGTGGGCGCCGGCGACGCTCCTGTATCGGGCGGAGCGGCGGGAGGATCGCCGCGATCCGGCCAGTCCGTACGGCCTGGTCGCGCGGATGATCCCGGCGTTGGAGGAGGGCGCGGCGACGGGATTCGCGGACGGCTTTGGGCCCGGCGGGGGCGATCCGGGGCCGGCGTGGCGGCGCCTGCTCGCGGGCGCAGGGGAGGTCGAGGTGCCGCCGCACACGGACGTGGAGGTCATCCTCGACGCGGGCGCGCTCACGACCGCCTATCCGCGGTTGGAAACCTGCGGTGGTGCGGGGGCGGAGGTCCGCCTCACCTACGCCGAGGCGCTGCGCCTGCCGTGGGACACCCCCGGGGCGAAGTTGCTCGGGCGACGGCAATCGCTGGCGAATCTCGCCTCGCATTACGCGGACGAGAGCACCGGTTGGACCTTTGATCGTCGCGGGAGGATGAGCGGCTGGAGCGATCGCTGGGAACCCGCGGGCGGCGGCGGGCCGGAGGCGTTTGAACCGCTGCACTGGCGGGCCTTCCGCTACGTCGGCCTGCGCGTGCGCACGGGGGCGGAGCCGCTGCGGCTGTCGCGGTGCACCCACCGCTTCACGGCGTACCCGTACCAGGTGCGCGCCGAGTTCGCCTGCGACGACCCGGCGCTCGAGGCGATCTGGCGGGCGTCCGTCCGCACGATGCGCCTCTGCGCCCACGAGACCTTCGAGGACTGCCCGTACTACGAACAGATGCAGTACGCGGGGGACACGATGATCACCTCGCGGCTCGGGATGCTGACGGCGGGAGACTACCGGCTGACGTTGCAATCGCTGCACCACTTCGACTGGTCGCGACTGCCGGAGGGCCTGACCCAAAGCCGTTATCCCTCCCGGCTCCTGCAGGTCATCCCGTCGTGGTCCCTGCATTGGATCACGATGATCCGCGACTACGCGTACCACTCGGGCGACCTCGCGGTGCTGCCGGAGCTGTTGCCGGGCGTGCGCGCGGTGCTGGACTGGTTCGCGCGGCACGCGGGCCCGGACGGGCTGCCGGAGCGGCTGCCCTACTGGAACATCACCGACTGGTGTCCGTGGTGGCCGCGCGGGGTGGTGCCGGGGGCGGACGCGGGGCCGACCTGCATCATTTCCGCGCAATACGGCGTGGCCCTGGCGGAGGCGGCGGACCTCTGCCGGCTCGCGGGGCGTGCGGACGAGGCGGCGCGGTGTGAGCGGGAGGCGGCGCGGGTGCGGACCGCGGTGCGGGCGCGCTTCTGGTCCGAGCGCGAGGGACTGTTCCAGGACCGTCCGGGGGGGCCCGAGGTCAGCCAGTACGGCAATGCGTGGGCGGTGCTCTGCGGGGCGGCGGGCGAGGCGGAGCTGCGGCGGCTCGCCGCCCGCTTCCCGCACGATCCCGCTCTGGCGCCGGGCTCGTTCTTCTGGTGGCACGCCGGCTTCCGCGCGCTGGAGCGGATGGGGGCCTACGACGCGATGCCGCGCCACCTCGGTCCGTGGCACGAGATGACGGGGCTCGGCCTCGACACCTTCGTCGAGGAGAACAGTTACTGGCGTTCCCTGTGCCACGCGTGGTCGGCGCATCCCGCGCTTGAATTCCTCACGCGTGTCCTGGGCGTGGAGCCGCTGGCGCCCGGTTTCGCCGTCGTCGGGGTGACGCCGCGCCGCTGCGGCCTTGGCTCGGCGCGGGGTGCGGTTTGCACGCCGCGCGGGCTCGTGCGGGTGGCGTGGCGGGTGGCCGCCGGCCGGTTCCGCCTGGAGGGCGAGGCGCCCGCCGCGACGCCGGTCCGGGTGCGGCTGCCGGGCGGGGAACACGCCGAGTTTCCGGGCGGCGCCTTCGCGCTGGAGGGGGCGGCGCCGTGAACCCCGGGCTGAGCCTCGGGGAGGCGGCGGATCGCGTCGAGGTGAGCCGCGACGGCCGCCCGCTCTGGACCTACGTGTTCGCGCCCGCCACGCCGGCGGAAGAGGCGCCGCGGCCCTACTTCCATCCGGTCTACTCCGCGGACGGCGATCTCCTGACCAACTTCCGGCCCAATGATCACCCTTGGCACCATGGACTCAGCCTCACGTTGACGGCGGTCGACGGGGTCAACTTCTGGGGCGGTCCCTCGTACCGGGCGGGCGAGGGCTACCGCTGGCGCGGCGATCAGGGAAGGCAGGTCCATGCCGGGTGGGCGGTGCGCACGCCCGCGCGGCTCGAGGAGGCCGTCGAGTGGCGTTCGCCGACGGGGGAGGTCCTCCTGCGCGAGGAGCGCGTGCTGGCGACCGACTTGCTGCCCGACGGCTGGGCGCTCGATTGGACCAGCCGGTTGTGGAACGCGGCGGGGCGTCCGCTGGTGCTCTCGAATTACCATGCGGGGGGCGGCCTCGCGGGGTCCCATTACACCGGCCTGCAGTTCCGTGGCGCGCGCGAGCTCCTCGATGAGCACGGCGACGCGAGCCTCGGGGTCAGCGGTCCCGGCGGACGCCGGGGCGAGGCGGAGGTGCACGGCGTGCCGGCCCCGTGGCTGGAGTGGTCGTGCCAGCACGACGGTTCGCTGCGGCGGACGAAGGTCCGGTTCGCGAGCCGCACCGGGCCGATCCCGTGGTTCGTGCGGGCGAAAAACCCGCTCGCCGCCTTCGCCTTTCACGCCGACGCTCCCGTGATCCTTCCCGCCGGCGGCGACCTGTTGCTCGACCACCGGCTCGAATTTCTCCGCGCATGAGCCTGCCCCGCCGCTCCTTCCTCCGCCACGCCGCCCTCGGTGCCGCCGGCCTCGGCCTCGCCCGCGGGGCGGAGGCGACGCTGCCGGAATTCGCCGCGGAGCGGCCGGAGCCGTTCTGGGAGGCAGTGCGCGCCCTCTATCCGCTGGAGCCCGGCTTCAGTTACTTCAACACGGGGGGCCTCGGCTCGACCCCGGCGCCCGTGCTCGAGCGCGTCGCGGAGGTCACCCGCCGCCTGCAGGCCAAGGCCGAGCACGGTCACGCGCAGTTCACCGCCGCCCGCGCCGACGTGGCCCGCTTCCTTGGCGCGGATCCGGCCGAGGTCGCCTTCGTCCGCAACGCCACCGAGGCCAACGCCACCGTCGCCGCCGGCCTGCCCTTGCGCGCCGGCGACGAGGTCGTCTTTGAAAGCCACGCCCATCCCGGCGGCTCGTTCGCCTGGCTGCAGGCGGCGCGCGTGCGCGGCGTGATCGTCCGCACCTTCGAGCCGGAGCCCCGTTCCGCGGCCCTCAACCTGGAGCGCGTCGCCGCCCTGTGCGGTCCGCGCACCCGCGTCATCCAGCTTTCCCACATCACCGCCCCGACCGGGATCACGCTCCCGGCGCGGGCCGTCGCCGACCTCTGCCGTTCCCGCGGGATCTGGTTCCACCTCGACGCGGCGCAGTCCGCCGGGATGGTGCCCGTCGACTTCGCCGCGCTCGGCTGCGATTCCCTCGCGGTGAGCGGACACAAGTGGATCGGCGGCCCGCTCGAGACCGGGGTCCTCTGCGTGCGCCGCGCGCGGCAGGAGGAGCTGGCGCCGCCGCTGGTGGGGGCCTATTCCGGGGACCTCGACGCGACCGGCCGCTTCGCGTTGAGCGCGGGGGCGGTCCGTTACGAGTACGGCACGCGCAATGTCGCCACCGCGCTCGGGCTGGCGGAGGCGATGCGGCTGCAGGAGCGGATCGGCCGCGACCGGATCGCCGCGCGGGGGCGCCAGCTCGCCGCCCGGGTGCGCACCGGACTCGGGACGCTGCCGGGCGTCGAGATCCTCAGCCCGGACGGCGAACTCGCCACCGCGATGGTGACGTTCCGCACGGCCCGGATCCCCCACGACCGCCTCTTCGGCCTGCTGCTGCGCGAGAAGGGCATCCGCAGCCGGCCGGTGACGGAGGAGAAGCTCAATGCCCTCCGGATCTCGACGCACCTGTGCAACTCGCCGGCCCAGATCGACGCGCTGGTCGCGGCGGTGGGCGAATTCCTGCGCCGGGAGGCCTGAAGCCGATGCCCGCCTCAGTCCACCTCGACCACCATCTCGATCTCGACCACCGCGCCGGCGGGCAGGGAGGCCACCCCGAGGGCGGCGCGGGCGTGCTTGCCGCGGTCACCGAACACGGCGACGAGGAGGTCCGAGCAGCCGTTCATCACCTGGGGCTGGGCGGTGAACGTGTCCACGGCGTTGACGAAGCCGCCGACGCGGACGACGCGCTTCACGCGGCCGAGTTCGCCGATCTCCTGTTTCAGCGTGGCGAGGAGCGCGAGCGCCGTGGCCTGGGCGGCGGCGTTGGCCTGTTCCGGCGTGGCATCGCGGCCCACCTTGCCGGTGATCACCTTGCCCGCGGCGTCGCGGGGAATGTGGCCCGCGAGGAAAACCAGATTGCCGGAGCGCACGGCGGGCACGTAGTTCGCGATGGGCGGGCTCACCTTGGGCAGGGAAAGGCCGCGCGCGGCGAGGCGGGCCTCCGGGGTGTCGGCGTCGGCCGCCCCGGCCGGCAGGGCGGGAAGGGTGGTGGCGAGGGCAAGGGCGAACAGAAGGCGGGGGAGGGGACGCATCGCGGGACGATGGAACGATGACCGGGAACGGACGATTCTTTTTTGCCGCCGCGCTGGCGGTGGCCGCCTCGCTCGCCGGAGAGGCCGCGGAGACGCTCCGCCACGACCTGCACCTGCTCGTCAACCTGAGCGGTCCCGGTTCCGGGATCATCGGGCGCGCCGGGCCGGCGCGCAGCGGACTCTACCGCTCGGCTGACCGGACGACCTTCGAGCACGTCGGCCCCCACCATATCCGGATGTTCCACCTCACCCACGACCCGCGGGACGCACGGGTCGTGTACGTCGCGGCGCTCGACGGCCTCCTCCGCTCCCCGGACCGCGGCCGCACCTGGCGGATCACCACCAGTTGGGACATGACCGAGGGCAAGGCGGTGGCCTTCGACCCGGCGGAGCCGGCGCACCTTTACCTCGCCCTGCCCGACGGCATCGCCTTTTCGCCCGACGGCGGCGGCACATGGGAGCGGCGCCAGGCCGGCCTCACGCGCGCCTACACCAACGCGCTGGTGGTGGACCGCACGCGTCCCGGCCGCGTCCTCGCCGGGTGTGAGCTGGGGATCCACCTGTCCGACGATGCCGCGCGCACCTGGCGCCGGGTCCGCCCCACCGCCAAGGTGACTTACGACCTGCGGCAGTCGCCGCACGATCCGCGCGCCTTCGTCGCCGCGACCTCCGCCGACGGGCCGCTTGCCTCGGCGGACGGCGGGGAAACCTGGCGCGAGCTGCCGGGCATCGGCCGGGGCCGGACGCTGCACAACCTGGTTTACGATCCGACGACGCCGGGGCGCCTGGTGCTCTGCGGTTGGGGCGTTGGCGTGCAGGTGTCGGAGGACGGCGGCGCGACGTGGGCGGACCGCTCCGCCGGCCTGCCGCGACGGGAGGTGTGGAGCGTCGCGGTCGACCCGGACGTGCCGGGGCGGCTTTACGCGGCGCCGTTCCAGGAGGATGTGTACGCTTCGGACGACCTCGGGCGGACGTGGCGGCCCCTGTCCTTCGGCAAGGCGACGGTCTTCGCCTTCGGTTTCCTGCCCCGTCCTGCCCCATGAAACGCGCCCCCTCGGTCCTGTTCCTTCTGGCCCTCCTGATCGCGTGGCCGGGCGGCGGGTTGGCCCAGCCGGCACACACGGGGCCGATGCCCTCCGGGCGGCCCGAACCGGAAGCGTTCCGCCGGCGCGAGGCCTACCTGGCCCGGCGCGACGAGGCCGTCCGCTGGCGCGCGGCGCAGATCCCGCTGGCCTCGGCCGGGCTCGCCGACCTCGCGGCCCGCCTGGCCCTGCGGCAGGATGCGGCGGCCGTCTCCGCGCGGTTGATCGAGGTGCTGCGCGCCCCGTCGGGCGACATGTTCTGGATGTTCCCCGTCACCTGCATCGCCTACCTCGGCCGTGACCAGTTGACGCCGGAGGCGCAGGCGGCGCTGCGCGAGGCGTGGCGCACCTACCATCCGTTGCGCGGGGACACCGAGAACCACTGGGTGATGTACTATTCCTCGATGCTGCTGATGGCCCAGCTGTGGCCCGGCGAGGCGGGGGACCGGTGGTTCAACGGCAAGAGTTCCACGGAGATCGAGGCCGAGGCGCGCGCGTGGCTGCGGCACTGGATGGACCTCGCCACTACCATCGGCCAGGGCGAGTACGACTGCACCCATTACATCGGCGAGTACCTGATCCCGATGCTGTACCTGAGCGTCTGGGCGCACGACCCCGAGCTGCGGCAGCGCGGGCGGATGATGCTCGATTACATCCTGGCCGACTTCGCGGTCGACTCCCTGCAGGGGATGTACGTCGGGGCCCACGCCCGCACGGACGACAAGACCGTGCTTGAGCGGTGGAACGGCCTGTCCTCGTTCTTCGCGTGGCTCTGCTTCGGCAACACCGTGCCGCCTGTGGGCTACGGCGGCTGGGGGGTGCTCTTCGCCGTGGTCGCCGAGCACTACGAGGTTCCCGAGGTGATCCACCGGATCGCCACCGACCGCGCCGGGCCCTACCTGCACCGGGAGCGCAAGCGCACCCGCCACCGCTGGCGCCACAGCGACGTCCGCAACGCCCCGGTCTACAAGACGACCTGGGTGGGGCCGGACTACGCCATCGGTTCCGATCAGGGCGGGCTGCTGCAGCCGATCCAGCAGCACTCGTGGGGCCTCACGTGGGCGGTGCCGGACCCGCGGGGCGTCCACAACACGATCTTCGCCAACCAACCATTCTACGGGGCGGAGGAGTTGATGATGTACTTCACCGAGATGCCGGACTGGATGCCCGCCTCGGTCACGTTCCAGGGCAAACCCACCTACACCAGCGAGGCGAAGCTCCTCGGCGGGTCCCCCTACGAGCAGATCTTCCAGCAGGACGACACGGTGATCGCGCTGCATCGCATCGCGCCGGATGCGCCCTTCGTCCAGGTGAACGGCTTCTTTTCGAAGGATCTGATCCGCACTGAGGAAGACCCTTCCGGCTGGATCTTCGCGCAGGGCGGCCGCGCCTACGTGGCGTTCCGTCCGCTCGCGCCCTACGCGTGGGTGCCGCTCGAGGGCGGCGGCCGGCGCCTGCGATCCCCGCACGCGCGCAACGGCGTCATCCTGCAGCCGGCCTCCGTCGCGGATTTCCCCTCGTGGGAGGCCTTCAAGGCGGCGGTGCGCGCGCTGCCGCTGGACATCCGCCTTGAGCCCGGGCCGCACGTCGCGTTCACCACCCTCCGCGGGCGCCGGGTCGAGTGCGCCTACGGCGAGGCGCCCCGCGTCGACGGGCGCGCGATCGATCACGCCGCGGAGTGGAAGCTCTTCGCCGGCCCCTACCTCAACGCGGAGGTCGGCAGCCGCCGGCTCGAGCTGACCCATGGGCGGCTGACCCGCCTCCTCGACTTCAACACGCTCACGATCACCGATGCGGTTCGTCCCTGAAAACTGCCGGCGGGTCGCGGGGGCGCTCGCCTTGGGGACCGCCGCCGTCGCGGCCGCGGCGCCCGCCCCGCCCCTGGATCCGACTCCGGCCGCCGCCGCGCACGCCTTCCTCGAACGGCTGGCCGACGAAGTCGGTCCGCGCCTCACCGGCAGCCCGGGCAACGCCGCCGCGCTCGACGGCCTCGAGGCCGAATTGCGCGCGCTGGGGCTGGCGCCGGAGCGGCAACCGTTCACCGCGCCGGGATGGATCCGCGGCGACGACCAGGTCGAGGTGCTCGCGCCCTTCGCGCGTCGCCTGCGCGTCGCCGCACTGGGCTTTTCCCAGGCGCATCCGGCGTTCACGGGCGAGCTGGTGGACATCGGCCTCGGCCGGCCCGGCGACTACCCGCCGGGGGAGCTGCGCGGGCGCGTGGGGCTCCTGGCCTCCGGCTCGCCGCTGCCCGCGGCGGATTACGTCGGCGCGGCGGTCGCCCGCGGGCTCGCGGCGATCCTGTTCATCAACCGCGAGGGCGGCGGCCAGTTGCTCGCGCGCACGGGTTCGCCCGCCGGGCAGCCCCTGCCGCTGCCGGTGTACTCCGTGGCGCAGGAGGAGGGGCGGTGGCTCGGGCGGCTGCGGGCGCGCGGCGTGCCGGTGCGGCTGCGGGTCGAGACGCGTTCCCGCTGCGTCCCCGTTGCGACCGCCAACCTGCGCGTCGTGCTCCCGGGCCGCGCGCCCTCGCGCGTGATCGTCGGCGCGCACCTCGATAGCTGGGACCTCGGCCAGGGGGCGTTGGATAACGGGATCGGCGTGGCGCAGCTGCTCGCCCTCGCCCGCGCGCTGGCCGGCGCGCCGCGCCACCACGCCGTGGAACTCATCTGGTTCAACGGCGAGGAGCAGGGCCTGCAGGGCTCCCGCCACGCCGCCGGCCTCCTCGGCGCCACCCCGGTGGCGGCGATGCTCAACCTCGACATGATCGGCGTCCCCGTCGCGGTGAATGCGTTGGGCGACGACGCGCTGGTGCCCTTCCTCGAGCGCTGGAACGCCGCCCGCCCGGCGGAGCGCCGGCTGCCCAAGGGGGTCGAGAACACCAACTGGATGGGCAGCGACCACACGCCCTACCAGCTCGCCGGCGTCCGCGCCCTCACCTTCAATGCGCCCCTCCCGCGCGAGGCGGCGCGGCACTACCACGACCTCGCGGACACCGTCGACAAGGTGACCCCGCAGCTGCTCGCGGACTCGACCGCCGTGATCCTCGACCTGGTGCGCGCCCTCGCGGACGAGCCTGCGCTCGACGTGGCGCGGCGCCCGGCGGCGGAGACGGACGCCCTGTTCACCCGGTTCGGCCTCGACGCCCGGCTCCGGGCCTTCGGGCTGCGGTGAGCGCTTTGACTCCCCCGCGATTGCCGCCAAGCTCCCGCGGTTTCCTGTCCACCATGCGCTCCCTTCCCCTCCTGCTGGCAACCCTCCTCCTGCCGATGACGTCCCCGCTTTCCGCCGCCGCCGCGCCGCAACTCGCCTCCCTCGTCGTCGGGGGCGGCTGCTTCTGGTGCACCGAGGCCGCCTACGAGCTGCTGCCCGGGGTGAAGAGCGTCGTGAGCGGCTACGCCGGCGGCCACGTGCCGAATCCGACCTACGAGCAGATCTCCACCAAGAAGACCGGCCACGCGGAGGTCATCCGCATCGACTACGACCCGGCCGTGGTCTCGCTGGAGCGGTTGCTGGACTACTTCTGGCAGGTGCACAACCCGACCCAGGTCGGCGGCCAGGGCAACGACATCGGCCCGCAGTACCGTTCCGTCATCCTGTATGCCGATGCCGCCCAGAAGGAGGCCGCGGAGCGCTCGCGGGCCCGGGCGGCCGCCACGTTCCGCGATCCGATCACGACGGAGATCGCCGCGCTGGAGCGCTTCTGGGAGGCGGAGGCCTACCATCAGGATTATTTCCGCCGGAATCCGAACGCGGGTTACTGCGCCTATGTGATCGCCCCGAAGGTGAAGAAGCTGAGCGAGCAATTGTCCAAGGAGAAGCAACCCTGAGCCGGGCCGCCGCCACCGCCCCGCGGGTCACGGTGCTGCTGCCGGCCCGCGACGCGGCCGCGACCCTGCCCCGCGCGGTCGCCAGCATTCGCGCCCAGACGTTGTCCGATTGGGAACTGGTGGTGGTGGACGATGGTTCCACGGACGCGACGGCGTCCGTGCTGGCGACGTTGGCCCGGGAGGAACCCCGCCTCCGCGTCCTGGCCCGGCCCCGCGAGGGCCTGGTCGCGGCGCTCAACGCGGGCCTCGCCGCCGCGCGTGGGGACCTGATCGCGCGGATGGACGCCGACGACGAGGCGCTGCCGGAAAGGCTGGCGGCGCAGGTGGCCTGGCTCGACGGGCCCGCCGGCCGGGAATGCGGGCTCGTGAGTTGCCTGGTGGAACACGCGGGCGACGCGGCCGCGCAGGCGGGTTACGCGCGGCACGTGGCGTGGCTCAACGCCCTGCTTACGCCCGAGGCGATGGCCTTGCGCCGCTTCGTCGACGCGCCGGTGGCCCACCCGAGCGTGCTGTTCCGGCGGGAGCTCGTCGCGCGGTACGGGGGTTATCGCGCGGGCGATTTCCCGGAGGATCACGAGCTGTGGCTCCGGTGGATGGACGCGGGGGTGGCCTTCGGGAAGGTGCCGCGCGTGCTCCTGCGGTGGCACGATCCACCGGGCCGCCTCTCGCGGAGCGATTCCCGGTACGCGCCGGAGGCGTTTTTTCGCCTGAAGGCGGAATGGATCGCCCGCTGGCTCCGGGCGCGTCCCGCGCTGGCGGCCCGGCCGCTGCTGGTCTGGGGCGCCGGGCGGCCCACCCGGTTGCGCGCGGCGGCGCTCACCGCGCACGGACTCCGCATTGCGGCGTACGTGGACGTCGATCCCGCCAAGGTCACGCCGGCCCTCGGTGGCTCCGGCCCGCCCGTGCTCGCCCCTTCGGCGCTGCCGCCGGCAGGGCAGGCTTTCGTCCTGGCCTACGTTTCCTCGCCGGGCGCGCGGGACCTGATCGCGGCCGACCTCGCGGCCCGCGGCTGGGGGGAGGGGCGCGACTTCCTGCTCTGCGCGTGAGGGCGGGGGCCCCGTTCAGCGGAGTTCGCGGAGCAGGAACGTGTAGGCGAGCGCCTGCATCCGCGCGAGCTGGCGGTTGTCCGCGGCGCCGCCGTGGCCGCCCTCGATGTTCTCGTAGTACAGCACCGGGTGGCCCTGCTCGAGCATCCGCGCGGCCATCTTGCGGGCGTGACCCGGGTGCACGCGGTCGTCGCGGGTCGAGGTCGTGAGCAGCATCCGGGGGTAGGTCACCCCGGCGCGCACGTTGTGGTAGGGCGAGTAGCGGGCGAGGTGGGCCCAGTCGGCCGGGTCGTCCGGGTTGCCGTATTCGGCCATCCAGGACGCGCCGGCGAGCAGGCGGTGGTAGCGACGCATGTCGAGCAGGGGCACCTGGCAGACGACGGCGCGGAACAGGTCGGGCCGCTGCACCATCACCGCGCCGACCAGCAGCCCCCCGTTGCTGCCGCCCTGGATGCCGAGGTGACGCGGCGAGGTCACTTTTCGGCGCACGAGGTCCTCGGCGACCGCGATGAAGTCGTCGTATGCCTTCTGCCGGTTCGCCTTGAGGGCCGCCTGATGCCACGCGGGGCCGAATTCCCCGCCGCCCCGCAGGTTGGCGAGGACGAAGACGCCGCCCTGCTCGAGCCAGGCCGCGCCCATCCCCGCGCGGTGATTCGGGGTCTGCGAGATCTGGAACCCGCCGTAACCGTAGAGCAGCGTCGGGTTGCGGCCGTCCGCCGCGAGATCCTGCCGCGCGACCTGGAAGTACGGGATGCGCGTCCCGTCGGCGGAGACGGCCTCGTGCTGCGAGAACGTGAGCGGCGCCGCGGCGAAGAACGCGGGCAGTTGCCGGAGCAGTTCGGGCGCGCTCCCGCCGATTTCCCCGCGGAACAGGCTGGGTGGCGTGAGGAAGTCGTCGGCCTGCAGCCAGAACGCGTCCGAGTCGTCGCTCTCCGCGCTCGCGGTCGCGTGGCCGAAGTCCGCGCCGGCGAGCGGAGTGCGTTCCCAGCCGCCGTCCGGCCGGGGCGACGCGACGAGGATCCGGCTCCGCACGTGGGCGAGGGTGTTGATCAAAATGTGACCCCGGGTGGTGCTGTAGCCGGCGAGGGCCTCCCGTGGGCCGGGCGCAAAGAGGACCGCGAAGTCCCGGTCGCCGGCCAGGAACCGCGTCCACGGCAGCGCGAGGAGCGCCCCGGCCGGGAGGGTGCGTCCGCCGACGGTCCACTCCTTGCGCAGCGTGAGGAGCAGGTGCTCGCGCCAGGTGCCGAGGCGGGCGTCCGCCGGCAGGTCGAGCCGCGCGAACTTCCCGTCGCGGCCGAGGAAGTGTTCCGCGGTGAAGAAGGTGGTGCCGCGCCGCGCGAACTCGCGGCGGAAACCGGGCTCGACCGTGGTGTAGACCGACGCGCTCACGTCGGTGGCCTGGCCTTCGAAAACCAGCGTGGCCGCGGTCAGCGGCGTGCCGCGGCGCCACAGGCGGGACTGCCGGGCGTAACCGGAATCGGTCAGGCTGCCGGGCCCGAAGTCGGTCCCGACGTAGAGATGGTCGCGGTCCCGCCAGGCGACCTGGGTCTTCGCCTCGGGCAGGCGGAACCCGTCGGCCACGAACATCTTCGCCACCGGATCGAATTCCCGCACGACGACCGCGTCGGCCCCGCCGCGCGACAGGCTGATCAGGCAGCGGTCGAGGTCCGGCTCGAGCCAGTTGGAACCCTTCCAGACCCAGTTTTCCCCCTCGGTGCGCGCGAGGGCGTCGAGGTCCAGCACGGTCTCCCACGCCGGCTCCGGGCGCCGGTACTCGGCGAGGGTCGTCCGCCGCCAGAGCCCGCGCGGATGAGCGGCGTCCTGCCAGAGGTTGTAGTAATGCTCACCGCGGCGGGTGACGTAGGGGATGCGCGCGCGGGAATCGAGGATGCCGAGGAGCCGGTCGCGCAGCGGTGCGAATTCCGGGGCCGCCTCGAGTTCGCCGAGCGACTGGACGTTGCGCTCCCGGACCCAGGCGAGGGCGCGCGCGCCCTGGACCTCCTCCAGCCAGAGGTGCGGATCGTCGGACGGGGTGGTCGCGGTGGCGGGCAGGATGGGCAGCACGAGGAGCGGGAGGAGACGGGCTAGGGAGGGCGTGGGCCGAAGCATCGGCGGAGCGTGCGCGGGTCGCGGCGAAAGCCAAGCGCGGCCCGGGGTTAAGCGCCAACTCGGGAAAAATCTCGCCCGACGAACGCTCCAGGCCAGCATTCGCGCACCCCGCCGCCCCTTTCCCTGAATGAAATCGATCGACCGCCGTACCGCCCTCAAGCTCACCCTCGCCGGCGCCGGCTCCCTCGCCCTGCGCCCCGCCGCGCTCGGCGCCGCCGCCGCGGACGCCACCCTGCCGTTCGGCGCCGAGTTCCCCAACCTCGATTCCCTCGCCACCGGAGAGTGGTGGAAGCGGATCCCCGCCGCGCCCGGCAAGGCGAAGGGCAAGGGGCAGGGGCAGCCGCCGCCCCCGCCGATGGACGTCCCGCGCGACCAGGTCGTCGCGTTCGCCCTCTACACCGTCCACCGGGGGGTGATGAAGCTCACCGCCCAGCTTTACCCGCTGAAGCCCGGCGAGGAACGCGTCGCCCGCCTCGAGGTGCAGCGCGCCGGCGCGTGGGTCGAGTTGGCCCGCGCCGAGGTGCTCTACCCCGGTTGGGACGCGCATTTCCGGGTGGAAAAGTGGGACTCCAGCCGCGACGTCCCCTACCGCGTGCGCCACGGCGCGCAGGCGGTGTTCGAGGGCCTCATCCGCCGCGATCCGGTGGAGAAGGACGAGATCGTCGTCGCCAACATGTCCTGCAACTCGAGCCGCACCACCGGCCAGCGGCCCGAGATCATCGACACCCTGCGGGCGCAGAACCCCGACCTGCTTTTCTTCGCCGGCGACCAGACCTACCGGCACACCGAGCACACCGCGGGCTGGATCGAGTTCGGCCTCCAGTTCCGCGACGTGATGCGGGACCGCCCGACCATCACCATCCCGGATGACCACGACGTCGGCCACGGCAACCTCTGGGGCGAGAACGGCAAGCGCTCGACCATCCAGGGTGACGCGGACGGTGGCTACCGCTACCCGGTCGCCTACGTGAACCAAGTCCAGCGCCAGCAGACGTGGCACCTGCCCGATCCCGTGGATCCCGCGCCGGTCGACCGCGGGATCACGGTCTACTTCACCCGGCTCACCCTCGGCGGGGTGGACTTCGCGATCCTCGAGGACCGCAAGTTCAAGAGCGGTCCCGCCGGCAAGATCCCGCAGATGGGCCCGCGCCCGGACCACATCAACGACCCGAGCTACGACCCCAAGACCATCGACCTGCCGGGCCTGGAGCTCCTGGGCTCGCGGCAGGAAGCGTTCCTCCGCGGTTGGACGCAGGATTGGACCGGCGCGCGGATGAAGGCCGTCCTCTCGGCGACCGCGTTCTGCGGCGCGGTTCATATGCACGGCGGCCGCCAGTCGCGGCTGCTCGCCGACCTCGATTGCAACGGCTGGCCCCAGACCAAGCGCAACTTCGCGCTCGCGGAGATCCGCCGCGCGTGGGCCGTCCACCTGTGCGGCGATCAGCACCTTGCGGTGGTGGTCAAGAACGGCATCTCCGAGCACGGCGACGGCCCCTACGGCTTCACCGGCCCGGCCCTCGTGAATACCATTTACGGCCGCTGGTGGCATCCGCTCGACGAGAAGGCCGGCCCGAATCCGGTCCCCGGCAGCCCGCTGCCTTGGACCGGCGACTACAAGGACGGCTTGGGCAACCGCATCTCGATGCTGGCCTACGCCAACCCGGTCGACGTCACCGACGAGCGCCAGCGCGGCGACGGCCACGGCATCGCCCGGTTCCGGAAGGCGAAACGCACCATCACCTTCGAGTGCTGGCCGCGCTTTGCGGACGCGCGCAAGGGTGACGCGGCGCAATACCCGGGCTGGCCGCTCACCGTCGCGATGGATGCCAACGACGGCCGCAAGGTCCACGCCCGGCTGCCGGCCGTGCGGCTGGACGGCGTGGCCGAGCCGGTCGTGCAGGTCATCCACGAGGAGACTGGCGAGATCCTCTACACCGTGCGCTCGAAGGAGGCGAGTTTCACGCCCCGCGTGTACGCGCCCGGCACGTACACGATCAAGGCGGGCCGCGACCGGCCGGACACCGTCGTGGCGCGCGGCGTGCGCGCGACCTGAGGCGCGCCCTCCGCGCCGCCCGCGGGGTCAGCCGGTCTCGTGCCGGAGAATCCCGAGGGCGCAGGTGGCGGCGGTGACGCAGCGGAGCACCAGCGGGCCAAGGGTCACGGGGGCGAATCCGGCGTCCGTCGCGGCGGCCATTTCCGCCGGGGTGAAGTCACCTTCCGGGCCGACCAGCCAGAGCGCGCTGCGCGGGGGCCGGCCGTGCGCCGCGCGGAAGTCGGCCAGCGCGGAGCGGAGCGGGCGGGCGCCGGGGTGCAGGCTGGCGATCAGCCGGAGTTCCGTCGCGGGCGGGGCGGCGAGCAGAGCCGCCAGCGGGACCGGCGCCGGCACGGCCGGGACGAACGGATTGCCGCACTGCTTCGCCGCCTCGATGGCGGTCGAGAGCCATTTCTCGCCCTTGCGCCCGGCCCGCTCGCCCTCGAGGTGCACCTCGGTGCGCGCGGTGAGCACGGGGAGCACCGCCGCCGCGCCCAGTTCCGTGGCCTGGCGCACGATGTCCTCCATCGCGCCGCCCTTGGGGATGGCTTGGGCCAGGGTCAGGGCGCAGGGCAGGGGCGGGGCGAGCCGGGTGGCGGTGACGCGCAGCACCGCGGCGCGGCGGTCGGGGGTGGCGACCGTGCAGGTCCATTCGCGGCCGCGGCCGTCGAACGCCGTGACGGGGTCCCCGGCGCGGGCGCGGTGGACCGTCACCAGGTGGTGTGATTCCGCCTCGGCGAGGGTCAGTTCGGGGGCGTCGGCCGCGGCGTGCGGGCAATGGGCGCGGAGGTCGGGCACGGCGCGAGCTTCCCCGCGCCCGGCCGGGGCTCAACCGGGAATTTCGCGTCGACACCTCCCGGCCCGCGCCTACGGTCCGTTGATCGCTGGCCCGGATGGCGGAATTGGCAGACGCAGTGGACTCAAAATCCACCGCCCCCTAAAGGCTTGTGGGTTCGACTCCCACTCCGGGCACCAGCCTTCGCTCGTCCGCGGGGCGGACGAGCTACGGCTGGCGGGCC
>JBMTAG010000061.1:0-21435 GCA_049428505.1 Opitutaceae bacterium | reverse complement strand
TCCACGCACCCGGCCTCAGAGCCGCAGAAAGATCCGGCGGCGGTGCAGCCACCAGCACGCCAGCCAGAAGATCAGGCCGACCAACGTCGCCTGCACGAACGGGGCGTTGTCCGGCCCCAGCACCTTGAAGACGTCCGCCCCGAGGTGCGTCTGGAAGGTCTTCGCCGTCCACGGCCGCAGCAGCATCCCCATCGCGTAGATCGCGAGGGAATTCATCCCCACCACGACCAGCGGAAACGTCCAACCGCGCCACCGCTGGACATCCACCGCCCAATATAGGCCGCCCAAAATCAGCGCACACCATCCGGTCGACCACAGGGCCCAACTGGGCGTCCAGATCCGCTTCACCAGCGGGATCCCCAGCGCCGCCCCCAGGAGCCCCAGGGCAAGCCCCGCGAGACCGGCCAGCAGGAGCAACCGGGCCTTGTCCCGGGCCTCGCGGCCCGAGCGCAGCAACTCACCCGCCATCAACCCCAGCAGCATCGTCGCGAGCGACGGCAGGAAGTTGATCGTCTGATAGCCGCCGCCGTTGAAGACGAACGGCTCCGACCGGGGCAGCAGGTTGAGCAGCCACGTGTCGAGCGCGTGGCCCACGTTCGCATTCTTGTGCCACGCCGCGCCGACGCCCGCGAGGTGCTGCTGCGCCCACGCCGCGGTCACGCCGGCCTTCGGCGCGCCCGCCGCCGGATCGATGCCCGGCGCCGGATACGCGGCGTACAGCGCCCAGGTGCCGAGGAGGATCGCTGCCACCGCGCCCGCCTGCGCGCGGACAGAGCGCCCCCAGAGCAGGAACAGGAGCGGATAGCCGAGGCCGATCTGCGTCAGGACGTTCATCAGGGACCATTCGGTGCCGTTGCGGCCGTTCGAGATCAGGAAGATACCGAGCCCGGCCAGGGCCACGGCGCGCCAGCAGGCGTGGCCGAACATCCGCCCCCACGCTTGGCCCTCGCGCTGGCGCCGCACGTACGAGTACGCCATCGAAACGCCGACCATGAACATGAAGGAGGGCTGGATGAGGTCCCAGTAGCCGCCGCCCCGCCAGTCGGCGTGCTCGAACTGGTGCAGCACCAGGCCCCAGAATCCGGAGTCGGGATCGGCCTTGAGGTGGTTGCGCGCGGTCGCGGCGAGGCCGAAGCCGTTGCACGCGAGCGAGATCATGATCAGGCCACGGTACACATCGAGGGACTGCAGGCGGTCGGGGAGCGGAGCAGGGGCGGAGGAGCTCATCGGGAAGGACGCGTGGGGGGACGACGCGCGGGGTGCGACGAGCGTGGCCAGGCCCCGGCCGCTGGCGAGCGCAAAGCCGTTCCCCGCCGCCGGACGTTTCGGTTCTTGCCCGGCCGCGCGCACCGGCTTCCCTCAGCCCGCGCGTGTCCGCCGCCGATCCCCAGTTCGTCCACCTCCACGTCCACACCGACTACAGTCTGCTGGACGGCTGCTGCCGCATCGACCGGCTGGTCGAGCGGGCGGTGGAGATGGGGATGAACGCGATGGCGCTCACCGACCACGGCAACCTCTACGGCGCGATCGAGTTCTACCAGCAGGCGAAGGCCCGCGGCCTGAAGCCGCTGATCGGCTGCGAACTCTACCTCGTCGAGACCTCGCGGCTCGAGAAGCACGGGCGGAATGACGACGAGGGGAAGACCATCTTCCACCTCGGCCTGCTCGCGCGGAACCTGCGGGGTTACCAGAACCTGCTGAAGCTGGTCTCGGACGCGCACCTCAAGGGCTTTTACTACAAGCCCCGCACCGACCTCGACACCCTCGCGCGCCACGCGGAGGGCCTGATCGGGTTCACCGGCTGCCTCGCCTCGCTGGTGCCGCAACACCTGCTCCACGGCCGGGAGGAGGAGGCGCGCCGCGCCTGCGGGCGCTTCGTGGAGATCTTCGGCCGCGAGAATTTCTTCGTGGAGCTCCAGGATCACGGCCTCCCGGAGCAGCGGCAGATCATCCCCGGGCTCCTGCAACTCGCGGAGGAATTCCAGCTGAAGGTGGTCTGCTCGAACGACGTCCATTACGTGCGCCAGACCGACGCGGGCCCGCACGACGCGATGCTCTGCATCCAGACGGGCGCCAAGATCGAGGAGGAGAAGCGGATGCGCTTCACCGGGCAGGAATTCTACCTGAAGTCCGGCGCGGAGATGGCGCGGCTGTTCGCGGAGGTGCCGGACGCCGTGCCCAACACGCGGCTCGTCGCCGAGATGTGCGACCTCGCGATCCCCTTCCCCAAGGGCAGCGAGCGTTACCCGCGCTATCCCCTGCCCCCGGAGGTGAAGACGGACCGCGGCGGCTACCTCCACCAGCTTTGCCTCGAGGGCCTGCGGCGCCGCTACGGCTTCGACCCCGCCCCCATCGCCGCGCAACCCGCGATCGCCGAGCGGTTGGAGCGCGTCCGCCACCCGCCCGCGGGCCAGAAGCCGCAGGCGCCCGACTATTCCGGGCTCACGCGGGACGAGGAGCTTGTGGTCCGACTCGAGTTCGAGCTGGCGATCATCGGGGTGACCGGGTTCGTCGACTATTTCCTCGTGGTCTGGGATTTCATCGCCTGGGCCAAGGCGCAGGGCATCCCGGTGGGCCCCGGCCGCGGCTCCGGCGCCGGCTGCCTGGTCGCCTACCTGCTGGGGATCACCAACCTCGACCCGATCCGGTTCCGCCTGCTCTTCGAGCGCTTTCTCAATCCGGAGCGCGTCTCCCCGCCCGACTTCGACATCGACTTCTGCATGCGGCGCCGCGGCGAGGTCATCGACTACGTGCGCCGCAAGTACGGCGAGCAGTGCGTCGCCAACATCATCACCTACGGGACCCTCGGGGCGAAGATGGTCATCCGCGACGTCTCGCGGGTGCACAACCTGCCCTTCGCCGAGGCCGACCGCCTGGCCAAGATGGTGCCGGACGAACTCAACATCACCCTGGAGGACGCGATCACCAAGAGCGCGGAGCTCCGGGACGAGGTCGCACGGAATCCCGTCGCCAAGCGCATCATGGATCAGGCGCGCGTGCTGGAGGGAATGGTGCGCAACACCGGCAAGCACGCCGCCGGCATCATCATCACCGATCAGCCCCTCGAGGAGTTCGTGCCGCTCACGCTGCAGGAGGGCGACATCACGGTGCAGTTCGACATGAACGCGGTGGGCAAGCTGGGCCTGCTGAAGATGGATTTCCTCGGGCTGAAGACGCTCACCGTGATCGCCGACGCGGTGGCGCACATCCGCCGCGGAGCGGATCCGGCCTTCGACATCGAGACGATCCCGCTCGACGATCCCGCGACCTACGCCCTCCTCAACGCGGGCCGCACGGTGGGCGTCTTCCAGCTCGAGTCGCCGGGGATGCAGAATGCGTGTCGCCAGGTGGGCGTCTCGAACATCGACGACATCAACGCCATCTGCGCCCTCTACCGTCCCGGCCCGATGGCGTTCATCCCCGATTACGCCCGCGGCAAGAAGGACCCGGCGAGCGTCTCCTACCCGCACCCGCTGCTCGAGCAGTCGCTGCAGGAGACGCACGGCATCATCGTCTACCAGGAGCAGGTGATGGAGTGCGCCAAGATCATCGCGGGCTACACGCTCGGCGGCGCCGACATGCTGCGGCGCGCGATGGGCAAGAAGGACGCCGAGGCGATGGCCAAGGAGCGCCTGAAGTTCGTCGAGGGGGCCGGGCGGGTGAACCGCATCGACGAGCGCAAGGCGAACGAGATCTTCGACCTGCTGAACAAGTTCGCCAGCTACGGCTTCAACAAGTCGCACTCGGCGGCCTACGCGCTGGTGAGCTACCAGACCGCGTACCTCAAGGCCAATCACCCGGTGGCGTTCATGGCGGCGGTGCTCACCGCGGAACTCGGCAACGCGGACAAGGTGGCCCACTTCGTCGCCGAGGCCGGCGCGATGGGCATCACGGTGCTTGGTCCGGACGTGAATGAGTCGCGCGAGACCTTCACCCCGGTCGGCGAGCGGATCCGCTTCGGGCTGGCGGCGATCAAGGGCGTGGGCGAGCTGGCCGCGCAGCAGATCATCGCGGAACGCGAGCAGGGCGGGTCGTACCGGGACTTCGAGGACTTCGCGCGGCGGATCGACGGGCGCGCGATCAACAAGCGCGTGCTGGAGCATCTCGTGAAGACGGGCGCGTTCGACTACGCCGGCGCCCCCCGGCGGGCGCTCTTCGACGGCATCGACGGAGCCCTCGCCGCCGCGGCCGCCCCGGCGGCCCGCGACCGCGCCGCCGGGCAGCACAGCTTCCTCGACCTCCTCGGCGGCGAACCCGCCCCCGCCACGCCCGCGCCCGGCCGCTCCGCCGCCCGGGCCAAGCCGCCGGCCGAGGACTTCCCCCCCGCGGAGAAACTCGCATTCGAAAAGGAACTCCTCGGCTTCTACGTTTCCGGCCACCCCCTCGAGGCCTATGCGGGACTGACCGAGGCGATCGACACCTGCGCGCCGGAGGCCTTGCTCCAGCAGGCGGACCGCACCGAGTTCCGCCTCTGCGGGATCGCCGGGAGCCTGGTGAAGAAGCTGGCGAAGAAGGACAACCGCCCCTGGGTCGCCTTCACCCTCGCCACGCGCCGCGCCACCCTGGCGCTGAACCTGTTTGCCGACGCCTACGCCGCCTACGGCCAGTGCCTCGCGGAAAACGCGCTCGTGCTCGTGCAGGGCAACGTGCTGGTCAACGCCGAGGGCGCGCGCCTCAACGTCAAGGAATGCTACCCGCTCGACGGCCAGGTCGCGGCGCTCGTCAGCAAGGTCACCTGGCTGCTGCGCCCCGAGGCCCCGGGCACGCCCGACTTCCTCACCCGCCTTCGCGCGACCATCGATCGTCAGGTCGGGGACACCCGCGTGGAGTTCGCCTTCGCCTTCCCGGATCGCTTCACCCCGGTGGCGGAGGCGAGCCCGGCGCTCACCTGGAAGATCAACGCCGCGTCCTTCCAGGAACTCCGCGCCCACCCCGCCGTCGCGGGCGTGCTGGTGGAGACGCGGCGGCTCGAGTTGAAGGAAGACCGCCGCTGGAAGCGCCGGTCGTGACCGCCCGCCGGCTGGCTTTTTGATGCACGAATCCGCCATCCTCAACCACGCCGCGCGCGTCCTCGCCGGAGTCACCGGCGAATTCCCGGCCGATGCGGTCCTCCGCCGCCACCTCGCGGATTCCGGCCGGCTGGGCGGCCGCGAGCGCCGCGCGATCAGCCGCGCGGTCTTCGCCGCCTGCCGGTGGCGCGAATGGCTGAACGACCGCGATTCCCTGCAGCGCCAGGTCGCCGCCGCCCTCGAGCTGCAGGCCCGGTTCGACGCCGACCCGCGCGCGGTCAAGCCCGAGACCCTCGCCGCCCGCGCCGTGCCCCCATGGCTGCGGGACGAGATGGACGTGCCCGCGGAGTTTTTGCGACAGCTCCAGCGTGAACCCGTCCTCTGGCTGCGCGCCCGTCCCGGCACCGGAGCCCGCTTGGCCCGGGAATTGGGGGACTGCCGCGCCTCGGACCGGGCGCCGGACGCCCTCCGCTACGGTGGCGCGCAGGACTTGTTCCTCACGCCCGCGTTTCACCGCGGGGCCTTTGAAATCCAGGACCTCGCGTCCCAGCTGGTCGGGCACGCGTGCGCGCCCCGCGCGGGCGAGACCTGGTGGGACGTGTGCGCCGGCGAGGGTGGCAAGCTGCTGCACCTCTCGGACCTGATGCAGAACAAGGGGCTGCTCTGGGCCACCGATCGCAATGCCCGCCGCCTCGCGACCCTCCGGCGCCGCGCCGCCCGGGCGGGCGTCTTCAACTTCCGCGTCGCCGCGTGGGATGGCGGGACGCGCCTGCCCACCAAGACCAAGTTCGACGGCATTTTGCTCGATGCCCCGTGCAGCGGCGTAGGCACCTGGCAGCGTAATCCGCACGCCCGCTGGACCACGGGTCCCGCGGATGTCGGCGAGTTGGCCACTCTGCAGCGCGCCCTGCTCGAGCGCGTCGTCGCCGCGCTGCGGCCCGGTGGGCGCCTCGTCTACGCGGTCTGCACCCTCCCGCGTCGCGAAACCACGGAACAGGCGGCGGCCTTCGGTGCCGCCCATCCGGAACTGGAGCCGACCCCGTTGTTTGGATTAGCCGACGGGCCGGCGAGCGTGACCCTGTGGCCGCAGGAGTTGGAGGCGAACGGGATGTTCATCGCGGCCTGGCGCCGCCGCACTGCCTGAACGTGGCCCGGATCACCGCCGCCACCGTCCGCGCGGACTTCAACGATCTGCCGGCGGTGCTGCATTATACCCGCGCCGCCCACGGGCTCGGCCTCTGGGCCTCGGAGCGGCGGCTGATCGAGCGCTTCTTCCCGGACCGGGAAGCCCCACTCCTCGAGGCCGGCTGTGGTGCTGGCCGGGTCACGCTCGGCCTCTGGCAGCTCGGCTATCGACGTCTCACCGCCTTCGACTTCGCGGTGGAACTGCTCGACCAGGCCCGGAGTCTGGCCGCGGAGCGGGGCGCGGAATCGATCCGCTTTCTGGAGGCGGACGCCACCCGGCTGGCACCCGCCCTGGCCGCGGCGAAAGTGGAGCGCGTCGCCGGCGCGCTCTTCCCCTTCAACGGCCTGATGCAGATCCCGGGCCGCGAGCACCGCCGCCGCGCCCTCACCGGGCTGCATGCCGCCTGCCGGGCGGGAGCGACCCTGCTCTTCACCACCCACGACCGGGATGTCTCGCCCCAGGAGCGGGCGCTCTGGCGGCTCGAGGCCCAGCGCTGGAGCGAGGGGCGGCAGGATCCGCGGCTGGTGGAGTTTGGCGACCGTTACTTCGAGGACGATACCGGCCGCACCTTCATGCACCTGCCCGACCGCCCCGAAATCCTCGCGGATCTGGCCGCCACCGGCTGGGAGCCCGTGTTCGACGCCCTCCGCCGGGAAGTGGCGCGCGAATCGCGGGCGGTCCGGGAATTCTCCGACGAGTGCCGGTTCTGGGTCGCCCGCCGCGGCTGAACCGCGGGTTGGCCTGCTGACGTCAGTCAGGGGGGGCGTCAGGGTGCGCCGTCCGGCCGCGCCACCGTGAAGACATCGCGGGTGCGCGCGTAGGCCTCGCCGCCGAGGCGGCCCACGAGGTCCAGCCGCGCCGGGTCCGGCCGACCATCGGGCCCGAGCACGTCCTCGCGCACGTGCGTGAGCAGGATGCGGCCAAAGACCACATTTGCCGCCCCTGGACCTTCGCCAAAGGCCAGCACTCGCTCGACCGCGCACTCGAAGGCGACGGGGGCCGCGGCGACCCGGAGGGGGCGGACCCGGGCCGCAGGCACCGCGGAAACGCCGGCATGGGCAAACTCGCTTTCGCCGTACGGCAGCGGGGCGGCCGTGGCGTTCATCGCCTCGGCCTGGTCGAACGGCACCAGATGGACGATGAACTCCGGCACGTCGCGGAGGTTGCGGAGCGTGTCCTTCGGCAGCCCGTCCCGGGTGTTGGCCGCCACGAACATCAGGAGCGGCGGGCGGGCCGAGACCGCCTGAAAATAAGAGAACGGCGCGAGGTTCGGCCGTCCATCGGTCGCCACGGTGGAGACCCAGGCGATGGGCCGGGGCAAGATGGTGGAGATCATCCACGCGTGGGCCTCACGCGCGGGCAGGGCGGCCAGGTCAAGTTGCATCCCCCACCGTGGCCGCGGAGGCGGCGGATGGCGATTCCATTGGCATCGCGTTCGCTTGCCTCCCTCCGCGCCGCACCTTTGCCTCCGCTGCGCCATGCCCGTCCGCCCCACTCCCGCCCGCCTCCGCGCCGCGCTGCTCCTGGCCGGGACCGCGGCGCTGGCTGGCCTCTTCGCGGGCGCCACCGGTGGCTGCGGCAAATCCTCGCCCTCCGCCGCGCCCCCGGCCGCTGTCGCCACGGTGCCCGCCAAGTCCGCCGACTGCCGCACCTGCCACGAGGACATCTATCGCGACTGGGCCGGCTCGCACCACGCCCTCGCGCACCGCGGGGTGGACGCCCAGGCGGACGCGGCCGCCGTGGGCCAACCGCAGCAGTTCTCGCTCCACGGCGTCGACTACGCGGTGAGCTGGCAGGACGGAAAACCGACCTTCACCGAGCGCCGGACCGATGGGAGTCCGGGCCACACCTACGCGGCGGACTTCGTCATCGGCCACACCCCGCTGTTCCAGTACGTGGTCCCGGGCGAGCGCGGCGCCTATCAGGCCGCGGAGCTGGCGTGGGATCCCCACCGCCAGGAGTGGTTCAACGTCTTCGCGGACGAACGGCGCCGCCCGGGCGAGTGGGGCCACTGGCGGGGGCGCGGGATGAACTGGAACTCGATGTGCGCCCACTGCCACCTCACCGATTACCGGAAGAACTACGACCTCACCACCGACACTTACCGCACCACCTTCCGGGAGCAAGGAGTCGGCTGCTACCAATGCCACGGCGACCTGCCGGAGTCCCACTTCAAGCCCCGCCCCTCGCCCCCGGGCGGCCGCGGACCGGGCGCGACCGCCGCCGAACTCCAGCGTGCCCAGGAAACCTGCGCCCCCTGCCACGCGCGCAACGAACTCCTCACCGGCCGCCTTGAGCCCGGCGGCTCCTACCACGACCACTACCGGCTCACCCTGCCGACCGAGGCGAACGTCTTCTACCCCGACGGCCAGGTGCGCGACGAGGATTTCAACTATACCTCGCTCCTCACCAGCCGGATGGGCGGCAAGGCGGGGGTGACCTGCCTCGACTGCCACGACGCCCACAGCGGCAAGACCAAGCTCCCCGTGCAGGACAACTCGCTCTGCCTCCAGTGTCATGGCCCCTCCCCGCGCGGCAACGCGCCCGTGATCGATCCGGTCGCGCACTCGCACCACCTGCCGGGCAGCACCGGGGGCCGTTGCGTCGAATGCCATATGCCGCGGACGACCTACATGCAGCGCGACCCGCGGCACGATCACGGCTTCATCAAACCGGACCCGCTGCTGACCAAGGAACTCGGGATCCCGAACGCCTGTAACCGCTGCCACACTGATCGCTCGGTGGATTGGGCGATTGAACACGCCGAGAAGTGGTACGGTCCCAAGCTCGACAACCGGCAGCGCCAGCGCACCCGCGTGGTCGCGGCCGCGCAGGCCGGTCAGCCCGGATCCCTCGACCGCCTGCTGGAGTTCATCGCCAGCGAGGATGTCCCCGCCTGGCGCGCCACACTCCTGCTGCTGACCCGCGGCCAGGCCACCCGCGATTCCCGCGTGCCGGCGGTGGCCAAGGAACACCTCAACCACGCCGACCCGATGGTGCGTTCCGCCGCCGTTCAGGTCCTCTCCGGCGTCCCGGGCCAGAACGAGGTCCTGCGGCCGATGCTCAATGATCCGGTCCGGCTCGTCCGCCTCGACGCGGCGTGGCCGCTCTCCCCGGAACTGCCCGCAGGCTCCCGCATCCGGCAGGAGCTCGACACTTACCTCGCGGCGAGCGCCGACCAGCCGGCGGGCCGGATGCGGCTCGGGCAGGACTTCTTCAACCGCGGTCGGACGGCCGAGGCCGAAGCCTCCCTTCGTCAGGCGGTGACCTGGGATCCGAATTCACCCGGCCTCCACGACACGCTGGGGATCGTGCTCAACGAGCTGGGCCGCCCCGGCGAGGCGGCCGCCTCCCTCTGGCGGGCCGCCCAGCTGAACCCGGCCGACCCGGACGCTGCCTTCAACGCGGCCCTCGCCTACGCGGGTGCCCGCCAGTTTCCCGACGCCGAGCTCGCCCTGCGCGAGGCGGTACGACGGAATCCGCGTTTCGACCGCGCGTGGTACAACCTCGGCCTGCTTCTGCACCAGACCGCGCGCAGCGCCGAGGCGATCGCGGCCCTCTCCACCGCCGAGCAACTGGCGCCCCGCGTCCCGGATTACCCGTACGCTCGCGCCACCATCCTCCGCCAACAAGGCGACCGGGCCGGAGCCGCCGCGGCCGCCCGTCGCGTCCTCGAACTGGACCCGCGGCACCCCCAGGCCCCCGCCCTCCTCTCACCGTAGGAGCGTCACGCCCCCGTCGATGTCGTAGGCGGATCCCGTGATGAAGGCCGCCTCCGGGGAACAGAGGAAGGCCACGAGCGCCGCGACCTCCTCGGGTTGCCCCATCCGCCCCAAAGGTTGCGCCGCCGCCAGTCGCGCGAGGGTCGCCGCCTCCTCGCCCGGGTAGTGCTTGGCCACGAAGCCGTCGACGAACGGCGTGTGCACGCGCGCGGGGCAGACGCAGTTGGCCCGGATCCCGCGGTCCACGTAATCGCGGGCGACGGAGAGGGTCATCGCCAGCACGGCACCCTTCGTCATCCCGTAGGCGAAGCGCTGCGGCAGGGCGATCTTCGACACCACGGACGCGAGGTTGCAGATCACCCCTCCCCCCGCCTGCAGCAGCCGGGGGACGCCAAAGTGCAGCCCGTGGTAGACGCCCTTGACGTTCACGGCGTAGAGGCGATCGAGGTCCGCCGGCGCGGTCCCGAGAACGTCACCCACGTGGCTGATGCCGGCGTTGTTCACCAGGATATCCAACCGCGGCGGCGCCGCGAGGGCGGCCGCCATCGCATTGGTGTCGGTGACGTCCGCGGTCACGGTCTCCGCGCGACCACCCGCCGCGCGGATCTCCTGCGCGACGGCGGAGGCGGCCTCGGGTCGCGACTCGAGGATCCAGGTCTCGGCGCCCTCGGCGGCGAGGCGCAGCGCGATGGCGCGGCCGATGCCGGAGCCACCGCCGGTCACGAGCGCGGTGCGCCCGGAGAAGCGTTGCGGCAGGGCGCTCATGGTCACCAGCGGGTCGCCTGGAAGGTCCAGCCCGGGACCTTCTTGCGCATCTCGATCTCGTCGTTGCGCTCGCGGAGCCCGCAGCGCACGTAGGCGGCGTGGGCGCGCGCCAGGGCGGCCCGGTCGAGGCGGACCCCGAGGCCGGGTTCACGGGGGAGGGTGACGCAACCGTCCTCGATCCGCAGGCGGCCGCCGACGACGATCTCCTCCCACTGCCAAGGGTAATGCGTGTCGAGGGCGTAGGAGAGGTTGGGCATCGCGGCACCCAAATGGGTCATCGCGGCAAGGGAGATGCCCGCGTGGTTGTTGGAATGCATCGAGACGCCGCGGCCAAAGGTGCGGCAGTGCGCCGCCAGCTCCATCGAGGCCCGCAGGCCGCCCCAATAGTGGTGGTCGGTCAGGATGATGTCCTCCGAGCCCGAACGGATGCTGCCCGGCAGGTCGTCAAAGGAAGTGGTGCACATGTTCGTGGCGAGCGGCAGGCGCAGGGCGCGCCGCACCTCTGCCATTGCCTCCTGGCCGCGGCACGGGTCCTCGAGGTACTCGAGCACGCCCTCCAGCTCCTGGCCCGAGCGGATGGACGTCGGGACGGTCCAGAGCGCGTTCGGGTCGAGGCGGAGTGGCACCCCGGCCCCGAACCGGCGACGCAGGGCATGCATCGCGGCCACCTCCTGCGCGGGCTCGAAGACGCCGCCCTTGAGCTTGATCGAGGCGAACCCGAACGCGGCGATCATCGCTTCCGCCTGCGCCACGATCCCGTCCGGATCCAGCGCCGCCTGCTGGCGGGCGGCAGCCCACCCCGTGGCCGCGGGATCGGTGCCGAAGCCAAGTTCGCCGCCGGCGCCCTCGTACTTGTAGAACAGGTAGGCGGAATAGGGCACGCGTTCGCGCACCACGCCGCCGAGCAACTGGGCCACCGGCACCCCATAGGCTTGGCCCTGCAGGTCGAGGCAGGCCACGTCGAGCGCGCTGAAGACCTGCACCCGGGTGCGGCCGTCCCACGGCTTGTCCCCGCGGGCGGCAGAGGCCTCGGGCGCCCCCCGGTCGGCAAGGCGCTGGCGGAGCGCCTGCCAGTTGCGCGGATCCGCGCCGAGGACCGCCTCGCGCACCGCCGCGAGCGCGGCATCCACCGCGACGCTGCCGGGAACCTCGGCGAGGCCGCTCAGGCCGTCCGCCGTGCGCAATTCGACCACCGTGCGGAGGCAGTAGGGCGCGTGCAACCCGGCGGCATTGAGCAGCGGCGGATCCCCCAGCGCGATGGGGGTGATGTGCATTTCGGTGATACGCATCGTCGGATCAGGTGGCGCGGAGCCCCGCGAGGAAACCGAGGAGGCCCGCGCGCGCGGCGCCGCCATCGCTGCCGAGGGCGGTAAAGGTGTAGCCCATGTCCCGCACCTTCGGCACGAGGGCCGGTTGATGCACCAAGATCCCGGCGGCCTTGCCGTGACGGCGGGCCGCGGCGGCCACCTGGCGCAGGGCCGCGGTGAACTCGGGATGTTCCAGCTGATCCCGGATCCCGAGGTTGTAGGAAAGATCCGTGGGGCCCACGAACAGCACGTCCGCGCCGTCCACCGCCGCGATCGCCTCGGCGTTGGCGACCGCTTCCGGGGTCTCGATCTGGATCACCCCGAGCAGACGCTCGTGGGCGTGGAGGTAATACTCCTCGAAGTCGCCGCCGAAACCGGCGCCCCGGTTGAACTTGGCGACGCCCCGGGTGCCGTGGGGCGGGTAGCGCATCGCGGAAACGGCCGCGCGCGCCTCGGCCGCGGTGTTAACGTAGGGCACCATCACCCCGCTGGCGCCGGCGTCGAGCACGCGTTTGAAGCGCGCAGGCTCGTTGTGGGCGATCCGCACGACGGGAAAGGCGGGCGTGGCGGCGGCAGCGTGCAACTGGTGCAGCAGCAGATCCTCGCCACCCGGGCCATGTTCGTGGTCGATGAGGAGCCAGTCGAAGCCGGCCAGACCGGCGATCTCGACCGTCATCGGGGAACCGAGGTTGAGGAAGGTACCGGTGAGCCATTCCCCGGCGAGGGCACGGCGGCGGAAGTCAGGGGAGAGGCGCATGGTTCAGCTGGAGGTGTAAAGCTGGTACAGGGCCTGCGTGCCGCACTCGTCGAGCCCGCGCGCGGCGACCTCGTCGTAGAGCCGGCGGGCGACCGCGAGTCCGGGGAGGTCGAGCTGGAGCTCCGCGGCGCTGTCGAGGGCGATGCGCATGTCCTTGAGGATATGCTTCACGTAGAAGCCCGGGGCGTAATTGCCGGCCAGCGCGCGGGGGGCGAGGTTGGTCAGCGCCCAGCTGCCGGCGGCGCCGCCGCTGATGCTCGCGTGGACGGCCGCCGGATCGAGGCCGGCGCGCCGCGCGTAGGCGAGGGCCTCCACCCAGGCGACCATCCCCACCGCAACGGCAATCTGGTTGGCCATCTTGCAATGCTGGCCCGCCCCGGCGGCACCGTGCCGGGCGATGTTCTTGCCCATCAGTTCAAACAAGGGCTGCGCCCGGGCAAAGGCGGCCTCCTCGCCTCCGACCATGATGACCAGCCGCGCCTCCCGCGCCCCAAGGTCGCCCCCGGACACTGGCGCGTCGAGCGCGGCCAGCCCGCGCGCGGCCGCCGCGGCCGCGATCCGGCGCGCGAGCACCGGACTCGAGGTGGTCATGTCGATCAGCAGCGCTCCCGGCCGCGCCCGCTCGACGATTCCGCCGGCCCCGAGGTAGCTCGACTCCACGTCGGAGGGAAAGCCGAGCATCGTGATCACCGCATCCGCCGCGGCCGCCGCCGACCCGGCGGAATCGTGCCACGTCGCGCCGGCGGCCAGCAGCTCCGCCGCCTTGGCCGGCGTGCGATTATGGACGTGCAGGTGATGACCGGCGCGGAGGAGGTGGCCGGCCATGCTCCGGCCCATCACGCCGAGGCCGATGAATGCGATCGAGAGGGGGGAGGACATAAGGGAAGGTCCGGGAGTGAAAAACGCCCCGCGGCCCTCGCGCGATGCAATTCTCCGCGCGCTCCGGGATTGCCAGCCGCGGGAACGCCCCCGAGGCTCCCTCCGCCCCTATGCCTTCCTCCCGTCGCACCTTCCTGACCTCCTCGATGGCCACCGCCGCCGCCCTCGCCACCTCGACCCGCCCCGCCCGCGCCGCCGCCACCGCCGGCCGCGAGTTCTACGAGGTCCGCTGCTACCACCTGAAGGCCGACACCCGACTGAAGGCGAGCGCCCCCCGCGCGCCGGTCGAGGCCTACCTCGCCGAGGCCCTCCTGCCCGCCCTCGCCCGCCGCAACGTCGGACCGGTCGGCGTCTTCTCCGAGATCAAGGTCGACAAACCCAAGGGCACCTCCGAGCCGATCGCGGACAGCCCCCTCTGGGTGCTGATCCCGCACGCGACCCTCGAGTCGTTCCACGCGGTGAGCGCGGATCTGGTCAGCGACCCGCAGTTGCAGGCCGCCGGGGCCGCCTACCTGCAGGTGGAGAAGGCGAAGCCGGCCTTCGAGCGCATCGACACCTGGTTCCTGCGCGCATTCGCGAGCATGCCGCGGATGGAGATCCCGGCCTTCTCGAAGGCGAAGGCGCCGGGACGCGTGTTCGAGATGCGCGACTACGAGAGCCACAGCGAGCTCAAGGCCCTGAGCAAGATGGCGATGTTCGACGAGGGTGAGACCCAGCTGATGCGCGACCTCGGGATGAACCCGCTGTTCTTCGGTCAGGCGCTCGCGGGCCCGAACCTGCCCCACCTGCGCTACATCACCTGCGGCGCGACCCTCGAGGCCCACCTTGCGGGCTGGAAGAAGTTCGGTCCCGACCCGCGCTGGGTGAAGATGAAGGACGATCCCCGCTGGGCGAACAACACCTCGCGCAACACCGCGCGCTTCCTCGTGCCGGCCGCCTGCTCTCAGCTCTGACCCCGGCGGCGGAACCAGACCCAGATCAGGCAGAAGATCCCGGCCCCGAGGGCGTATGCAGAGGGCTCCGGCACCGCGGTGAGCATCGCCGCGTAGCCGATGTCGTTCAGCGCCCGCAGATCGAGGGAGGTCACGTACTTGCGGACGCCCGCCGCGATATCCGGATCCATCAGCGTCTCCTGCACCGCGCCGTCGCGGGTGGAGAAGCTCAGCGTGTTCGCCGCCCAGTGATCGCCGCCCGCGTTGAGCGGGATGCCGTTAGGCATGTCGGTCTTTTCCTCGAGACTCCGCCCCCCGGCGAATTTGCCCAGGTAGAGATTCCGATCCCAACCCGATCCGTCCCGGGTGTCGCCGAAGCCCAGGACATGGAGGAGTTCGTGCGCCGCCACCGAGAAGAAGTCGTACTGACCGGCGAAGCTGCTGTTCGCCAGCGGCGTGGAATCGAAGAACCAATTGGTCGACGAGTTGAAGGAGAGCGCCGCCACGCTGGCCCGGGTGTAGACACTGGCGCCTTCCGTCCGCTTGAGCACGGTGTTGCTGGCCCAGCCCTCCTCCCCGCTCGCGGTGATCCCGGGCAGGATCGCCTGCGCCAGGACCGAACTGCCGAGCCCCGCGGCGCCGACGTAAACCACGACCGCGTTGGCGGCCACCGACAGGTCAGTCACCGAGTGGGTCGTCGCCGGATTGGACGGCGAGGTAAACTGGGCGGTCCACGTGTTGCTTCCGCCCACCGTGATGCCCGCGAGGCTGGTGGCCGTGAGGAACTGGCTCACGTAGCTGCCGACTGCCTCCAGGTAGAGCCGCCGGCCCGCGTTCGCCCCGCTGAAGAACCCCGAGTCCAGCGAGTAGTCGAAGGTGAAGCTAAGCTGCGCACGCAGGTGCGTGATCGGAGCGAGGGCGAGAGTCAGGAGCAGGAGCAGGCGGCGGGAGGGCACGGACATGGGCGGACTCAACTCCCGCAGCCGGGCTCACCAAGGAAAAACCTTTAAATGGCGGGGATCCCGGATCTTCATCCGGCCGGCGTCCGGAGTTCCACCCATCCCGGTCTGCGGTCATTTCTCATGCGCCCCACCTTGGCGTTCCTGCCCCTCCTCGTGGCCTTCGCCGCCGCCTCCCCTCCCTTGCCCGAGTACCGCGCCCCGCGTACCGCCACTCCTCCGCGGATCGACGGCCGTCTCAACGACCCCGCGTGGGCCACGGCCCCGCTCGCCGGGGACTTTGTCTTCCCGTGGCACCGGGAGGGCCGCCGCGAGCAGACCCGCGCGCGCCTCCTCTGGGACGACACCCACCTCTACCTCGCCTTCGAATGCGACGACCGCCACATCACCGCCCGACACACCGCGCGCGACGGCCGCATCCCCGAGGACGACTGCGTCGAACTGATGCTCATGCCGGACCCCGCGAAGCCGGACGTGTACTTCAACCTCGAGTTCAACGTCATCGGCGGGCTGCTCGACAACTTCCGCCCCCACGGCCCCAAGCAACCCCGCGCCCCCCGGTGGGACGCCGAGGGAGTGGTGCTGGCCGGATCTTACGAGGGCACCCTCAATGACGATGCCGACGAGGATCGGGTCTGGCGGGTCGAAGTCGCGATCCCGTGGCGCAACTTCGCCGCGCACGCGCCCGCGACACCCCCGCGCCCCGGCACCGTGATGCGGATGAACCTTAACCGGCACGGCGGCCGCACCAATCCGCAGTACAGCCAATGGGCGCAGGCCCTCACGCCGAAGCCCTCCTTCCATACCCCGGACCGCTTCGGTCGCCTCATTTTGGCGGCGAGTCCGGAAACGACCCGCCCCTAAGACCCGCGGATGTTGCTGCGTCTGCTCCCCTTCGTTCGTCTCCGCGCCACCCACCTCCGCTCCAGCTTCCGGCTCGCGGCCGGCCTGGTCGCCTGGCTCGTGGCCGGTTCCGCTGCGGAGCCGTTGCCCAAGCCACCGCGCGTCGTCGTGTTCGCTGATTCGGCCGCCGCCGCGGGCGCGATCGCCCCGGCGCTTGCCGCGTTCACGATCGTCGAGCCCGCCGATGACCCCGAGGTCGCGATCGTGTGGCGGGGGCCGGGAGCCGCTGGTTCCGCCGCCCTCGCCCGCTTCCGCACCCGCCGACCCGGGCTCGTCGTCCTGGGGGCCGACCCGGCCGCATGGAGCGGAGGCGCCAAGGAATTAAGCGAACTCCTCGGGGCCGCTCCCGGGGAACCCTTCGCCCCGGGCGCCGCACCCACGGTGCTCAGCGACTACGGCCACCCCATCACCTCCGGGGTGGCCGAACCACCCGTTGCAGCGGACCTCTGCCGCTGGAGCGCACTGGCGGCCGACACCTTTGTGCTGCAGGAGGCAACGGCGGGCGAAGCCACGACCCCGCTCGCGTGGATCCGCAAGGGCTCCGCGCACCGCGTGGTCCACCTCGCGGCCGTATCTCCGGCCACGTGGCCCGAGGCGGGGACGCGCCGGCTCGTCGCGCAGGCGGTGTGGTGGGCGGCGGGACGACCCGTTCCCGGCGCGACGGCCCAACTCCAACGCACGGTCCTGCCGGACGCGCATCCGGGTTCGTTCGCGCTCACCTTGCCCGAGGGTGTGGGCGCCTGCCTCGACCCGGTCCGGGGCGGGCTCAACTACCTCTGGGCCGGCGAATTCGCGGACCTCCGGCCCCGGTGGCTGACCAAGCAGGGCGCGCCCGCCCGCCTTGACGGCCCCGTCTGGTACCGCGAATCCGCGGAACCGGCGTGGCGCCGCCAGCCCGGTGGGGCCGCCGCGGCGTGGCAGTTCCGCGGTCACACCGAGCGGGAGGGCGCGCCGGAGTTTCACTCTCTCGTCGCGGGACGCACCGTGACGGAACGCCTGACGGCGGCGCCGGACGGCCGGAGCCTCCTCCGCCGGTTCCAGGTGGGACCCGGGGCGTCTCCCCTCTGGCTCCGGCTCGTCCCGCAAGCCGGCGTGGTCATCGAAGTGAGCGGCGCACGCCGGGAGGCGGACCATGCGGGTTTCGTCGGCGAGGCGGCGGGAGAATTCACGGTGCGACTGCGGCGCACGGACGGGGAGGCGCCCCGATGAAGCGCCCGGGGTTCGGAATCCTCTTGGCGCTGGCCGGGGCCTGGGCGGGCGCGGCGGTCCCCTCCCCTGCCCGATTCACCGGCCAGGTCGTGAGCGAAGGCGGTGGTCCGGTCCGGTTCGCACAGGTGCGCGTGGAAGGAGCGGCACTGACGGGTCGGGAGAACAGCCAAGTCCTCCAACGCGCCGGAACCGACGGCGCCTTCCAGGTCGCCCTGCCCCCCGGCGCGTACGAGGTGTGGGTGACCGCGCCGGACCACGAGGAAGCGACGTTCCGACTCGAGGTGGGCGCGGGGGCCGCCGTGAGCCGCGAGGTACGGTTGCCCCCGCTGCGACGCACCCCGTACCGGGTCGAGACGGTGCCCTTGCCGCGGATGATGATCCCCGAGGTTTCCGGCGTGGCCTTCACGCCCCGCGGCAGCCTCGTCGTGACGAACCGCCGCGGGGAGGTATGGATCCGGTTCGCGGGCGGCGAGCGGTGGAGCCGGCTCGCGCAGGGCCTCCACGAGCCCTTCGGAGTGGTGGCGGTGGACGAGACGGACGTGTTTGTCATCCAACGGCCGGAGCTCACGCGGTTGCGCGACCTCGACGGGGACGGGGTCGCGGAGGTCCGGACCACCGTGGCCGACCACTGGGGCATCACCGGAAGCTACCACGAGTTCTCTTATGGCCTCGTCCGCGACCGGGCGGGCAACTTCTACGTCTCCTCCGGGCTCTGCTCCTTCGGGCGCGGGGTTGAGCTGCCTTGGACGCGGGGGCCGTTGCGCACGGAGCAGTACCTGCCGTGGACCGGACCGGGCGCGGTGCCGGATGGCCACCGTTCCGTGGCGGAGTTCCAGGGTTGGGCGTTCCAGATCGGCCCGGAAGGCACCTTCCGCCCGTACGCCTCCGGCTTTCGCCAGCCGCTCGGCCTGGGACTCAGTCCGGACGACGAACTCTTCATCAGCGACTGCGCCGGCGCATGGGTGCCCACGTCGGTCCTCATCCACGTCGAGCGCGGGGCCTTCCATGGGCATCCCGACAGCCTGAAGTGGCATCCCGAGTTCCGGGATCAGCGGTTGTCGGCGGCGGAGGTCTCGCGGCTGCGCCGGCCGCCGGCGGTCTACCTTCCGCGGGGCCTGATGGGCACCTCGCCCGGTCAGCCCGTCTGGGATCAGACCGGCGGCAAGTTCGGCCCGTTCACCGGTCAGGTTTTCCTCGGCGACGTCTCCGCCGTCCTGATGCGCATCGACCTCGAGCGGGTCGGCGGAGCATACCAGGGGGCGGCGTTCCCGTTTCTCCGCGGGCAGGGCCTGCGGCTCGGCGGGATGCGGCAGGCGTTCGGCCCCGACGGCGCCCTGTACGTCGGCCAGACCGTCCGCGGCTGGATGCCGACCGGCGGGAACGAGGGGCTGCAGCGCATCCGCTGGGACGGCAACGCCCCCGTCGAGATCCTCACCCAGCGGCTGGCGGAGCGCGGGTTTGTCCTGACCTTCACCGAACCGATGGGCGCGGCGGCGGCCGAGGCGCGGCACTACCGGGCCCGGCGGTTCCGGTATGACCACCACGCGCTCGACGGCTCCCTGCGCCGCGAGGAGACCGAGGTCCCGGTGACGGCGGCGCGGCGCTCACCGGACGGCCGGCGGGTGGAGCTGGAGCTTGCGGAACTGCAGCCCGGTTTCGTCCACGAACTGTCCGTCGCCGCCGAGGTGCAGAGCGCGCGGGGCGAAAGCCTGCTCAACCGCATTTCCTACTACACCCTGAACCGGCTGACCGACGGCACGACCACCGCGGGGCCCTCGCGGCTCGCCTTGGCCGCGGAGGCGCCCCTAAGACCGGGCCAAGCGCGGGCCGGCGCGGAACTCTACCGCCTGCATTGCGCGACCTGCCATGGGGCGGACGGCAAGGGCTCACCGGCGGCGGGAACGCCCGACTACACCGGCCCCCGGGGCATCCGGACGCGGTCCGACGCGGAGCTGGCGCGCATCATCACCGAAGGGCGTTCACCCGTGCCGCCCGCGGTGAACCCGATGCCGCCGTGGGGCAACGTGCTGCCGCCGCAGGCGATCCGCGACGTCGTGGCCTACCTGCGCGAAGCCTTCCCCTGAGGGGGCTCAGGCAGCGAGGTACGGCGTGCGGGCCGCGAGGACCTGCACCGCGGGCAGCCCTTCGAGCAGTTCCCCGATTGCGTCCCAGCGGCCGTGGATGAGGGCGTCCCGGGCGGCGGGGCGGACCTCGGCGCGGATGGATTGCCCGCCGAAGCGGATCTCCCCGGCCGCGACGTCCAGCGTGACCGCCAGCGCCGGATCCGCCTCGATGGCGGCGGCCAAGCGGGCGATGTCCGCGCGGGCGGCGGCGGCGCAGGGGATGCCGAGCGTCGTGCAGTTGCCGAAGAAGATCTCGGCGAAGCTCTCCGCGACCACGGCGCGGAAGCCGTGCTTCTGGATCGCCTGCGGGGCGTGCTCGCGCGAGGAGCCGCAGCCGAAGTTTGCGCCCGACAGCAGGATCGTCGCGCCGCGGAAGCGCGGATCATTCAGCGGATGCGGCTGGTCCAAGCCATCCGCATTCTTCCGCACGTCGTGGAAGAGGAACTCCCCCAAGCCATCAAACGTCACGCATTTCATGAAGCGCGCGGGGATGATGCGGTCGGTGTCGATGTCATTACCCGGGACGCATACGGCGCGACCGGTGACGGCGGTGATCTTCTCGAGGGCCATAAGCGGAAGGGTCAGGAGTTGACGGCGAAGACCTCGCGGGCGTCGGCCACGGTCCCGGTGACGGCCGCGGCCGCGACCATCAGGGGACTCATCAGCAGCGTGCGGCCGGTGGGCGACCCTTGGCGACCCTTGAAGTTGCGGTTCGAGGAACTGGCGCAGAGCTGGTCGCCGATGAGCTTGTCCGGGTTCATCGCGAGGCACATCGAGCAGCCGGCGCCGCGCCACTCAAAACCGGCATCGCGCAACACCTGGTCGATGCCCTCCTTCTCGCATTGGAGGGCGACGATCTGGGAGCCCGGGACGGCGATCGCCTTGACCCCGGGGGCGACGCGGCGTCCCTGGACGTGGCGGGCGACCTCGCGGAAGTCGCTCAGCCGGCCGTTGGTGCAGGAGCCGATGAAGGCGACATCGATGCGGGTCCCCTTGATCGCGGCGCCGGGTTGGAGCTTCATGTACGCCAACGCCTCCTCGATCGAGGCGCGTTCGTCGGCGGCGGTCGCATGGGCCGGGTCCGGGATGGATTCCGTGATCGCGATGCCCTGCCCGGGGTTGATGCCCCAGGTGACCGTCGGCGCGATGTCGGCCGCCTCGATGTTCACGACGTCGTCGTAGTGACACCCAGGATCGCTGGCGAAGCCCCGCCAGCGTTCGACGGCGGCATCCCACGCGGCGCCCTGCGGGGAGTACGGCCGGCCCTTCAGGTAGTCGAAGGTGGTCTGGTCCGGGTTCACGTAGCCGGCCCGGGCTCCCCCCTCGATCGACATGTTGCAGACCGTCATCCGCTCCTCCATCGAGAAACGGTCGAAGACCTCGCCGCCGTACTCGTAGGCGTAGCCGGTACCGCCATTGACTCCGAGGACGCGGATGATGTGGAGGATGACGTCCTTGGCGTAGACGCCGGGCCGCAAGCGCCCGCGGACATTGATGCGCCGGACCTTGAGCTTGCCGAGCGCCATCGTCTGCGTGGCGAGGACGTCGCGGATCTGGGTCGTGCCGATGCCAAAGGCGACCGCGCCGAAGGCCCCGTGCGTGCTGGTGTGGGAGTCACCGCAGGCGATGGTGGTGCCGGGCTGGGTGATGCCCTGCTCCGGACCGACGATGTGCACGATGCCCT
>JBMTAG010000060.1:0-22245 GCA_049428505.1 Opitutaceae bacterium | reverse complement strand
CGGCGCCGGCATCGACACGAACATCGAGCTCGCCTCGATCAAGGCGATCGTCAGCGCGCTCAACCGCGCCCTCGCGCGCTGAGGCCGGCCACGGACCCGCGGCGGCGAGTCAGGTGCCGCGGAAGTGGCGTGGGAAGAGGGGCACGTTCTCGAAATGCAGGACGGGCGCTCCCCCGGTCCCGCCGCCGGCCGCCGCGCCCAGCGTCACCTCCACGACGTCGAAGCGGACCGTGCGGGGAGGGCGGCGCAGCTCCCGGAGGTAAGCGCGCGCCGCCCGGAGGAGCACCCGCTTCTTCCGCGCGTCCACCGCGAAGTACCCCGGGACGCGGGCGGCGACCGCCCTCGTCTTGACCTCGACGAAGACGAGGACCTCGCCGTCCGCGCAGACGAGGTCCAGCTCCTCCCGGCGGTCCGCGGGGTTGCGCCAATTCCGGGCGAGCACGCGCCAGCCCTTGGCCGTGAGGGTCTCGGCCGCGAGGGCCTCCCCTGCCGCGCCGGCGGAGGCCGCGGCGGGGGCGCGGCCCCGCAGCCTCGCCAGCAGCGCGCGCATCACCCGGGGAATCAGGCCGGGGTGCCGGCCGGCGCCGCGTTCTCGGGCCGCACGCGTGCCCCGCGCACCGATTCGGCGAGGTTGGGCGCCGGGGCTTCCGCCTCGCCCCGATCCGCGTTGAAGCGCATCGATACCGTCTTGGAGACGCCCCGCTCCTCCATCGTCACCCCGTAGATCGCCTGCGCGGCCGAGACGGTGCGCTTGTTGTGGGTGATGATGATGAACTGCGAGTCCTTGACGAACTTGCGCAGCAGGTCGGTGAAGCGGCCGATGTTCGATTCGTCGAGGGGCGCGTCCAACTCGTCGAGGAGGCAGAACGGCGAGGGCTTCACCATGTAGAGGGCGAAGAGCAGCGCCACGGCGGTGAGGGTTTTCTGGCCACCGGAAAGCAGGGTGATGCCCTTGAGCTTGGTGCCGGGCGGCTGGGCCACGATCTCGATGCCACTCTCGAGAATATCCTCGGCCTGGATCAGCTCGAGGTGGGCGCGGCCCCCGCCGAACAGGGTGTGGAAGGTGTACTCGAAGTTCTTCCGGATCTGTTCGAACGTGATCTGAAACTGCTGGAGCGAGGTCTGGTTGATCTCGTCGATGGCCTTGACCAGTTCGGCTTTGGCGGTGTTGAGGTCGTTGACCTGGCCGGCGAGGAAGTCGTGGCGCTGCTTGAGGTCCGCGTACTCCTCGATGGCGACCAGGTTCACGGCCCCCATCCCGGACAGGCGTTGGCGCAGGGCGTCCACCTCGACCTTGATCGGGGGCCAGTCCGTGGCGTCGAGCGCGGCGAGATCCGCGTCCGTGGGTTCCCCGCGGGGCTCCTTGCGCCGGCGGCGGCGCCGGGTTGCCGCCGCGGCCTCGCCCTCGGCGGCAGCTTCCGGCGCCGGCATGGCGGACGGCTCCTCGTCCTCCTCCTCGAGGTCCAGCGGCTTCATTCCCTCGGGCTCGTCGTCGGCGCGCCAGAGCTGCCGGCGCCAGTCGACCGTCGCGACGGCCACCTGGAATTCCCGCAGCACCTCCTCGTCGAGGAACCCGAGGCGCTGGCGGGTCTCCGCCAGCCGGACCTCGTGCGTGGCGAGCTCGCTCTGGGCCGCCTCGGATTGCTCGCGCACCGCGTGTTGGGCGGACTCGAGGCCGGAGATCGCGCGCTCGACATCGGCGAGCTCCACCCGGACCTGCTCCACCTGATCCTGCGCGACCGCGAGGGTCTCCGCGAGCTGCGCGGCGCGGGCCCGCTGGGTGCCGGCCTCGCGTTCCAGGTCGGCGGTCTGTTCGGTCCACGACTCGATCTCGTGCTGCCGCTGGGCGAGCAGCTCGCCGAGTTGCTGGCGGCGCCGTTCCATTTCGCCGAGTCCGCGGTCGATGACCTCCACCTTCTGCCGGCGTTCGGCGAGTTCCAACCGGGCCTGCGCGAGCGACTCGCGCTTCACGTCCCGGTCGGCGCGGAGCTCGGTCAACCGCAACTCCTGCTGGCGGATGGATTCCCGGTGCGCGGCGACGGCGGTCTCGGCCACGGCGAGCCCGGCCTGGGCCTTCTCCCAGCGCGCGTGGGCCTCGTCGCGGGCGCGTTCCAGGCCGGCGACCTCGTTCTCCATCCGGGTGATGCGCTGGCTGACGTCGTCCGCGTTGCGGCGGACGTTCCGCTCCTCGGCCTGGACGGCGGCGAGCTGCTGGGTGGCGCCGAGGACCTCGGTCCGGCGCTGTTCCAGCGCCTGTTCGGCCTCGGTGAGGCGGGCGGAGAGGGCGTCGATGACCGCCTTCTGGGCGTCGTGCGCCTGTTGGTCCTCGGCGAGGGCCCGGCTGGTCTCGCGGAGGTCGACCTCGCGCTGGACGATGCTCTGGGCGGCCCGCTTGCCGTTCTGGTGGCCGCCGAAGATCAGTCCGCGACGGTCGACCAGGTCGCCCTTGCGGGTGGCGACGGCGAGGAAGGGGAAGGCGGGGTTCTCCTTCCAGAAGGCGAGGAAGGCGCCGAGGTCCTCGGCGATGTACGACTCCCGGAGGATGCCGAGGGCGGGGTGCCCGGACTCCACGCCGTCGAGCCCGCCGGTGGCGGGTATCAGCCCCGGGGGGAGTTCGTGGTAACCTTCGGTGCGCAGGCCGATCTCGGTGACGCGCAGCACGGCCGAGCCGATCTGCTCGGACTCCAGCTGGGCGAGGATGCGCTGCGCGGTCGCCAGTTCGGCGACGCTGATCGCCTCGGCGGCGGACCCGAGGATCGCCTCGATCGCGCGGGCGCAGCCGGGCTGCACCGCGAGGCCGTGGGAAATGGGCACCGCCTTGCTGCCGGCCAGCGCGGTGTCGAGGCGGCCCTGGAGGACGGCCTTCGCGCCCTCGCCGAAGCCTTCCCAGCGCTCCTGCAGCTGCTGGAGCAGGCGAAGGCGGGCGGTGCGCTGGGCGAGTTGCCGGTCGATGTCCTGCAGGCGGCGCTGCGCCTCGCGGAACTCACGGGTGAGGTCGGTGATCGTCTGCTGCGCGGTGGCGGCCTCCGCCTGAGCGCGGGACTTGGCCGCCAGGGCCTCCTCCGCGCGGGCGCTGGCCTCGGCCACCTGCTGCTCCGCTGAGGCGCGGAGCTGGCGGACGCCCTCGAGTTCCTGCGCCAGCGAGTCGTGCTTGTGGAGGCTCGTTTTCTGGTCGACCTCGTAGCCGGAACAGTCGGTGCGGAGGCGCGCCACGGAGCTTTCGAGTTGCAGCAGCTCGAAGCGGGCCTGGCCCAGCGCGGCCTCCACGCGGCCGAGTTCGCCCTCGACGATGCCGAGCTCGCGGTTGCGCTGCTGGTACACGGCGTCGCTGCCGCCGAGCAGTTCCAGCTGGACCTGCTTGTCCTGGGCGCCGGTGTCGACCTGGGCGGAGACCTCGCGCAGCTGCATCTCCACTTCGGCGAGGTTGTCGCGGGAGGAGGCGAGCCGGTCCTCGAGGCCGCCGCGGCGGATCTGCGCGAGGTTGGCGGCGTTCTCCGCGGCTTCGCGCTGCGAGCGCACGTCGAACACGGATTGCTGGGCATCCTGGACCCGCTGGCCGAGGCGGCTGCGGGCGGCGCGGCGCGCGGCGAGGGCGGCCTCCTGCTCCTCGAAGTGGGCGCGGCGTTCCTCCGCCGCCCCGCGCAGGGAGCCCACGCGGGCCTCCAGTTCCGCGAGGCCGGCGGCGAGGGTCGCGTGCTGGCGGCCGCTCCACGCGAGGGAGAGGTGCCGCAGGCGGTGGTGGAGCCGCTTGTACCGCAGCGCCTTCGCGGCCTGGCGGCGCAGGCTCCCGATCTGGCGGGAGACCTCGCCGATCACGTCCGCCACGCGGGCCAGGTTCTGATCGGTGAGCGCCAGCTTCTGCAGCGCCTCGCGCCGCTGGGACTTGTACTTGGTGATCCCCGCGGCCTCCTCGAAGACCGCGCGCCGCTCCTCGGGCTTCGAGGACAGGATCTGGTCGATCTGACCCTGCGCCATGATCGAGTAGCTGGTCCGGCCGACGCCGGTGTCCATGAAGAGCTTCTGGATGTCCTTCAGGCGGCAGGGCTGCCCGTTGAACGCATACTCGCTCTGCCCGTCGCGGTGGACGCGCCGCGTGATCTCGATCTCGTGGTACTCGCTGCCGAGCTGCTGCTCGCATTCGGTGAGCAGCAGGGACACCTCGCAGAGCTGGGCCGGCTTGCGGGTGTCGGCGCCCTCGAAGATCACGTCCTGCATCTTGCCGCCGCGGAGGGCCTTCGCGCTCTGCTCGCCGAGCACCCAGCGGATCGAGTCCGCGATGTTGGACTTGCCGCAGCCGTTCGGGCCCACGACCGCGGTCACCCCGGGTTCGAAGCGGAGGGTGGTGGGGTCGGCAAAGCTTTTGAAGCCGTGCAGCTTGAGCGCCTTGAGATGCATGCAGCGAGGAAAGCAGGCGAGTCAACGGGAGGGGGTCCGGCCCGCAATGGAAAACCGAGCGACTTCAGACCCGAAAATGCGGGCCGGGCGGCGCCGCTTGGGCGTTGCCGTCGCGTCCGCCGCTTTCACGCTCGGGTCATGCGTTTACCCTTGCGCTTGGTGGCGGCGGTGCTGGCGGGCGGGCTGGTGGTTGCCCGCGCCGTGGAACCGCCGGCCGGTCCGTTGCTGGCGGAAGCCGACCTTCCCGGCTTCGAGCGGGACCTCGACCACGCGGGCCTGATTCGCGCGTGGAACCCGGCCGCCCGTGCCCGCGGGGAGCGGGTCTACCAACTCGTGTGCCACGCCTGCCACGGGGACCTCAACCTGCCCGGCTCGCTCCCCGACGCCCCCCGGTTTGCGGCCCACCCCTTTCCCCGCGGCGCGGATCCGCTCACGCTGTACCAGACGCTCACCCGCGGCTGGGGCCGGATGCCCCCGCAGACCGGCCTCACGCCCCGCGAGAAGTACGACGTCATCCACTACCTGCGGGAGAGCTTTCTCGCGGGACGCGGACCGGCGGTGCGCCCGGAGGTCGACGAGGCCTACCTGGCGGCGCTGCCGCGCGGCCGGGAACGCGGACCGGAGCCGGTCCGGCGCGAACCGTGGCGGGAGATGGACTACGGTGCGTACCTGATTGGCACCTACGAACTGGCCGACGAGGCCCGGCGGGCGGCGGCGGCGGCACTGAAGGGGGCGCAACTCGACCAGGTCGCCCCGCGCGCGAACCTCGCGCAGAAGGGGATCGCGATCCGCCTCGACCGGGGGCCGGGCGGGGTCGCCGCCGGCCGCGCGTGGGTCGTCTTCGAACACGATACCCTGCGCCTCGCCGGCGGCTGGACCGGCGAGGGCTTCATCGATTGGGAAGGCATCAACTTCAACGGCCGCCACGTGGTGCGGCCGCGTACCGTCGGCACGCTCCACTTCGAGACCGCGGACGCCCCCGGCTGGGCGGATCCGGCGACGGGCGGCTTTGCCGACCGGCGGGTCGTCGGGGCGGACGGCCGCCGGTTCGGCCCGCTGCCGCGCGACTGGATGCGGTACCGCGGCCTGCACCGGCACGGCGAACGCGTCGTGCTGGAGTACGAGGTCGGCGGGACGCAGGTGCTGGAGACGCATGACCTCGAGGGTGAGCCGGAGCGGCCCGTCTTCGTGCGGACGCTCAACGTGGCCCGTGCCCCGCGCGACCTGCTCCTGCGCGTGGCCGATGAGGGCACGGCCGTCGGCCTGCGGGGCCCGGCGGGCCTGGAGCTGGGCCGCGGCGAAGGGTTCGTCACGCTGCGGATCCCGGCGCGGGCGACCCCGGTGCGGCTGGCGTTGCGGCTGGCTCGGGCCGGGATCCCGGTGCCCGCCGCGCCGCCGGAGCCGGCGGATCTCGCGCGCTTCCTCGGCGGCGGTCCGACGCGCTGGCCGGAGGAGCTGGCGGCGCCGGTGGTGGCCAGCCCCGCGGGCGGCGCCTTCGCGTGGGAACGGTTGGCGCTGCCGGTGGACAACCCGTGGCGGGCCCGCCTGCGGCCGGGTGGCTTCGACTTCGCGCCGGGCGGGCGGGAGGCGTTCGTGTGCACGTGGGACGGTGACGTGTGGCGCGTGGCGGGCCTCGAGGACGGGACCGGGGCCGTGCGCTGGCGGCGGATCGCGACCGGACTGTTCCAACCCCTCGGCGTGCGCGTGCGCGCCGGGGAGGTGTTCGTCACCTGCCGGGACCAACTGGTGCGGCTGCACGACCGCAACGGCGATGGGGAGGCCGACTTCCTCGAGAGCTTCAACAGCGACCACCAGGTGACGGAGCATTTCCACGAGTTCGCGATGGGCCTCCAGACCGACGCGGCGGGTAACTTCTACTACGCGAAGAGCGCCCGCCACGCACGGACCGCCCTCGTGCCCCACCACGGCACGCTCCTGAAGGTCAGCGCGGACGGCCGCGGCACCGAGATCCTCGCGAACGGGTTCCGCGCGGCCAACGGCGTGTGCCTCAATCCGGACGGCAGCTTTTACGTGACCGACCAGGAAGGGCATTGGATGCCGATGAACCGGATCAACCGGGTGGTGCCGGGCCGCTTCTACGGAAACCAGTGGAGCCATGGCGCGCCCGCGGATGCGTCCGACGCCGCGATGGCGCCGCCGGTGTGCTGGATCGACAAGTCCTTCGACCGCTCGCCGGCGGAACTGGTGGCGGTGACCGGCCGCGGCTGGGAACGCTGGGCCGGCACGCACCTGAACCTCTCCTATGGCGTGGGCCGGCTCGAGGTGTTCTTCAGCGAGCGCGGCGGCGGCGAACCGCAGGGGGCGGTGTGCGCGCTGCCGGTGCCGGATTTCCCGACCGGGATCATGCGGGCGCGCTTCCACCCCGGTTCCGGCGACCTCTACCTCGCGGGCCTCTCGGCGTGGGCCACCTCGCAGACCCTGCAGGAAGGTGGGTTCTACCGGCTGCGGCCGACCGGCCGGCCCGCGCTGCTGCCGGTGGGCTGGCGCGTCCAGGCGGACGGCCTGGAACTTACCTTCAGCGACCCGCCCGCTGCGGTCGTGCCCGGGGATTTCACGGTGCGGGCGTGGGATCTCCGGCGGAGCGCAAGCTACGGGAGCCCCCGTCTGAACGAGCGTTCCTGGCCTGTCGCCGCCGCCGTGGCCGGCGCCGATCCGCGGGTCGTGCGACTCGTGATGCCCGGGCTGGTCCCGGCGCAGGTGGTCGAGTTGACCTGCCGGCTGCGCGATCCCGACGGACGCGAGGTGGTCCGCGTGATCGCCGGCACCGTGCATCGGGTTCCCGGCCGCGTGGCCGCGGCGCCGTGAGCCCGGTGGCGGCCAGTCCACCCGGGGAACCGGCGTGGGGTCCCCGCCTGCGCGCCGCCGGGGTAGGGCAGGCGTTGGTCGCGGCGCCGGGAGCCGGCTTGCCGGCGGCGCACGCCAGCCTCTGGGAGGACGGCACGGGCGGCTGGGCGCGGGTCTGGGACTGCGCCGCCGCGGTTGCGGGGCGGGCCGGCTTCGCGGCGCCGGGCGCGAAGCGCGAGGGCGACGGCCGCTCGCCCTCGGGGATCTTCGGCCTCAGCCTCGCCTTCGGCTACGCGCCGCAGGTGGACACGCTGCTGCCGTACCGCCGCTGCACCGCGGTGGACCGCTGGGTCGACGACCCGGATTCCCCCGATTACAACCGCTGGGTGACTGCGCCGCATCCGGCGCGCCGCGCGGAGCGGATGCGCCGGGACGACGCCCTCTACGAGTTCGGCCTCGTGGTGGACTACAACCGCGATCCGGTGGTCCCGGGGGCCGGCAGCGCGATCTTCGTGCACGTCCGCGATGAGCGGGGCGGCGGCACGGCGGGTTGCCTGGCGCTCCCGCGGGCGGAGCTGGTGGCGCTGCTGCGCCGGCTGCGGCCCGGGGCGGTCGCCGTGTTTAACCCGGCGGCGCTCAACGAATGAGCGGCGGGATGCAGTTCAGGGGAACAGCCCGCGGCTCTGCTTCGCGTCGGCGACCCGCTGGATGCCGAGGGTCAGCGCGGCGAGGCGGCGGCTGAACTTGAACTTCCGGCGCTGCGCCTCGACCGCGTCCTTCGCGCGGTCGAGCAGCGCGAAGAGCTTGGTCAGCACCTCGTCGCGGTCCCAGTAGAAGTTCGAGAGGTTCTGCAGCCACTCGAAGTAGGAGACGATCACGCCCCCGGAATTGCAGAGCACGTCGGGGATCAGCTCGATGTCGCCGCGCTCCTCGAGGATGCGATCCGCCTCGTTGGTGGTGGGCCCGTTGGCGCCCTCGGCGATCAGGCGGCAGCGGAGGCGGGGGGCGTTCGCGGCGGTGATCACGCGCTCAAGGGCGCAGGGCGCGAGGACGGTGCAGGGCAGCTCGAGGAGTTCCTCGTTCGTCACCGGTTCACCCCCGGCGAAATCCCGCAGTGTGCGCTGGGTGCGCACGTACTCCAGGGCCTTGGCGACGTCGATGCCCCGGGGGTGGTGGATGCCCCCGGTGTAGTCCGAGATGGCGATGATCCGGGCGCCGGCGCGCGACAGGGCCAGCGCGGTCTCGCTGCCCACGTTGCCGAAACCCTGGATCGCGACCGTGGCCTGCCCCACCGGCAGCCCGAGGTCCTCCAGATAGCGCCGCGTGAGGTAGGCGACGCCGGCGCCGGTAGCCTCGCGTCGCCCCTGCGAGCCGCCGAGGGAAAGGGGTTTTCCGGTGACGACCGCGCTGGCCAGTTGGCCCACGTGGTTCGAATAGGTGTCCATCATCCACGCCATCACCTTCTCGTTGGTGCCGACGTCGGGCGCGGGCACGTCGACCTGCGGGCCGACGAAGTTCACCATTTCCTGCATGTACCGCCGCGACAGGTGCTCCAGTTCCCCCTCGCTGAGCTGGTGCGGATCCACGATCACGCCGCCCTTGGCCCCGCCGTAGGGCAGGCCGACCAGGGAGGTCTTCCAACTCATCCACATCGCGAGTGCCGCGACCTCGCCGAGGGTGACGTCCTGGTGGAATCGGATCCCGCCCTTGGAGGGACCGGTCGAGAGGTTGTGCTGGACCCGGTAGCCTTCGAATACGGTGACGCTCCCGTCGCGCCGGCGCACGGGCAGCGAGACGGCGAGGCAGCGGCGCGGGTACTTCGTGCGGTCTCGGATGGCGTCTGGGAGGTTGATGGCGTCCGCGGCCTGGTCGAATTGGCGGCAGGCCATCCGGAAGACGTCCGAGTCGTAGAGCGAAGAGACGATGGCCTTCGACATGGGTGGTTGGCGGCTTTAAGTATGAACCGGTTGGCTGCGGGTGGCAAACGGCATACGGACGGTGGGCCCGGACTTGGAAAGGCCGCCAGCGCCGCCCCGCGGGTGCCGAATCCACGCGCCCGGCTCCAGTTGGGGGCCGCAGATGGAGGGCGACTGGGGCGGGCGCCCGTGATCGTCCTGGCGGCGGTCGAGGGCCCCTGCTCTGCACCGTAATGCCTGCGGGGACGATCCAGGAGGGCGAACGACGGGCGTAAAGGGAGACGTGATGCCGGGGGGAGTCGCTCCTAGGCGGTGCTCCGGGAAGGCGACTCTAGTACCGATTAATTCAGCAAGTGATTGACCAGCAATACCCTAAAAAGGGAAAGCCCTTAGGGGGGGTAAAGAATGACACACTTTGTCAGTCAGGTTCGTCCTGCTTGGTGGTTCCCCGCCGAGCATGATTTCTCACCCTCACCGTTGTCTCTCCGTCCACATTCCCAAGACCGGGGGTAACAGTATTAACCGCGTCTTTGGCATCAATTGGCAGGATCACAAGGATCTCGCGCGCTACCGGGAGGAGCTCGGCGCGGAGCGCTTTGGGGAGTACTTCAAGTTCGCGGTCGTACGCAATCCGTGGGACCGTCTCCTTTCGGACTACAATTACCAGGTTCGCAAGAGTCGGCCGGGATCGGCGCGTTTGCTGGTGCACGATGCCTCGGGTCGGCGTCGGGGCTTTGCGGAATGGGTCCGGCACGCGCTCGGTTCCGGGGTCGTTTCTCGCCCGCGGGATTGGGGAGCGGAGGTGTCCCCGGGAATCCATCGCTTCAGTCCGCAGGTGGACTGGCTGACGGTCGACGGCCGGATCGGCGTCGATCACGTGGCGCGGTTGGAGACCATTGATGCCGATCTGGCGCTGGTCTTTCGCCGGGTTGGTCTGTCCGCTGGGCGCCTGCCGCGCCGCAATCGCCGGTTTCACCTCCACTACGCCTGGTATTATGACGAACCGACCCGGGCACTGGTGGCACGGTACTACGCGGACGATGCGGCCGCGTTTGGATACCGCTTTGAGCCGGGGCTGCTGCGGGCTTGGTGGCTGCGGTGGCGCTCCCGGCACGCTTCGGCCGAGGCCGCCTGAGACCGGTCGCGCCTACCAGGTGGGCTGGCGGTTGACGGGTTGCAACTCGCCCCGCGGCAACGGGAGTTCGAGGCGGACGATGACGTGGTCGAAGAGGAGCCGACGTTGTTCGGGGGAAAGTCCCGGAGCGAAGAGGGCGGTGCGGTAGTCGCGATAGACCTCCTGGGTTTCGCGGGCGTTGGCCACGCGCATCGCGGTCTGCAGGGCCTGGTCGAGCCGGTCCGCGCGTCCAAGTTGGAGCAGGGCGCCGGCCTCGGCCCGGATGGCATCGCGCTCGTTGATGAAGCCCGCGAGGCGGCGCCCGTAGTCCTCGGCCACGGCGCTGATCGACTCGCGGAGGGCGGAGATGCGGGCGGGGGTGTCCGGGGCGGCGGGCTTGGCCCCGCGCTCGTTCCGGAGGGGGACGACCACGAAGCGGATGCCTTCGGGGTCGAAACGGTAATTGGTCTGCACCGGAAGGTCGCGCGCGCCGGCGAGGAGGGCTTCGATGCGCGCCCCGGCGGACTGCTGCGTGAGGGCCACGTCGCGGAGCAGGGCGGCCACGCGTTCCTGCAGCACGGGCGGCAGCGGGGTCCGCTCGGCGAGCGGGGCCGGCTCGGGGTTTCCGGCCAGGCCCAGACGAATCTCCTCCGCGAGCTGTTCGAGTTCCGCCAGGGCAACCTCCTGGCGGCGCGCGAGGGCGCCCATCGTGTTGCCCCGCAGCCAAGGGAACGCCTGGCCATCGTGGGCGTACACGGCGTCGAACAGCTCTTTCTTCAGGGCTGCCTTGCGGGCCTGGTACGCCGCGAGGCGGGTGGCGACCTCCGGGGGCAGGTCTTCGGGCGGGAGGACGCGCGCGGGTTCCGGAGGGAAGAAGAGGTACGGCTGATTCACCGCCGCGGACTCGGCCGTCTCGCCCGCCGCCTGCAGCTCCAGCGCGATCTCGCGGAGCAGCCGGCGCTGGGCGGGCAGGAGACCGTTCTGGTAGAATGCGTACGAGCGCATCACCTGCGCGATTTCGATGGGCGAGAACCCCCGCCGCTCGTCGTTGCTCAGGCGCCATTGGCGCAGGGCACCCCACGTGTTGTCTCCCACCTGCAGGTCGCGGCGCAGTTCCTCGGCCTCCACCTCGAGGGCGCGGAGCGGTTCCCGTTGGCGCCGGGCGAGGTCGCCGAGCGCGGCCCCGCGTTCCGCGGCCGGGAGCGCCTGCGCCCGCGCGAGTTCCACCCGCAATTCCTCCGTCAGGGCCGCCTTGCGCGCCCGGTAAGCGTCGACGCGCTCGCGCAGGCGGGTGGGCAGGCTCTTCGTGGCGAGGCGGGTCGCGAGCTGGGGGTAGAACGGCTCGTTGGCGTGGGCCGCCAGTTCGACCGGGGCGGCAAGCCGGCCCTCGGCGGGCGGCGCGGGCGGGAGGGCGCGACCGAGCGGCGGTGGGGTGGGCGGAAAGAAAATGGGGACCCGCTGGACGTAGCCCCGGTCTGGCCGGCTGAAGTCGCGCGCGGCCTCGTCCTGAGCGGGAAGCGGCGCCCAAGCGGCGATCCCCAGCAGCGCGAGCCAGAGCGCGCGAGGCGCGGCGGCGGGGCAGGGCGGCGTTGGGCCAGGATCCGGGATCACCGCCCCGACGCTCACCGGCTGGTCCGTGGAGACAACCGCAAACCTTCCCCGCCCCCGGCCTTAGAAGCGGAGGAACAGGCGCTCCAGCAGGTAGCCGAGCAAGGCGGTGACAGGGATCGTCAGCACCCAGGCCCAGAGGATGCGCTGGACCACGCCCCATTTCACCGCGCTGAGGCGCTTGGTCGCGCCGACGCCCATGATCGAGGTCGAGATGACGTGGGTGGTGGAAACGGGGACCCCGAGGGTGGCGGTGCCGTAGAGGATGGCGGCGGCGGTGGTCTCGGCGGCGAAGCCGTGCACGGGCTGCATCTTGACCATCTTGTGGCCCATCGTGCGGATGATCCGCCAGCCGCCCGCGGCGGTGCCGGCGGCCATCGTGATGGCACAAAGGATCACGACCCAAAGCGGGATGTCCTTGAATTCATTCACCCGCAGGAAACCGGCCCATTCCGGCAGGTCCGCGAACACGCCGGTCGAGGTTCCGGTGAAGAGGGCGAGCGTGATGATGCCCATCGCCTTCTGCGCGTCGTTCGAACCGTGGCTGAAGCCCATGAACCCCGCGCTGACCAACTGGGCCTTGCCGAAAATCATCCCCACCAGCCGCGGCGTCAATCCGCGCAGCACGATCAGCAGCAATCCCATCAGCAGCGCCCCCGCGATCAGGCCGATCAGGGGCGAGGTGAACATCGGCAGCACCACCTTCGGCCACAGGCCCATCGACTTTCCCTTGGCGTCCTGCGCGTGCCAGATGAGCACCTCCCACTTGCCGGCCGCAGTCGCGAGGGCGGCGCCGCACAGGCCGCCGATCAGCGCGTGGCTGGAGCTCGACGGCAACCCGAGCCACCAGGTGAACAGGTTCCAGATGATCGCGGCCAGAAGGGCGGCCAGCACCGTCGTCATCGTCACCGCCGAGGCGTCGACGAGGCCGCCGCTGATGGTCTTGGCCACCGCCGTGCCCACGAGGGCGCCGATCAGGTTCCAAAAGGCGGCCCAGAGCACCGCCGCCCGCGGCGTCAAGACCTTGGTCGAGACGACGGTCGCGATCGCGTTGGCGGTGTCGTGGAAGCCGTTGATGTACTCGAACGTCAGCGCGGCGAGCAGGACCAGCAGGAAGAGTGTCATGGCGCGGGCGGGGTCCGTCCGGGCGGGCTCAGGAGTGCTTCAGCACGATCTGCACGACGATGTTGCCGGCGTTGCGGCAGCGGTCGATCGCCTGCTCCACCATCTCAAAGAGGTTCTGCAGGATCACGAGCTCCTTCGCGTCGTACGGACCCTGGTAGAGCTCGCGCAGCAGCTGGAGCATCACCTTGTCGGCCTCGCCCTCGGCGTGCTGCAGCCGGCCATTGGCGTCGCGGATGCGTTCCACGTTGGTTCCTCCCCGGAGCTGCTTCACCATGAACACCAGCGCCTCCGCCGCCTGCGTCATCAGCTGGGCCTGACGCTCAAAGGCCGCGAAGGGGATCCGTCCTGGATAGATCGAGAGCCGTTCGGCGATCTTCTCCACCTGCTTGGGCACCCGGTAGAGCGCGAAGGACAGTTCCTCGATGTCCTCCCGCTCCAGGGGTGTGACGAAGGTCCGGCTCAGCTCCTCCGTCATCTGGTCCCGAATCCGTTTCTCCTTGCGCCGCGCCTGGATGAACTCGTCCAGCGGAAGATCCGCGGGGTTGCTGCCCGCGGACAACTTCCGCAGGGCGGCGCCGAACAGGGTCACGCTCACCTTTGCCTCCTCTGCGCCCGCCTCCAGCAGGTCGAAGAACTTTTCCTCTTTGCCCAGCAATTTTTTAAGGGACAGCATCGCGCGAGTGAATGACGGGGCGCCTTGCCGGGGGCCAAGCTTTTTCTCGTCCGGGCCGCGAATTCGCGGGGGCGCGCCTTGACGCGAGCCCGGACCGCGGCCCAACCTGCTGGCGCTCCCGGCCCCCGCTCCGCGGGCAGTGCCGGGCCACCCCGCCCCTCGTCCCCTCCTGCCTCATGAAATTGTCCTGGTTCACCGCATTGGCCGCGCTGGCGGCCGCCCCGCTGGCCGCCGCTGAGGCCTACAAGATCGCCGTCATCCCCAAGGGCACGACGCACGAGTTCTGGAATGCGATCCACGCCGGGGCGCGCAAGGCCGAGCGCGAGCTCAAGGCCGAAGGCGTCAACCTTCAGGTGATCTGGAAGGGCCCGCTGCGCGAGGACGACCGCGAGCAGCAGATCCAGGTGGTGGAGAACTTCGTCGGCCAGCGTCTGAGCGGCCTCGTGCTCGCCCCGCTCGACCGGCGCGGGCTGGTGGCCCCGGTGGAGACCGCCGTCCGCGCCAGGATCCCCGTGGTGCTCATCGACTCGGATTTGGACTCGAAGGCTCCGGCCAGCTTCGTCGCGACCGACAACCGGGAAGGCGGCCGGATCGCCGCCCGGGAACTCGGCCGGATGCTCGGGGGCAAGGGCAACGTCATCATGCTCCGCCTCCAGGTCGGCTCCGCCAGCACCGAGGCGCGTGAGGAGGGTTTCCTGGAGGTGATGCGCAAGGACTTCCCGGGCATCAAGCTGCTCTCCACGGACCAGCATGGGGGCGTGACGCGAGATACCGCCAAGCGGGTCAGCGAGAACCTGCTCAATCGCTTCGGCCGCCAGGTGAACGGTATCTTCTGCTGCAACGAGTCCACCGGTGTCGGCATGCTGCTTGCCCTGCGCGACGCGGGTCTCGCCGGCAAGGTGCGGCTCGTGGCCTTCGACGCCGGGGAGTCGCTGATCGCGGGCCTGCGGTCCGGGCACGTCGACGGCCTCGTGGCCCAGAATCCGATGCGGATGGGGTATCTCGGGGTGAAGCATATGGTCGACATCCTGCGTGGGCGCCCCGTGCCGGCGCGGGTGGACACCGGCGTGGGCTTCGTGACGCGCGCCAACGTCGACGCCCCGGAACTGGCGGAGTTCGTGCGTCCGCCGCTCGACCAGTACCTGAAGTGATGAGCGTCGCGCCCGCGCTCGAGCTCCGCGGGATCCGCAAGCGCTTCGGGGCCACCGAGGCGCTCCGCGGGGTCTCCCTCACCCTCGCGCCCGGGGAGGTGCATGCGCTGATCGGCGAAAACGGCGCGGGCAAGAGCACGCTGATGAAGGTGCTCAGCGGCGCGCACCAGCCGGACACCGGGGAGATGGCGCTCGCGGGCCGGCCCTACCGGCCCGGCGGACCGACCGACGCGCGCCGTCGCGGGGTGGCGATGATTTACCAGGAACTCACCCTCGCGCCGCACCTGACCGTCCGGGAAAACATCCTGCTCGGCTTGGAGCCGGCGCGCGCCGGCTGGATTGATGTCGCCGCCGCGCGCACGGCGGCCCGGGAAGCTCTCGCCCAGCTGGGCCATGGGGAGCTCGAGCTGGAGCGCCCCGCCGGCGCGTTCGGCATCGCCGAGCGCCAGATCATCGAGATCGCCCGCGCGCTCGTCGGCCGCCCGAGGGTGCTCATCCTCGACGAACCCACCAGCAGCCTGACGGCGGCGGACGGCGAACGGTTGTTTGCGGTCCTCGCCCGCCTGCGGGATCAGGGCGTCAGCATCATCTACATCAGTCACTTCCTCGAGGAGTGCCGGCGGCTCTGCGATCGCTACACGGTGCTCAAGGACGGCGCCTCGGTCGGGTCGGGCCAAATGGCGGAGACCACGCCGGACGCACTCGTGACCCTGATGACCGGCCGCGAGGTGCGGGACCTTTACCCGCGGACGCCGCGCGCGCCGGGGGAGCCGCTGCTCGAGGTGCGGGCGCTGGCGGGCGGTTCGCGCCTGCGGCAGGCGGACTGCGTGGTGCGGGCGGGCGAGATCTTCGGCCTCGCGGGCCTGGTCGGCGCCGGGCGCACCGAGCTGCTGCGCGCGGTCTTCGGGCTGGATCCGCGGCGCGCGGGCGGCGTGCGGTTCGGAGGCGAGGCGGCCGCGGCCCGGCCGCGCGGCTGCTGGGCGCAGGGGGTGGGCTTCCTGAGCGAGGACCGCAAGGAGGAGGGCCTGCTGCTCTCCCAGCCGCTCGGGGACAACCTCATGCTCGCCAAGCTGGGCGCCTTCAGCCGCGCCGGCTGGATCGACGCGGGTCGCCAGGCGGCGGCGGCCGCGCTCTGGATCGAGGCCCTGCGGATCCGCTGCCTCGGCCCCGGCCAGCCCGTGGGGCAGCTGTCCGGCGGCAACCAGCAGAAGGTGGCCCTCGCGCGGCTGCTCGAGCATCCCGCGCGCATCCTCCTGCTGGACGAACCCACCCGTGGCATCGACGTGGGCAGCAAGGCCGAGATCTACGCGCTGATCGGTGAGCTCGCCGCCGCCGGCAAGGCCGTGGTCGTCGCCAGCAGCCATTTGCCGGAGCTGCTCGGCCTGTGCGACACCATCGGCGTGATGTGCCGAGGGGCCCTGGTCGCCGTGCGCCCCCGCGCCGCGTGGTCCGAGGCCGAGCTCCTCCGCGTGGCCACCGGCACCGCCGCCCCCTCCTCCTGATGAACCCCCGCCTGCCCGCCCTGCTGGCCCGCCTCGGCCCCTTCCTCGGCCTGCTGCTGGTGACCGCCCTCTTCGCGCTCCCCGCGGAGACGCGCGAACACTTCCTCTCCTACGCGAACCTCAAGATCGTCCTCACCCAGACGGTCATCGTCGCCATCGGGGCGCTGGGGATGACGCTGATCATCGTCAGCGGCGGCATCGACCTCTCCGTCGGCTCCAGCATCGCCTGCACCAGCGTCGTCGGCGCCCTCCTGCTGCAGCGCGGGTGGGGCCCCGTCCCGGTCGTCCTCGCCATCGTCGGTACCGGTGCCTGCCTCGGCCTCGTCAACGGCCTCTCGATCGCCCTGTTGCGGGTTGTTCCCTTCATCATCACGCTGGGCACGCTCGGGGTGGCCCGCGGCGGCGCCAAGTGGCTCGCGGACAACCAGACGGTCAACTACGACTCCTCCCCGATCAACGGCTGGATGACCACCGCCGACCCGTTCGGCTACGCGTTGCCTGCCGGGGTCTGGGTGGCGGCGGGGTTGGCGGCGGTGATGGCCGCCGTGCTCCGGCGCACCGTCTTCGGCCGGCACGTCTTCGCGCTGGGTTCGAACGAGGCCGCGGCGCGCCTCTGCGGGGTGGAGACCGCCCGGCTCAAGGTGGCGATCTACGCCGTGGCCGGCGCCACGTTCGGCGCGGCCGGCGTCTTTCAGCTCGCCCGGCTGCGCCAGGGGGACCCGACGGTGGCGGTCGGGCTCGAACTGGACATCATCGCCGCGGTGATCATCGGCGGCGCCAGCCTCAGCGGCGGCGTCGGCACGGTGCTCGGCTCGATGATCGGCGCCCTCATCATGGCCGTCCTCCGCAATGGATCGCAGCAGATGGGCTGGCCGACCTACTTCCAGGAAATCATCATCGGCCTCGTCATCATCGTCGCGGTCTTCGTCGACCGCCTCCGGCAGGGCCGCGCCGCCTCCTGAGGTGCGCCGCGGCCCCGGCATTGCCAACCGGACCGGGCTCGCCTAGGGGACGTCGATGCCGTCGCGCCCGCCCTTCCGCCATCCGACCAAGGTCCTGCTGGTTGATGACGAGGCCCTGGTGGCCACCGCCGTCCGTGCGGCGCTCGCCGACCTGCCCGACCTGGAGTTCCACTTCTGCCAGGACTCGCGGCAGGCGTTGGCGGAGGCTCGGCGGCTCGGCCCCACCGTCATCCTCCAGGACCTCCTGATGCCGGAGGTCGACGGCCTCGAACTCCTCCGGCGTTACCGGGAGGACGAACTCCTGCGCGGGGTCCCGGTGATCGTGGTCTCCGCCAAGGAGGACGCGCGCAGCAAGGCCCTCGCGTTCGAGCTCGGGGCGAGCGACTACCTCGTCAAGCTGCCCAACAAGGTCGAGCTGGTCGCGCGCGTGAAGCACCACTCCGGCGCCTGCATCAGCCGCCGCCAGCGCGACGAGGCGTTCGAGGCCCTCCGCGAAAGCGAGCAGGAGCTGGCCGCCCGCAACGCGGAGCTGATCGCCCTCAACGCCCGCCTGGAGGAGGCTACCCGCGCCAAGTCCGAGTTCCTCGCCAATATGAGCCACGAGATCCGCACGCCGATGAACGGCGTGATCGGGATGACCGCGCTCCTGCTCGAGACCCCCCTCACGAGCGACCAACGCACGTGCGTCGACACCATCCGCAGCTGCGGCGAGAGCCTCCTCACGATCATCAACGACATCCTCGACTTCTCGAAGATCGAGGCGGGCCGCGTCGAGGTGGAGCAGCATCCCTACGACCTCCGGCAGTGCGTGGAGGACGCCTGCGAGCTGGTGGCCCCGCGCGCCGCGGAGAAGGGGCTCGACCTGGTCGTCCTCATCGCGCCGGGAACCCCGGAGACGGTGATCGGCGACGGCACCAGGCTGCGCCAGATCCTGGTCAACCTGGTCGTGAACGCGGTGAAGTTCACCCCGCGCGGCCAGGTGGTGGTCGAGGCGCGCGCGGAACCCGGGCCCGCGCCCGGCGGGACAACGCTGCATTTCGCGGTCCACGACACCGGCATCGGGGTGCCCGCCGACAAGGGGGACCGGCTCTTCCGCTCGTTTTCCCAGGTGGACAGCTCGACGACCCGCCAGTACGGCGGGACGGGGCTGGGGCTCGCAATCTGCAAGCGCCTCGCGGAGCTGCTGGGGGGGGGGATTGGCTTCACGAGTGAGGAGGGCAAGGGCTCCACGTTCTCGTTCCACGTGCAGGTTCGCCTCGGCGAGCCGCAGCGGCCGGTCTGGCAGACGGCAACCGAACTCCTGCGGGGCCGCCGGATCCTGGTGATCGACGACAATGCGGCCCAGCGCCGACTGGTCCGTGACTGCGCCGGAGTCTGGCAGGCGGAGGTGCTGGAGACGGCCAGCGTGGAAGAGGCGGCGGGCCTGCTCGCCGCCTCCGGCGGGCGCGCCCCGGATGCGGTGGTGATCGACGGTGAGCTGCTGGGAGCGGATCCCGCCGCCGGGCTGGCCCGCCTGCGATCCGGCCCGGCCACGGTCCTGCCCATCCTCCTGTCCCTCGCGCGTCACCCGCGGGCGGGCGAGCCGGGGGCCGGCGGGAGTGAGGTCTTTCTGGTCCGGCCGGTCCGGCCGGCGGTGCTTTATGAGTGCCTGCTCCAGCTGTTCACGGAGCGGGCCGCCCCCGCGGGCGGCGCGGGGGCCGTCAGCCGTCCATCCCGGCCGCTCGCCGCGCAATTGCCGCTACGGGTCCTCGTGGCGGATGATAACACCGTCAACCAGATGGTCGTGGTGATGATGCTGAACCGGATGGGCTACGCGGCCGACGTGGTCGCCAACGGCCTCGAAGTGCTGCGCGCCCTCGAGGTGAAGGTCTACGACCTGATCTTCCTTGATATCCGGATGCCCGAACTGGACGGCTACGATGTCGCCCGGCGCGTTCGGGAACGCTGGGCCACGCAACCCGCGGGCCGGCCGCGCCTGGTCGCGATCACGGGCAACGCCATGCAGGGCGAGCGGGAGCGCTGCCTGGAGGCGGGGATGGACGACTACGTCGCCAAGCCCTTCCGCCTCGATGACCTGCGCGTGATGCTCCAGCGCTGGGGGCGCCGGCCCGCGCCGGGCAAACCCTAGCCGAGGGCTCAGCGGGTCGGGGCGGGGGACGGGAACCGGAGTTGACTGAGCCGCACGGACGTCCGGGCGCGGACGCGTCCGGTGCCGTCGCGGACCTGGAGGGCCACCCGCGGATCCGCCTGCGGCCAGTCGATCTCGATCCAGCCGAAGTGGTGGTCCATGCAGGCTTGCCCGACGCGGTTGCGGTTGGGTTCGACGTTATCCCACTCCGCGTTGATGCCGCTCGCGGTGAGATCGTGGAGTGGGTAGCACCGGGGTGCCTTCAGCACCGAGATTTCGCCCCAGTGCACGTCGCCGGAGAGGAAGACCACCCCTTGGGCGCGCGTGCTCACAATGAGGTCGATCATCCGGTCCACCTCGGTCGGAAAGTTGGTCCACGACTCGTAGCCGTTGTACTCGTGGCCGAACTGGATGCTGGTGCCGATCAGTCGCAGGTCCGCCGGTTCCTCGAGTCGCGCGCGCAGCCACGCCCATTGCTCCGCGCCGAGGAAGGTGTTCTCCGGGTTCGAGTCGGGCCGGTAGTCGTTCTTGTAGGAGGAAGAGGTGTTGCGGGTCAGCGGACTGCGGAAGGTGCGCGTGTCGAGCAGGATGACCTGAAGCGTGCGTTTCCCGGTGGGATCCGCGAAGCGATAGCTGGTGTGGATCCCGGGGCGCCCGCGGCGGGGGCTATCGGGGGGCTCCTGCCAGAAGCGCAGGAACACTTCCTTGGATGCTTCCTTCATCGGGTATTCACGCCCGCCGTCGTTCACGCCGTAATCGTGGTCATCCCAGGTCGCGATCATCGGCACCGCGGCGCGGAGCGCCGCAAACGCGGGCTTGGCCTCGACCTGCCGGTACTTGGCCTCGAGGACGGTCATATCCTGGGTGTCCCCATACACGTTGTCCCCCAGCCAGATGAAGAGCTCCGGCTGCAGCTCGCGCACCATCTGCAGCACCGGCGCCGGCCGGTCCTGCTTCATGCACGAGCCCAGGGCGATCCGCGAGATCAGGGGATTCACCGCGGGAGCCGGGGCGGGCGGGGGTTGGGCCCCGACGGCCGCGGCGCCGGCGAGGGGCGGGAGGAGGAGCAGGGCAAGGCAGAGGCGGGCGCGCATCGGAAGGAAGGGGAGGGCGTCGCGGAGCCTTCGGCCCAGTGTCCCGCGGTGCAATCCGAACCGCGCCGGGACCCCGCTGAGCGGCGGCTTGCCCGAGCCGGAGGGATCGCGCTTGCTCGGCCCCACCTTGCACTCGCTCGCGTCCTCCATTTCGCCGGATAGCGCACCCGGAACCCGACGTCGCCGCGCCGGTTGGGCGGCCGCCAGCGTGTTCCTCGCGACGGTCCTGCTCACGGTGATCGCCTTTCCCCCCTTCCGGGTGCCGGAGGCCGCCTACGCCATGCTGTTTCCCGCGGTGTTCTGGGCCTACCATCGTCCGGGATGGCGGCTGTTTGTCGGCACGCTGCTTGCCGCCCAGGCCGTCGCCTGGACGGTGCTGCTCGGCTGGCTGCACCACGTCACCTGGCTCGGCCTGCTGCTCCTGGGTCCGTTCATCGGGGCGTGGGTCGGGATCTGGTTTGGGGCGGTCCGCTGGGTGATGCCGCGCCTGCCGGGCCAGAGTGCCCCGGTGCGTCTGCTCGCGGTGCTGGGCCTCGCGGGTGGCTGGGTGGTGGTGGAATGGACGCGTTCGTGGCTGCTCGGCGGGTTTCCGTGGCTGCCGCTCTCCGCGAGCCAGTGGGAGCGGGTCAGCATCCTGCAGGTCGCTCCGTATACGGGGGCCTACGGGATTTCCTTCGTGCTGGTGATGATGAATCTCGGCTTCGCCGCCTACGCGCACCGGCTGTTCCGGGAGCGTGCGACCGGCATCAACAAGCGGAGTCAGGAGTTCTTCCTCGCCCTGTTTCTCCTCCTGACCTGCGTCTCCCTGCACGTCACCGAGGCCTTCAACCGCCGGGGTCAGGCCGTGCCCGTCGGGCGCGTCGCGATCGTGCAGCCGAAGATCGCCCAGGAGATCAAGTGGGACCCGCAGCGCGCGCCCGCCATCCTCGAGGTGCTGCGCCGCGTCACGCTCGAGGCCGCCGCCAGCCGGCCGGACCTCATCCTGTGGCCCGAGGCGGTGACCCCGCTTGCCGTGCGCGGAGACGAGACGGTCCGGGCCTGGGTCGAGGGGCTGGTCCGCGAGGCCCGGGCGCCGCTGGTGTTGGGCTCGATCGCGGTCGAGCAGCTCGCCCAGCCGGAAGAATCCTGGCGCAACGGGGCGTTCCTGGTGACCCCCGCCGAGGGTGTGGCGCCGGGTTATTATGTGAAGCGGCGCCTGGTGCCCTTCGGGGAATACGTCCCGCTGCGGCCGCTGATCGGCTGGATTGGCAAGTTCGTCCCGATCGGCGGCGACTTCGAGCCTGGAGAAACCTCTTCGCCGCTGTTGGCGCCGGTCGCCGGCTCGGCCTTGGCCGTGGGGCCGCTCATCTGTTACGAAGACATCTTTCCCGGCCTGGGGCGGGGCAGCGTCCTCGGCGGCTCAGACCTGCTCGTGGTGTTGACCAACAATGGCTGGTTCGGCGAGGGCGGTGCGGCGGAGCAGCACGCGGCCCATGCGGTCCTGCGGGCGGTCGAGACGCGGCGGCCCGTGCTGCGGTGCGGCAACGCGGGTTGGAGCGGCTGGATCGACGAGTTCGGGGTCATCCGCGCCCGGCTCACCGATGAGGCCGGCAGCCTTTACTTCCGTGGTTTCCGGACGCTGGAGGTCACGCGGGATCCGCGGTGGATCGGGCGTGCCACGGCCTACGTCGCCTGGGGAGACTGGTTTGTCCTGCTCAGTGCGGTGCTGGCGGCGGGGGCGGTGGTGCTCCTGCGGACCGCGCCGCCGCCGTCCGCCGGCGGAGACGCCTGAG
>JBMTAG010000059.1:0-22267 GCA_049428505.1 Opitutaceae bacterium | reverse complement strand
ACGTCCGTCGCGGCCGGCAGCAGGATGTGGTACTTCATGTCCAGGATGCGGGTGGTCTTGTCCGCGCGCTCGAGGTACTTTCCGAACTGGATGAAATCCCAGCCCTCGCTGCGGGAGTAGGTGCACGCCGTGAGGCCCTGGAAGAGGTGGGAGGCCCGGGTGATGCGGGCGAAGAACTCCGCCGGGTGCGCCGCCCAGTCGCTCGAGGCGCTGCTCGCCTTGAGCAGCAGGTGGAGCTCGTTGATCGTCTCCCACATCTCCAGCGAGAGCTGGTCGCGGATCATCCGGGCGTTCTCGCGCGCGGCATAGACGCAGGACAGGATGGAGTCGGGGTTGCGCAGGTCGAAGGCGAGGAACTCGGTGACCGCCTGGCCGCCGGGTTCGCCGTGGAGCTGCCCGAAGAGCTCGCGCCCGCCGGAGCTGAGGAGCAGGGCTTCCCAGAGGTTCGGGGATGAGGCGCGGGCGTCCGGCAGGTCGGACACGAACTGGAGGTTCACGTCGAGGAGGCGGGCGATGTTTTCCGCGCGCTCGATGTAGCGGCTCATCCAGTAAAGGGAGTGGGCGACGCGGGAGAGCATCGCCGTCGCCTGGGGCCGGTGGAAGGGCGGTTCGCTGGCGGTCATCGCGGTGCCTCAGTTCTCCCCCTGCAGGACCCACGTGTCCTTGGAACCGCCGCCCTGGGAGGAGTTCACCACAAGGGAGCCGCGGCGGAGGGCGACGCGGGTGAGGCCCCCCGGGGTGACGGTGGTCTTCTCGCCGCAGATGATGTAGGGGCGGAGGTCGATGTGGCGGCCTTCGAGGCGCCCGTCGCACCAGGTGGGGGCGCGGGAGAGCTGGATGGGATCCTGGGCGATGTAGTTGCGGGGCTGGGCGGCAACCTGGGCGCGGAAGCGGGCGCATTCCTCGCGGGTCGCGGCGGGGCCGATGAGCATCCCGTAGCCGCCCGCCTCGTTAGCGGCCTTGACCACGAGCTGCTCGATGTTCTCGAGGATGAATTTCCGGTCCGTCGGTTCCGCGGCGAGGTAGGTGTTCACGTTGGGCAGGATCGCCTCCTCGCCGAGGTAATATTTGATCAGGCGGGGCACGTAGGCGTAGATCACCTTGTCGTCGGCGACGCCGGTCCCGATCGAGTTGGCGAGGGCCACCCGGCCGGCGCGGTAGGCCTGGATGAGGCCGGGCACGCCCAGCAGCGAATCCGGACGGAAGACGGTGGGATCGAGGAAGTCATCGTCGATCCGGCGGTAAATCACGTCCACCGGCATCAGGCCGGCGGTGGTGCGCATGTAGACCCGGGCGTCGCGCACGACGAGATCCCGACCCTCGACGATCGGGATGCCCATCTGGCGGGCGAGAAAACAGTGCTCGAAGTAGGCGCTGTTGTGCACGCCCGGAGTCAGCAGCACGACGTTGGGCTTCTCGGCGGTTTCCGGCGCGAGGTGGAGGAGCGCCTTCAGGAGGTCGTCCGTGTAGCCCTCCACGGGGCGGACCCCGTAGCGATCGATGACCTGGGGCAGTGCCCGGCGCATCGCCGAACGGTTCTCGATCATGTAGCTGGCCCCGGAGGGGCAGCGCAGGTTGTCCTCGAGGACCAGATAGTTGCCGGCGGCGTCCCGGATGAGGTCGGTGCCGCAGATGTGGACGTAGATCCCGCGGGGCACGGTGAAGTGCATGAACTCCCGCCGGAAGTGCTTGGCCCCGAGGATGAGGGAGGGCGGCACGATATTGTCCTTCAAGACCTTCTGGTCGTGGTAGAGGTCGTCGAGGAAGAGGTTCAGGGCGGTGACGCGCTGGATGAGGCCGGCCTCGATGCGGCGCCATTCGGCGGCGGGGATGATCCGGGGGATGAGGTCGAAGGGAAAGATGCGCTCGGTGCCCTGGGCGTCGTTGTAGACCGTGAACGTGACGCCGCGGCGGAGGAAGGCGGCGTCGACGGCCGCGCGGCGCCGGTCAAATTCGTCGGGCGCGAGGGCGGCGAGCCCCTCCGCCAGGCGCCGGTAGTGCTGCCGCACCCGACCGTCCTCGGGCGGGGTGAACATTTCATCGAAGAAGCCGCTGAGCGCGTAGTCGGTGGGCAGCAGGGACATGGCAGGGAGGGTTTGCCCTCCCTAAGCAAGTCCCTTGCCAGCCGCGCGGGAAACGCGCGGGAGCGCCGCGCCTACTCCTGGCCGCCCACCCCCGGCACCGGCTGGGGCGGGTCAGGGCACCTCGTACAGTTCGACGAGGACGAGGCCGGTGGCGTTGCCGGCGGCCCCCGGAGCCGGGGAGGCCTGCAGGGTGTAGGCTCCCGGGGTGAGGGTGGTGAGCAGGGCGGCCTCGTTCGCGTTGGTGAGCGGAAAGGCGCCGATCACCGGGAAGACGGCCGCAAGCGTCGCGCCGTTGGTCTGGCCCCAGTTGTTGTTGTTGGCCTGGGCCTGGACTCCGCTGAAGAGGATCAGGCGCGGATCCGCGAGGACGGTGGCCGCCGGCCGGCCGAAGGGCACCAGGCCTGGACCGATGGCGCGCAGCACCAGGGTGCGGGGGGTGTTGCCCGCCACGACCACGCCGGGGATCACCGCCTCGTTGCCGGCGTCCACCCGGGAGAGGGCGGAAAGATTGGTCAGCCGGGAGGCGTTGCGGCTGACGTCGTAAATCTCGGCCATCACCTCGCCCGTGGCGCCGCCGACGCCGGTCACGACCACGCTGTAGGAACCGGGGTCGAGGGTGAGGAGGAGGGCGGAGTCGAGGCTGCCGTTGCCGAGGGCGAAGGTCCCGACGGCGTTGGTGGCCGCGATGATTTGGTTGCGGGCCGCCGGGGTGGACTGGTTTTCCCACCCCTGGTTGCTGCCCAGGCTGGAACCGGCGCGGAAGACCTCGAGGCGTGCGGCGGCGAGCGGGTTGTCCACCCGGAAGCGCGCGAGGCCGGGACCCACGGCGCGCACCAGGACGTTGGCCCGGGCGCCGGCCGAGAGGGTGAATCCGGCGGTGAGGGTGTCGCCCAGGAAGGCGATGCCGCCGCGGGTCGAGAGGTTGATCATCCGCCCGGGCTCCGGGGCGGGGTTGCCGGCGACCCGGGCCTCGAGGAAGTTCAGCACGCGTCGGCTGGCCCCGCTGAAGAACTCGCGGTTCCCGGACGCGATCGCCAGCTCGGTGGCGACGTCGGCCGCCCGGGCCCGGTAAGCCGCCGGCAGGGCCGCGGTGAGCGCGGTGACCGAAGGCTGGGTCCGGGGATAGAGGTTCGCGTCCACGATCCCCGCGGTGCGCAGGGCGGCGGCGACGGCGGTGGCGTCCGCGCCCGTGAAATCGTCGGGCTTGAGCAGGCCCAGCATCCGCAGGCGGGCGGGATAGAGCGGGGTGAGGTCGTTGATCACCAGCCCGCCGGGCACGCCGCGGCCCGTGAGCAGTTGCGAGCGGGTGCGGGCTTCCGCCAGGTCGGTGGGACCCGAAGTGTCCTCGTTGGCCGAGACCGCGAAGTACTGGGGCACGCGCGACAGCGCCGCGAGGGTTTCGTCGCCGCCCGAGAGGTAGAGGACGGCACCCCGCACCGGCCGGCCCACGCTGAGCAACTGGTCGGCGTAGCGCACGCCGGCCACGGCCCCGGCGGCCCAACCGAGGAAGAAGACGGGCGTCGCGGGATCGAGCTCGTCGCGGCCGGCGAGGTAATTGAGGGCCGCCAAATGGTTGAGCGCGTCGGGATTGCCGCCGAGGGCCGCCGTGCCGGACCAGGCGCCGGTCACGCGGTTCACGCTGTTGAGGGCGGCGACCCCGTAGCCGGCGGCCACCAGTTCGCGGACGAGGAGGGCGGGATGGGCCTGGGCGAACCATCCGTTCAGATCGCCACCCGTCTGGTGGAGGAGAAAAACGAGGCCGCGCGGGCGGAAGGCCGGCAGGTGGTAGGCGAGGGTGCTGGCCACGGCGGGGGCGCTGGCGGCCGCGCCGGGCAAGGCCTGCGGGTTGAAGTCGCGGGCGAGGATGGGCGTCCACGGCGGGGCGGGCCGGTAGGTGGCCTGCAGGCGCACCGGGGCGGTCGGGACGGTGAGGGTGACCTCGCTGAGCTGCGGCAGGAGCTGGCCGGCCCCGAGGGCGCCGGTGTCGCCGGTCCAACGGTCGAAGACCAGGCCGGGCTCCGGTGGGTGGGCGATGAGCGTTACGGGGGTGCCAGCCGGGTAGGTGCCGCCGCCGTCGCCGCCTTCGACCGTCACCTCCACGGGGGTACCGGTGCCGAGGGCGAGGACGTACGACTTCAGGTCGACCTGGACGACGTTGCGGAAATTGACCGTGCAGGTGAGGCGCTTCAGCCCGGGGGAGGTGGGGCGGAACGTGACCGTGTTGGTGCCCTGCCCGGAAACGATGGTGGCGCCGCCGGCGACGGCCCACCGGAAGGTGCGGTCATTGCCCTGGGCGGCGGGAACCGACGCCGTGACCGCCGTGGCGGTTGCCGCGATGGTCGCCGGGCTGGTCACCCGACCGGCGGTTTCGGCGGCGATGACGGTGATATTGGCGCTCGGGGAGAAGGAGGTGCCGTCCGCGCCGATGGTGGCGGCGAGCGTGACGATGCCCGGATTGTCGGCCACGAAGCTCACGGTGGCGCTGCGGGAGTCGCCGACGATCCGGCCACCGGAGATGCTCCACTGGTAGGACGCGCTGGCGGCGATCGTGGGGTCGACGTTGGCGCCCCCGAGGCTGATGGTCGCGGTGGCGCTGGTGCCGCTGAGGATGCCGTTTGGGGCGCTGATGGTCGGCGAGAGCGTTGAGATCGGGACCCCGCTTCCGGGCGGCCGGACTGCCGGAGGGATGATGATTCCCCCGCCGGCACCTCCCCCGCCGGCGTTGCCTCCCCCGCCGGCGTTGCCCCCGCCGCCACCGGCGTTGCCCCCCCCGCCGGGCAAGGGGGTCGGTCGGATCTGGGCGGTGAGGGGCAGGGCCAACGCCGCGGCGGCGAGGAACGCGGCGAATGGGCGCAAGGAAACGGGGAAACGCGAGGGGGGCGGCATGGCGACGACGGGAGGGACGCAGGGACGGGGAACAGGTTACGGCGCGGGCCGGGCGGGGCGAGGAGAACTTGTCGTCGCGGGGTGCGGCGGGCGCGCCAGCCAGGCCGCGAGATCGGCGTCCGTCGCGAGGGTGGCGCCCCCTTGGTAGGCCGGGGCAAGGAGTTCCGCGTAGGCCGGCTCCGCGAAGCGGCGGCAGTGCAGGAGAATCCGGGCTTGGTGCCCCGGGGCGCGGACCAGGCGCCCGAGCGCTTGGTTCACCTTCGTCATCCCGGGGCCCTGATAAACCTGGCGGAAGGCGGTGTCGCGGTCGATTCCCGTCCGGAGGGCCTCCTCCATCCGGGCCTTCTGCACCGGGTTGACCTCGGGCAGGGCGGGCCCCGCGACGAGGGCGTGGCGCACGCGGCCGCCCAGTGCGTCGATGCCCTCGGCGAAGCTCGAGCCAAGGATCAGGCCCAGAATCTCCCCGCGATCGAGGGCGGTGGCGATCCAAGCGGATTGCGCCGCGAGGTCGAGCCCGCGGGGCTGCAGGGTGAGCGGCGCCTCCAGGCCGAGGGCCTCGGCCGCCTCCCGCACGGCCTCGGCGTAGGCGTAGGAGGGGAAGAAGACCGCGACCGGCCCCCCGGCGCTGCGGTGCAGGGCGGCGGCGGTGGCGGCGGTGGTCCCGTGATGGCGCCCCCGCTGCTGGTAACGCGTGTCGACGCGGAGGTCGCAGGCGACGTCGTAGGCCCCGTCCCGCCACGGTGCGTGGGCCGCGAGGAGCTGGGGGGTGGCGGCGTCCCGCCGTGCCTCCTCGCGCAGGAGGGCGGCGGCGTTGGTGAGTTGCCGGAACAGGCGCCGGGTGTCGCGCTTGGTCAGCTGGCCGAGGCGTTCCGGGGCGGGGGTGGAGCTGGGGGCACGCGCTGGGGCGGGGGGGGCGGCGAGGCCGCAGGCGGCCGCGAATCCGGCCAGCGGGCGGAGGGTGGCGCTGGCCAACACCACCCCGCCGAAGCCGCGGAGCAGTTGGCCGGTCGTCTTGGCGGCGTCGAGGCAGGTCAGGAGGAGCCGTCCCGGAGCGGGGCTCCACCAGAGCCGGGGCGGGGCCGCGGGGTCGTCGAGCGACTCGAGCAGCGCGGGGATTGCCCAAAGGGCGGCGCTGGCGGTGGGGCCGAGCGCCGCGAAATCCACCCCGGTGGTCCGGAGCGCGGCGGCGATCTCCCCGAGCAGGTGCCGCGCATCGTCCTCCTCGTGGGCGGGCAGGGCGTCCCGGGCGGGCAACCGATGCAGGAAGTGACACCAGTGGTCCCACGCCTGGACGAGGGCGGCGCCGGGCCGGATCCGGTGGAGTTCCTCCCGCACCCCGAAGGCGTCGGCCGCGGCGCAGGCATGCGAGAGGGCGTCGGCGGCCCGTGCGGGGAGGTTGTGGGCCTCGTCCACGACGAGCAGCGTCCGCGCGGGGTCGTAGCCGGGCTGGCCGGCGAAGAGGCCCTGGCTGCGCGGGGCAAAGACGTAGTTGTAGTCTCCGATCCACACGTCGTGAAACGCCAGCGCGGTGCGGGTGATCTCGTACGGGCAGACCCCGGCCTCCCGGCCGGCGGCGCGCAAGGCCTCCAGGTCCCGCGCGTGGTGCTCGTCGCGGTGGAAGCGCGCGAGGCCGCCCCGCTCCCAGCGCCCCGCGGGATCGGCGAGGTGCGGGCAGGCCTCGCGGACGCAGTGGAAGACGGCATTGATGCAGTGTTCGCCCTTGTTGCGGACATGCCAGACGGCGACGGGCGGGCCGGACCCGCCCGGGGCGTCCGGGGGGCGCATCGCGGCGAGGGTCTGCACCACCTGCAGCTGCCCGGTGGCCTTGCTGGTGAGGTAGAGCAGGCGGTCGAAGTGGCCGGTGCGAAGCTGGCCCAGTCCGAACTCCAGCAGCACCCCGGTCTTGCCGAAGCCGGTCGGGGCCTCGAAGCACACCAGCGGGTGGCGTTCGAACAGCGCGGTGAGCTCGGCGACGGTGCGCTCCTGGCCGGGGCGGGGCGTGGCGAAGGCGGCCTGAAAGCGCAGCCCCCGCAGGCGGTTCCGCGCGCGCAGGCGCAGCTCGAGGAAATCGGCGACGCGGTCCAGCTGGGCGCGGAAGGCGGCCTCGTCCGCGGGATCGAGCGGGACCGCCTGCAGCAGTCCGGTGCCCGCCTCGACGAAGACGAGCTCCGCGGCCGTCGCGGCCGGGAGGGGTGGGTCCTCCGGGGCGGGCGCGGCCAAGCCGAGCCGCAGCAGGGCGGCGTAGGTCGCGAGCTGGATGAAATACGCGGGGTGCTCCGCGCGGAGTTCCGCCGGATCGGCGGGCAGGGGCCGCAGCACCGACTTGACCTCGCGGAGGGTGGCGCCCGCGGGTCCGGGCACGAACTGGTCGACGCGGCCCGTCAGCGTGAGGCGCCAGCCGCGATGGACGAGGGTGCCGCTGAGGCCGACCTCGAAGCGGGCGGCGGCCCCGTGCGCCGCGGCCGCCCGGGTGCGGAGCTCCTGGTGCCAGCGCGTGCCGAGTTGCGCGCGCCAGAGCCCGCCCCCGCCGTCGGCGCCCGCCCCCGCCGGCCCGGTGGTGAAGCCGGCGAACTCCCCCGCGCCGAGGGCGGCGCTGCGTTGGTCGAGATCGAAGTTCACGGTGCGGCGTGGGGCAGGATCTCGGTGTGCCCCCGCAGGTAGTGCTCCAGCCGTCCAAGCAGGCGCTCAACCTCCGCCGGCGCCGCGGTCTGCGCCGCCAGGGGCTGGTTGAGGAGGTGGGCCACGGTCGCGCGGTCGGCGACGGGCAGGGTGGGGAACCACTGTTCGCGCACGGGGTGGCCCTCGTCCCGCGCGAACCGGTACAGGGCCTTCAGGTACACGATGTCCGGCCGGGCCCCGGCATCGAACGCCGCGAAGGCGGTCGCCAGCAGGCCGCCCACGGCCGGGCGGTCCGCTTCCGCCACGGGGTGCCGGTCGATGAGGGTGGCGAGGGCGGAGGCCCGCCGCAGGGTCTCGTAGCCGCGGCCGATGCCGGAGTGACGCCGCAGGATCACGGCCCCGCGCACGAACCACGTCCGGCCACCGCGGCCGCCCTCCAGTTCCAGCGCGGTTTCGTCGAACAGGTCGAGCGCGGGCAACGTGGCGGGGGCGCCGCGGGGGGCGCGTTGCAGCAGGTGCAGGGCGCCGTGTTCGGCGGAGAAGGCGCCGTGCGCGAGGTAGCCGTCCTTCGCCGGGCGGCGGGTGAGCACGAACGCGGTGGTCTGGAGGTTCGGCCCGGCCACCAGGGGGTCAGCGCACCGGCATGGGCGGCGTGACCGCGCCGCCCGAGAGGATCATCTTCATTCCGTCGCCGACGCTCATTTCCAGTTCCAGGACCTCGGCGCGCGGCAGCATGAGCAGGAAACCGCTGGTCGGGTTCGGAGTGGTGGGGACGAAGACGGTCCAGAGTTCGCCGGCGGCGGCCCGGCATTGGGGTTCGGCCTGCGTGCGGTTGGTGAGGAAGCCGATCGTCCAGCAGCCGGCCCGCGGGTACTGCACCAGGACCACCTGGCTGAACGTGCTGCGGTTCTGGGAGCCGAACGTGGCCACGATCTGCCGGACCGCGTTGTACACGGCGCCGACCCCCGGGATCCGCTGGATGGTCCGTTCGGCGAGGGCCCAGAAGAACTTTCCGAGGACGTAACTGGAGAAAAAGCCGAAGAGGGTCACGAGGACCACCACGACCCCGGTGGCGAGCAGGTCCCACAGCAGGGGCGCGCCCTCCAAGGCCCGCGGGATCAAGCCCTCGTAGAGGGGGCGGAAGCTGCCGCCGACGAGATCCACCACGTTGCGGAAGGCCCAGATCGTGACCACGAGGGGCGCGAGCAGCAGCACGCCCGAGAGGAAGGCGTTGCGGCAGGCGACCCAGCGGGAGGGACGGGGCGGTTCGACGTGCATCGGCGCAGGTCTCGCAGGCCCTTCCGGCGCAGGCAATGCAAAGGCGCGCGCCGCGCTAGCGCCGCCAGCCGAACCGCGGGAGCGCCGCCGCGTCCGCCAGCAGCCGCAGCGCCCGCGCCTCCGCCCGCCGCATCGCCCGCTTGCGGCGCGGCTCCAGGTCGTCGTGGCCGGCGAGGTGCAGCCAGCCGTGCACCAGGTAGAGGGCCAGTTCCCCCGCGAGGTCGCCCGTCCGCTCCCGCGCGCAGCGCGCCGCGGTGTCCGCGGAAATGCAGATCTCCCCGCCGGTGCCCAGCGCGGGGTCCGCGGCGAAGGTGATCACGTCGGTCGTGGTGGGGTCGTCGAGGAAGCGGCCGTGCAGGGTGGCCAGGGCGGCGTCGGTGAGGAACGCCACCGACAGCTCCCCGGCGGGGGAAGGCGCCCCCGGCTCCGGGGTGAAGCGGGCGTGCGCGGCGTCGAGGGCCGCGACGGCGCGCCGGACGGAGGCCCGGTCCACCCGCAGACGCGGGTGCCGGTTCGCGATGACGCAGGTCCGCGGGATCATCCGGCAGGGGGGGGGCGGCCGGCGGGCTCGGTGGCCGGCGGGTAGGCGACGCGGGCGTGGAGCATGTTCTGGAGGGTGAATTGGAAGCTGCCGCGGATGCGCGCCAGTTCCTCGAAGGTCAGCGGCGCCTGGTCCAGCTGGCCGTCACCCATGCGCTCCGCCACGACCCGCTGGATGGTCTGCTGGAGGTCCTCCGGGCTGGGCTGGCGGAGTGAGCGCGCGGCGGCCTCGACGCCGTCCGCCAGCATGATGATGGCCGCCTCGCGGGTCTGCGGCCGCGGTCCCTCGTACCGGAAGTCGGCCTCCACCGGCGGCGGTTCGCCGCGGGTCCGCGCGGCCTCCAGGGCGCGCTGGTGGAAATAGCGCACGAGGGTCGTCCCGTGGTGCTGGCGGATGACGTCCGTCACGGCCCGCGGCAACTGGTGCCGCCGGGCCAGCTCGACGCCGTCCGGCACGTGGTTCCGGATGAGGCGGGCGGACTCGGCGGGAGCGAGGCCCGCGTGAAGGTTCGCGCGGTCCCGCTGGTTCTCGCTGAAGCAGGCGGGCCGCTCCGTCTTGCCCACGTCGTGAAAGAGGGCCGCCACCCGCGCCACCAGCGGGTTCGCGGCGACGGCCCCGGCGGCATTTTCCGCCAGTTGGGCGACGACGAGCGAGTGGTGGTAGGTGCCGGGGGCCTCGAGCTGCATCCGTCGCAGCAGGGGATGGTTGAAGTCGGTCAGCTCGAGCAGGGTGATGTCGGTCGTCCGCTTGAAGAGGCTCTCGAGGACGGGCAGCAACCCGACCACGGCCACGCCGGTGAGGAGGCCGGCGCCGAGGCCGGCGATCATCTGGCGACCGAGGGTGTCGAGCGGGGTCTGGTCGGCCAGCCCGATCAGCGCCGCCGCCGCCGCCATCGTGAGGCCGCCCATCCCGCCCGCCCGCACCACCGCGCCCCGGCGGCGGGCCTCGCGGCCGGCGTGGATCGCGACCAGCGAGGCCAGGAAGGTCAGCACCAGCAGGTCGAGGCGGTTCCCGTAGATCACGCCGGTGAAGATCGAGACCAGCAGCGCCATGAAGATCCCCGAGCCGGCGTCGATCAGGATGGCCACCAGGAGGGGCGCCAAGGCGGTCGGCGCCACGTAGGGAAGGGTGGAACCCCAGGCCTCGTCGCGCAGGAAGAACTCGGCGCCGCCGAGCGAGTAGTTCGCGCGGACCAGGGCCAGGTTGACGATCACCACCAGCGCCAGCAGCCCGAGGCGGGCATTGCTGCGCAGGGTCTCCGCATCCTCGATCCGGATGTAGATCAGCGAGGCGATCACCATCGCGACCACCAGCAGCACCCGGCCCAGCAGCGTCAGGCCTTCCTGGGTGGCCGCGTCCGCGTGCTCCCGCAGGTAGTTGCGGTGCGCGCTCAGCAGCTCAAAGACCTCCGGGGTCACCCGGTCGCCCGGCTCCACCAAGGTCTGGCCCTGCACGACGCGGACGGTGACGGGCCGGAGGGTCTGGCTGACGGCCTCCTCCCGCGCCGTGGTGGCCAGGCGGTCGAAGACGAGGTTGGGCGTCACGCCGAAACGGAAGAGGCGGAATACGGCCTGCGCCGACGCCCGCGGCACCTGATCCCCCGCGAGGCTGCCCCGGAGGACGGCGAGCGCGTCCTCGAGGGACTGCACCGGTTGCGCGGCGGCGGTGTCGTCCGCGCGCCGGACCTGGAAGGCGACGAGGCCGTCGGCACCGGCGCCGCCGAGCGAGGCATCGGCCACGCCTTGGGCGTAGATGTCGCGCAGGGCCCGCAGGCCCTCGTCGAAGAGGCTCGCCCGCGTCCGGGCGTCACCGGCCCCAAGCACGGCGGCGATGTCCTCGGGGGTGGCGTGGAAGGGCCCCGGGGCGTTGAAGGCGCTGGCGATCCGCGCCAGTTCCGGCTGGAAGCGCAGCAGGGCCGCGGAGGCGTCGCCGGGGTGCGTGCGCTCGAACTCCGCCAGTTGGCGGAGGAGCAGTTCCGCCGCGGTCTGGAAGCGCCGCAGCGGCTCGGCGTCGAGGCGGTAGACCGGTGGCACGCGGTTCCGGTACTGCTCGCGCGCGGCCCGGGTCTTCTCCGCGCTCTCGTAGCCGAACGAGGCCTGCGCCACGACGCGGACCGTGGCGGGTTGGTTCAGCCGCAGGGGGGCGTCCAGGGTCGTGAGCCCGGCGGAGCTGACGAGGACGATGGCGGCCACGGTGACGACGAAAATCAGGGCCGCGACCACCCGGCTGCGGTCGAGGAAGTCGACCCAGCCGGCGCGGGCACCGGTTTCCGGATCGGGTCCGCCGGGTGCGGCGAGCAGGCGCTGCCAGAAGGAGGGGGCGGACATGGGTCAGGCGGCGCCCGTGCCCGGGCCGGGCGTCCGGTAGGCCTCGTAGGCGGCGATGATCCGCTGCACCAGCGGGTGGCGCACGACGTCCGCGCCGCTGAAGGTGTGGAAGTCGATGCCGGGGATGTCCGCCAGGATGTGCCGCACCTCGAGCAGCCCGCTCGCCTTCGCCTTGGGCAGGTCGATCTGGGTGACGTCGCCGGTGACGACCATCCGCGACTCCTCCCCGAGGCGGGTGAGGAACATCATCATCTGCTCGGGCGTGGTGTTCTGGGCCTCGTCGAGGATGATGAACGCGCGCGAGAGGGTGCGGCCGCGCATGTAGGCCAGCGGGGCGATCTCGATCACTCCCTTCTCGCTCAGGCGGGCGACGTCCTCGGCGTCCAGCATGTCGTGCAGGGCGTCGTAGAGGGGCCGCAGGTAGGGGAGGATCTTTTCGCGGAGGTCGCCGGGCAGGAACCCGAGCGCTTCGCCGGCCTCGACCGCCGGCCGGGTGAGGATGATGCGCTCGACCTGGTTCTGCAGGAGGGCGTTCACCGCCGCGGCCATCGCGAGGTAGGTCTTGCCGGTGCCGGCCGGGCCGATGCCGAAGACCATGGGGTGGGCCAGCATCGATTGCAGGTACAGCTTCTGGCCGAGGGTCTTCGGCACGATGGTGCGCCGGTTGGTGGCGATGACCAGCGGGGTGGCCAGCAGCCCCTGGAGCTGCGCGCCCTCGCCGCGGGCGAAGGCGTCGGTCAGCCGGTGGAAGTCCGGCGTGCGAATGCTCATCCCCTGGCCCCGGGCCTGGTCGAGGAAGGTGAAGAGCGCCTCCGCCCGGGCCAGCGGCTCGTCGTCGCCCTCGAGGCGGAGCCAGTCCTCGCGACTGGTGAGCCGCACGCCGAGGGTGCGCTCAGCGTGGACCAGGTTTTCCTCGCGCCCGGCGTACAGGGCCGCCGCGTGGCGCGGGCTGGGGTAGTGCAGCGTGCGGGAGGCCATCGGTTCAGGCGACCGGCGGGAGGGTGGCGGCCGCGGCCCGCAATTTCTCCCAGGTGGCCTCGAGGGCTTCGGGCAGGACGCGGGTTTGGCCGAGGACGGGCATGAAATTGTGGTCGCCGTTCCAGCGGGGGACGATGTGGCCGTGCAGGTGCGCGATGCTGCCGCCCGCGACGCCCGCCCCCAGGTTGAAGCCGAGGTTGAAGCCGTCGGGCCGGAGTGCCGCGGTCAGGATCCGCTGGCCGGCGAGGAGGGTATCGAAGAGGTCCGCCCGCTCGTCCGCGCGCAGTTCGCCGATTTCCCGGACCTCCCGGAAGGGCACGGCGAGGAGGTGGCCGGGATTGTAGGGGAACCGGTTGAGGATGAGGTAACTGAGGGAGGTCCGATGGACGATCAGCGCGACGCGGTCGTCCCCGAGCGCGGGCAACTCGGTGAACGGACGCTCCATCCGCTCCGGGTACCGCGGCGCCGCGATGTACTCCATCCGCCAGTAGGCGTGCAGCTGTTGCATGGGAATTCGGGTGGGAGGGTGGAGCGGCCGCGGGTGGGGCAGCAAAGGGCGGGGGCGGGGGGATGTCAAAACCCGCTTCCGTCCGCGTCGGGCCGGATTTTTGCTTTCCGCCCCCCCGGCGCATCGCCCAAGGTCCGCCGCGTGGCCTCCGTCCCTCCCGCGCTTCCCTCCTCCGTCCTCGTCGTCGGTGCCGGCGGGCGCGAGCACGCCCTGGTGCGGGCCTTGCTCGCCTCGCCCGCCGCTCCCCGCGTGGCCGCGGCGCCGGGCAACGCCGGGATCGCCGCCGAGGTCCCCTGTTACCCGGTGGCGGTCGACGACGTGCCGGGCCTGGTCGCGCTGGTCCGCCGGGAAGGGTTCGGGTTCGTGGTGGTGGGCCCCGAGGTGCCGCTGGCCCTCGGCCTCGCGGACGCGTTGCGCGCGGCGGGCATCCCGGTCTACGGACCCGGCGCGGACGGCGCCCGCCTCGAGGCCTCGAAGATCTTCACGAAGGAGATTTTGCTCCGGCACCGCATCCCCACGGCCGCGGCGGCCTTCTTTGACGCGGTGGAGCCGGCGCTCGCGTACCTCCGCGCCCGGCCCCTGCCCATCGTGATCAAGGCCGACGGCCTCGCCGCCGGAAAGGGCGTGGTGGTCGCAACCACGGCCGACGAGGCCGCCGCCGCGGTGCGCGGGATGCTGGCGGACGGACGCTTCGGGACCGCCGGCCGACGCATTCTGATCGAGGACTGCCTGGTGGGCGAGGAGACCTCGATTCTGGTCGTGGTGGCGGGCCGCGATTACCTCATCCTGCCGACGTCCCAGGACCACAAGCGGGTGGGCGACGGCGACACGGGGCCGAACACGGGCGGGATGGGCACCTATTCGCCCGCGGAGGTCGTGACCCCGGCCCTGCTTGCCCGGATCGACGCGGAAATCGTCGGTCCGTCCGTGGCGGCGATCGCCGCCGAGGGCATCGATTACCGGGGCACCCTCTTCATCGGGATCATGCTCACCGCGGACGGACCGCAGGTGATCGAGTACAACGCCCGCTTCGGCGATCCCGAGACGCAGGTGGTGCTCCCGCGGGTGGGCAACGACGTGCTCGCCCTCCTCTGGGCGGCCAGCCACGGCTCCCTTGCCGGGCACCGCTTGGTCGAGCGGCCCGGGCACGCGCTCTGCGTGGTCATCGCGGCCCAGGGTTATCCGGACGCCTTCCCGCGCGGCGACGCGATCACCTTGCCGGAAACCTTGCCGCCGGGCGTCGGTATCCTGCACGCCGGCACCGCCCGGGACGCGACGGGGCGGCTGGTGACCGCGGGCGGACGGGTACTCGGCGTGGTGGCGGTGGCGGCCGATCTGCGGGCGGCGGCGGACGCGGCGTACGCGACGTGCGCGCGGATCGGGTGCGCGAGCAAGTATTACCGCCGGGACATCGGGGCCCGCCAGCTGCAGCGCGGATGAGGACCGGACGCTGGTGGATCCTGGCGGGCGGGCTGCTCGGACTGGCGGTGGCCCGGGCGGCCGCGCCCGTGGATTTGGGCGAGGGATTGGCCTACGTGCGGCTCAAATCCCTGCCCGCCGACCTGCCGGCTGCCCCGCGGTCGGGGCCATTGGTGGCGGACCTTCGGTTTCTGGCTGCCTCGGCGGAGCAGGCGACGGCATTCGCGGCCTGGCTCGGCTTTCAGGCGCGGCCCGGCGTCCCCCTGTTGCTGGTCGCGAACCGGGAGACCGGGGAGGAGCTCCGCCGCGTCCTGACCGGCCCTCGTCCGCCCGCGGTCGTGCTGCTGGGCGTGCCCGGTCCGGGGTTCGCGCCGGACCTCGTGGTGATGACCTCCGCGGAAAGCGACCGGCAGGCGTATGCGGCCGGGGACCGAGGCGTGCCGTGGACCACCCTGCTCGCGGACCATCCGGGCAAGGTCCGGCAGGACGAACTCAGCCTGCGGCACGGTGGGGAGCCGGCCCCGGGTGCCGGCGCGGAACCCGCGGAGCCCATCCTCGATGCGGCGCTGCAGCGGGCGGTCCACTTGCACCGCGCGCATCGGGCGCTCCGGCGCGGCTGAGGCCGGCGGCGGCCGGGGGCGGATTCCGCGCTTGGCGCCGGCGCGCGTTTCCGTTCCCTTTTCCGGGTGCCCGCTCCCGGTGAGATCATCGTCGTCTGCACCGCCAACGTCTGCCGCAGCCCGATGGCGGCCGCGTTGCTGCAGCACGCGCTCGCCGCCGAGCCGGGCCCGCTGCAGGGCTGCCGGGTGGTGTCGGCCGGCGTGGTGGCGCGGGCGGGAGACCCCGTGACCCCCCATTCCGTGGCGGCCTTGCGTAAGGTGGGCCTCGACATTGCGGGGCACCGCAGCCGGCCCTTGACGCAGGTCATGATGGACGGGGCGCTGGCCGTGCTCTGCATGACGGAGTCCCACCGCGAGATGATCCGGCTGCGGGCCGAGCCCGTGCCCCGGCACCTGTACCTGTTCCGCGAGTTCATCCCGGAAACGCCGGAGCGGGAGATCGGCGATCCCTTCGGCGGCCCGGCGGCGCTCTACGAGGCGGTGCGCGACGAGATGGTCGAGGCGATCCCCGGTCTGGTTCGCCGGTTGCGCGAGCTGAGCGGCTGAGGTTCCGGGGCGTATTATCCGCCCGCGCGCATTTTTGGCTGGCGGCGCGCGCGGGGCGGCCCCGCAATCCGGGGCGCCGTCCTCCACCGCCATGCCGCTGTCCGCCGATCCCCTCCGCCTCCTCGATCCCGAAGTCCACGCTGCGATCCGCGCCGAGCGCGCGCGCCAGGAGAGCCACATTGAGCTCATCGCCTCCGAGAATTTCACCCTGCCGGCGGTGATGGAGGCCCAGGGGGGCGTCCTCACCAACAAATACGCCGAGGGTTACCCGGGCCGGCGCTGGTACGGGGGGTGCGAACATGTCGATGTGGTCGAGACCCTCGCGATCGAACGCGCGAAGCGCCTTTTCGGGGCGGAGCATGCCAACGTGCAGCCGCACTCGGGCTCGCAGGCCAATTTCGCGGTCTACACCTCCGTCCTCGCCCCCGGCGACAAGCTGCTCGGGATGAACCTGAGCCACGGCGGGCACCTCACCCACGGCAACCCGGCGAACTTCTCCGGCAAACTCTACCAGTTCTGCCAGTACGGGGTGCGCGAGGACAACGGCCTGATCGATTACGACGAGCTCGCCCGCACCGCCGAGCGGGAGCGGCCCAAGATGATCACGGTCGGCGCCAGCGCCTATTCGCGGGAGATCGATTTCGCCCGGATGGGCGAGATCGCCCGCAGCGTCGGGGCGCTGCTCTTCGCCGACATCGCGCACATCGCCGGCCTGGTGGCCGCCGGCGTCCACCCGTCGCCGGTGCCGCACGCGGACTTCGTCACGACCACCACCCACAAGACGCTGCGCGGGCCCCGCGGCGGGCTGATCCTGTGCCGCGCGGCGCACGCCAAGGCGGTGGATTCAGCCGTGTTCCCCGGCGGCCAGGGCGGCCCGCTGATGCACGTGATCGCCGCGAAGGCGGTCTGTTTCGGCGAGTGCCTGAAGCCCGAGTTCCGCGCCTACGCCGAGCAGGTGGTCCGCAACGCCCGCGCCCTGGCCGCCGCGATGCTGCGCCGGGGTTACAAGATCGTCTCGGGCGGGACCGACAACCACCTGATGCTGGTCGACCTGCGCCCGAAGTTCCCCGAGCTCACGGCCAAGAAGGCCCAGGAGACCCTCGATCTGGCCCACATCACCTGCAACAAGAACACGGTGCCGTTCGAGACGCGCAGCCCGTTCCAGGCCTCCGGCATCCGCCTCGGCACGCCGGCCATCACCAGCCGCGGGTTCACCGAGACCGAGATGGATGAGGTGGCCGACTGCATCGACGCCGTCCTGGCCGCGACCGGCACGCCGGGCGAGGCCGCGGTGCTGGCGCAGGTGCGCACCCGGGTCGCCGCGCTCACCGGCCGCCATCCGCTGCCCTACGCCTGACGGCCCGCCGGCCCGGCTCGCGCTCCTTTGTCGACCCCCGCCCCCCAGTCCGCCGCCGCGCCGGCCCGGCCGCTCTCCCTCGGCGTCATCTTCCTGACGCTGTACATCGATCTGGTCGGGTTCTCGATCAGCTTCCCGCTCGGGCCCGACCTGATGGCGCACTACCTGGCGCGGGAGGGCCAGGCGGGGGTGCTGGGGTGGCTGGTGGGCCAGAGCGATGCGTGGGCCCGCGCGCTGGGCATCGCCAGTTACGCGCCGGTGCTGTTCGGCGGCCTCCTGGCCTCGGTTTTCTCGCTGCTCCAGTTCGTGTTCGCGCCATACTGGGGCGCCCTGAGTGACCGGCACGGACGCCGGCCGATTTTGCTCCTCACCGTCGCGGGCACGGCCGGCAGCTACCTGCTCTGGGCGGTGAGCGGATCCTTCTGGCTCTTCTTCCTGTCGCGGGCGCTGGCCGGGGCCTTTGGCGGCAACCTGTCGGTCGCCACCGCGGCGGTCGCCGACGTCACCTCCCGCGCGGAGCGTTCTCGGGCGATGGGGCTGGTGGGCGCGGCGTTCGGGCTGGGGCTGCTGACGGGGCCGATGCTGGGCGCCCTCGCCGTGCAGCTGAACCTGGTGGAGCGTTTCCCGGGTCTGGCGGCCTGGGGCATCAACCCGTTCTCCGTCCCCGCCGGCCTGGCGCTCGCGCTGTCGCTGTTGAACCTGGTTTGGATTGGCTTGCGCTTCCGCGAAACCCTCCCGACCGGCGGGGGGGCCGCCGCTCCGGAACCGCGCCTGCGCAACCCGGTGGCCGCGATCCTCGGTTTGTCCGACCCCGCGCTGCGGCGGACCAATCTGGTGGCGTTTGTCTTCGCGGTGGCGTTTGTCGCGATGGAGGTGACCGTGACCTTCCTCGCCGCCCAGCGGTTCGGTTACACGGCCCGTGACAACGGCTGGCTGCTCGCCTTCCTCGGCCTCTGCGCGATCTTCACCCAGGGCTATGTCGTCCGGAAGCTGCTGCGGGTGGTCGAGGAGCGGCGGGTGTTGCGCCTAGGCCTGGTGAGCGCGGCGGTCGGGCTGGTCGGGATCGGCCTGGCCGCGCAGCCGTGGCACCTCTACGTCGGGGTGGGAGTGCTGGTCTTCGGCTCGAGCCTGGTGAATCCCGCGACCACGGGCCTGATTTCACTGTACGCAGGGTCCGGCGATCAGGGGCGGGTGCTGGGGATTTTCCGTTCCCTGGGCGCGCTGGCGCGGGCCTTTACCCCCTTGCTCGCGGGCGTGGCCTTCTGGGTGAGTGGGGCCTTGTCGGTCTACGTCGCCGGGGCGGTACTTGTGGGGCTGGCGCTGGTGCTGAGCCGCCGGCTCCCCGCGCCGGTGAAATGACCCGGCGAGGCGCACTCCGGGGCGCGCGCGGGATCGCGTTTGCGCTGGTACTCCTGCTGGGGGGGTGCGCGCTCCCACCCTTCCTGCGCGAGCCCGTCCCGCCCGGACGCGTCACCCTTTCGGGCACCGAGGTGGTCCTGCCCGCCCGCCTTGCCGGCAACCTGTTGTGGGTCGAGTCCTCCTGGGGGGGCGCCGGTCCGTTTCGGTTTCTGGTTGATACGGGTTCGTCCGTCACCCTGGTCACGCCGGCGCTGGCCAAACGCTTTCCCGGCCGGGTCCTGCCTGCCGGGCCGGCCCCCCCGCGGGGGGGGCGAATGGGGGGGGCGGGGGGGGGCGGAGGGTGGGGCGATCGACCTCCCGCGGGCTTCGCTCCGGCGCTTGGAACTGGGAGGGGCCGCCTTCGAGGAGGTCGAGGTCCTGCTCTATGACTGCGCCCCGCTCTCGGCCCACCTCGGCCTGCCGGTCGACGGGGTACTGGGGTTCCCGCTGTTTCGCGAACTGCTCCTGACCCTCGATTATCCGGGTAGTCGCCTCATCCTCCGTCCCCGGACGCTCTCCGCCCTGATCCCGGGCCAGCCGGTGCCCGCGGACGTCGCCCGGCGCACGCCGTTGATCACCGTCGGGTTGGGCGAACGTTCGCTGCTGGTACTCGTCGATTCCGGGAACGCCGCCGGGTTCAGCCTGAATCCCGCGGGGATCAGCCCGCGTTACGTGGTTCCGCCGCGGGAAGGAGCCCTGCTCGGAACCTTGGCCGGGGAGCGCGCGCAACGGGTCGCGCGCCTCGCGGATCCGCTTCGCCTGGCGGGGCAGATCTTCGCGGAACCCGTGGTCGACCTTACCGATGAGTTGTCCGCCCTCGGCGGGGGTCTGCTACGCCAGTTCGTGGTCACCTTCGATCCCGGTCGGGATCGGGTTTTCTTCCATCGCCCCGGGGAGGAGGCTCCGGTCCGGACGGAAATGCGCAGCAGCGGGCTGAGTTTTACGCGGACACCGGCTTATTGGCGGGTGGCGGCGGTCATCCCCGGTTCCCCCGCGGCGGCGGCCGGGATCGTGCCGGGCGAACTGGTCGTGCGGATCAACGGCGAGCCGGTGGGGCGCTGGGATCTGGCCCGCTTCGAGCGGTTGCTGGAAGGGACGGAGGCGTTCACCCTGACGTTCCTCGAGGGCGCAACGGAAGTGGAGGCGCGGATCACGCCGTTCAACCTGTTGCCCTGAGCCGCCGCGGGGTTGCGGCTCAGGCCGTGGCGGCCAGCGGAGCTTCGACGCGGAGGAGGCGGCCGGTCGCGGCTTCGAGGTAAATCGTTTGCCCGCCGCAAGTTTGTACGATCAGGGTCTCGCCGTCCTCGCCCACGATCCGGGCGCAGGGATCCGCGGGGTCCGGCCATTCCGCGAGCCAGAGCAGGCCGAGGTCGGGCCGCAGGCAGTACAGGTTGGGGATGCCGGGCAGGAGGCCGAAGGGGTGTTCGCGGACGTAGCAGCGGAAGGCGCCCCGATGGAATTCCACGATCGCCGTGGCCAGCGGGGCGCGGCCGGCGGCGCGGCGGCCATCGCGGGCCAAGGGAACGAGGGAGCCGTCGAGTACGGCGAGGGCGGGGGCGGGTAAGTTCACGGTCAGGGGTGGGTCAGGAAGGCAGGCTCCCAGCCCGCCGGCCACTCCAAAGTTTGGCGGTAATCTCCGCCCGTTCGGGCGGGTTTTTACGGCTGGGGGCAGGTTTGTGCGCTTGCACCCACGCCCCAAGCTCAAGTTTCTTTCAACAAACGCCTCCTGCTCCCTGATGAAAAAAGCACTGATCACCGGCATCACCGGCCAAGATGGATCCTACCTCGCCGAGCTCCTGCTCGCCAAGGGCTACGAGGTCCACGGGGTCATCCGCCGGTCCTCCACTTTCAACACCAGCCGGATCGAGCACCTGTACCGGGACCCGCATGTGAATGGGGTGAGGCTGTTTCTGCACTACGGCGACCTCGCGGATTCGGTGCAGATGGTGAAGCTGCTCTACCAGCTGCAACCCGATGAGATCTACAACCTCGGGGCGCAGTCGCACGTGCGGGTCTCGTTCGACATCCCGGAGTACACCGGGGACATCGATGGCCTCGGCGCGCAGCGCATTCTGGAGGCGATCCGGGAGGCCGATCTGGTCAAGAAGGTCCGCTATTACCAGGCCTCGTCGTCCGAGATGTTCGGCAAGGTGCAGGAGGTGCCCCAGACCGAGAAAACCCCGTTCTGGCCGCGCTCCCCCTACGGCTGCGCCAAGGTCTACGCCTACTGGCTCACCGTGAACTACCGCGAGAGTTACCAGCTGCACGCCTCCAACGGCATCCTCTTCAACCACGAGAGCCCCCGCCGCGGTGAGACGTTCGTCACGCGGAAGATCACCCGCGCCGCCACCCGCATCAAGCTGGGCCTCCAGGACTCCCTCTACCTCGGCAACCTCGACGCCCAGCGCGACTGGGGCTACGCCAAGGAGTACGTCGAGATGATGTGGCTGATGCTGCAGCAGGATAACCCGGATGACTATGTCGTGGCGACGAACGAGACCCACAGCGTCAAGGAGTTCTGTCAGGAGGCCTTCGGCCAGCTCGGGCTCGATTGGGAGAAGCACGTGAAGTACGACCAGCGCTACGAGCGCCCGGCGGAGGTTGAACTGCTGATCGGCGACCCGGCCAAGGCCCGCAAGCAGCTGGGCTGGGAGCCCAAGGTGCGCTTCAAGGACCTCGTGCGTATCATGGTCGAACACGACCTCGAGCTCGCCAAGCGCGAGGCCCAGATCGCCCGCCTGCCCCAGCCCTGAGCCGCGCCGCCGCGCTCGCCCCGTCTTCCGCGACCCGATGAAGCTCTTCATTGCCGGGCACCAAGGCATGGTCGGCGCCGCCTTGGTGCGGCGGTTCTCCGGCCAGCCGGGCATCACCCTGTGCCTGCGCTCCCGGCGCGAGCTCGACCTGACGAGCCAGGCCGCCGTCGAGGCCTTCTACGCGGCCGAGCGGCCGGACGTCGCGATCATCGCGGCCGCCAAGGTCGGGGGCATCCACGCCAATAACACCTATCCGGCCGACTTCCTGTTCGACAACCTCGCGATCGCGGCGAACACGATCCACGGGGCGTGGCGCGCCGGGGTCCGCCGGCTGCTGTTCCTCGGCAGCTCCTGCATCTACCCGAAGCACGCGCCGCAGCCGATGACCGAGGACTGCCTGCTGACGAGCGCCCTCGAGCCGACGAACGAGGCCTACGCGATCGCCAAGATCGCCGGGTTGAAGCTCTGCCAGTACTACCGGCGCCAGCACGGGGTGGCCTTCCATTCGGCGATGCCGACGAACCTCTACGGGCCCGGCGACAATTACCACCCGCAGAACTCGCACGTCCTGCCCGCCCTCATCCGCCGGTTCCACGAGGCGCGGGAACAGGGCCGGCCCGAGGTCGTCGCCTGGGGCACCGGCTCGCCCCGGCGCGAGTTCCTCCACGTCGATGACCTCGCGGACGCCTGCGCCTTCCTGCTCGGTCAGGCCGAGCCGCCGGACTGGATCAACGTCGGCACCGGCACCGATGTCACCATCCGCGAGCTCACCGAATTGGTGGCGGAGGTCACCGGGTACGCCGGCCGGATCGTCTGGGATGCGACGAAGCCCGACGGCACGCCGCGCAAGCTGATGGACGTCTCGCGCCTGAGCGCGCTGGGCTGGCGGGCCCGGGTCGGCCTCCGCGAGGGCGTGGAGCGGACCTACGCGAGCTTCCGCGAGGAGCTGGCCG
>JBMTAG010000058.1:0-22329 GCA_049428505.1 Opitutaceae bacterium | reverse complement strand
TTGACGAACCCGAGCAGCTTCTCCTTCGCCTCCGCGGCGTGCCGGTCCGGGAAGACCACGTCGTGGTGCAGCAGCTTGCCCTGCCGGTCGAGGAGCACCGTCTTGCAGCCGGTGCGGAAGCCCGGGTCGATCGCCAGCACCGCCTTCTGGCCCAGGGGCGCGGCGAGCAGCAGCTCGCGCAGGTTGTCGGTGAAGACGCGGATCGCCGCCTCGTCCGCCCGCTTCTTCGACTCGAGGCGCAGCTCGGTCTCCATCGCCGGCGCGAGCAGCCGCCGGCTCGCATCCTGGACCGCCAGCGCCACGTGGTCCGCGCAGGTGGCGGGGTTCGTCCCGCCGGAGGTGCGCCCGCGGACGAACAGGCCCTGGACGGCCGCGAAGGCCGCGTTCTCGTCGGGCAGCTGGACCCGCAGCATCAGGCACAGCTCCTTTTCGCCGCGCCGCATGGCGAGGATGCGGTGGGAAGGCGCCTTGGCGAGGGGCTCGCTCCACTCGAAGTAGTCCTTGAACTTGGCGGCCTCGGGGTCGGTGTCCTTGCCGGGCACGACCTTGGTGGAGATGACGGCGTCCTTCTGGAAGAGGCTGCGGACGCGCGCGCGGGCGGTCTGGTCGTCCGCGGCCCGTTCCGCGAGGATGTCGCGGGCGCCGGCGAGGGCCTCCTCGGCGGACGCGATCCGCGCGGGTTGGTTCTTGCCGTCGTCCGGGGTGTACTCGCGGCCGGCGTACGGGGCGGCGGCGGCGGCGGGGTCGGTGGCCGGATCCTGCGCGAGGAGCAGTTCCGCCAGCGGCTCAAGGCCCTTTTCCCGCGCGATCGTGGCGCGGGTGCGGCGCTTGGGGCGGAACGGCAGGTAAAGGTCCTCGAGGGCGGCCAGGGTGTCGGCCGCGGCCAGCGCCTGCTCCAGCGCCGGCGTGGCGAGCCCGCGTTCGCGCAGTGAGGCGAGGATCGCGGCCCGGCGCTCGTCGACCGCGCGCCACTGCTCCAGCCGGTCGCGCACCGCGAGCACCTGCACCTCGTCGAGCTCGCCCGTCGCCTCCTTGCGGTAGCGGGCGATGAACGGCACGGTGGCGCCTTCCGCCAGCAGCTGCGCGGTCGCCGCGACCTGGAAGACCTTCACGTTCAGCTCGGCGGCGAGCCGGAGCACGTGGTCCGGGTTGGGAACGGAGGCGGGGACGGCGGGGGCCGGGGTGGCGGACATCGGGAAAAGCCGCCGAGCACACCCGCCCCGCGCGCGCGGGCAACCTCCAAAACAGCGCCGCCCGCGCCGCGGTTGCCGCTCCGACCGTCCGGCGCGGATCCGTCCACCGCAGCCTTGTCAGCCCCGGGCGATTGTGCGCGACTCCCGCGCTCCCGCGCATGTCCGCCCTCAACCGCTTCCTCCTCGCGCACGACCTCCGGATCGCGACCAACCCCTGCGTCAGCCCCGACTTCTGCCTCGACTGGCCCGGCCTCCGCGCGCGGCTCGCCGCCGGGTCGCCGGTGCGGGAATACCCCAAGAGCCGCTTCGCCACCGCCGACGGCGCCTGGACCCTGCTCGAGGACGAGCACGGCGACTGCGCCTGGCGCCTCGCCGGGGACGAAGCGAGCGGCGACGGCGGCCTGGCGGACGGCATCGCGCTCCCCGGCGGCGGCCGCGCCTTCCCCGCCACCTTCGCCAACCTCCTCCGGCTCAAGAACCGCGTCCAGGAGCACGACCCCGCGTCCACCCTCTTCCCCTCCGCCGCCGGCTCGCTCGGCCGCAGCACGCTCGGCGTCGGCGCCCGCTTCACCACCCTGCACTGGCCCGCGGTCGACTGGGCGATGAGCGCCCTCGGCCTCGGCGTCACCGCCAACCAGAACTCCATCCCGCGCGAGCTGGTGTACGATGTGGACGTGATGCTCGCCGGGCGGCTCGACCGCGTGCCCTTCCCGTTCATCGGCACGCAGGTCCCCGAGGGCCACCAGGGGCAAAGCGTCGAGGGGATGAGCCACGGCTGCGTCCTTGCCAAGTTGAAGACCGGCTTCCACCGCCGCCGCATCGCGTGGAGCTTCAACGCGGATCACCAGCCGATCGGGGGCAAGTTCGACGACCGCGAGGATGCCCTCGTCGCCGGCTGCGTGCTCGCCAGCTACATCACCTTCGACCTCTCGCCCGAGCTGGCCGTCACGCCCGTGCCCGCCGATCCCGCCGCGTGGGTCGCGGCGGAGGTTCCCGCGGAACTTGTCGCCACCGTCCGTGCCCGGGTCGCCGCGGCCGGCCTGCCGCTCGAGGACGCCGCCTTCCACCGGTTGCTGGCCACCGTCTGGCCCGCCCTGCGCAAGATGAAGCGCCGCGACGAGAAGTACGCCGCCGCCCGGGCCCGGCACTTCACCACGGCCGCCGGCCGCGAGTACCTGCGCGAGCTCTCGATCGACGAGCTGCCCGGCCTCACCACGCCGGAGACGACGGCGGTGATGCTCGCCCTCTGCGAGGCCCTCGGGATGCGGATCCACTTCGTGGCGCCGGCCTTCGGCTTCCAGAAGAACATGCCCTACCCGGACGACGCGGCCCTGCGCGGGCTGATTGAGCGGCAGTGGGCGGTCTGCCGCGCGTTCGACGCCAGCATCGGCTTTCATTCCGGCTCCGGTAAATCCGCGGGTAACTACCGCGTGATGGGCGAGGTCACCGGCGGTCGGCTCGAGATCAAGACCAGCGGCCGCTACACCTACGAAATGGGCCGTGCCCTCCACGCCTCCCCGGACCCGGAGGACCAGGCCCTGTGGCGTGACTGGCACCGCTTCACCCTCGAGCTGGCGCTCGCCGGCGCCTTCAGTCCCGACGAGACCGAGCGGCGGATGGCGCGGGTCTTCATCACGGAAGCGCTCGCCCGCGCCGGCCGCGGCACGGAGGTCTTCGCGAACCCCACCGTCACCCGCGCGGCCCTGGAGTCCCTGCCGCCCAGCCCGGACGACATGTTCTGGTTCGAGTACAATTTTCTCTTCGTCCTGGCGGCGGGCGGCCGCGCGGACAAGGCGGCCCTCGGTGACCACACGCCTGCCGGCTACGCCCAGCGCGCCCGCTTCTACCGGATCAGCCCGGCCGGCCGGCTCCTCTTCGCCCGCCACGTCGCGGCCTACCTGATCTTCCTCGCCGAGGAAACCGGCCTCGTCGCCCCCGCCACCTGCGCCGGCGCGCGGACCCTCCTCGCCCGCTACGGCACGCTGGAGGAAATGCTCGACGATATCTCCCGCTAAGCCCCTTTCCCGTATGCCCACCCGGCCCTTCATCCACGACGACTTCCTCCTCGGCTCCCGCCAGGCGCGCGAGCTCTACCACCGGTTCGCCGCGGACGCCCCGATCTATGATTACCACTGCCACCTCCCGCCGGACCTGATCGCGCGGAATCACCAGTTCGCCGATCTCACCGAGCTCTGGCTTGGCGGCGACCACTACAAGTGGCGCGCGATGCGGACCAACGGCGTGCCCGAGCGCTGCATCACCGGCAACGCCTCCCCGCGCGAGAAGTTCCAGGCCTGGGCCGAGACCGTCCCCCACACCCTCCGCAACCCGCTCCACCACTGGTCCGCCCTCGAGCTCAAGCGCTACTTCGGGATCAACGAGCTCCTCGACGGCCGCTCCGCGGAGCGCGTCTGGCGCAAGGCCAACGCCCGCCTCGCCCGCACCCGCGTCCACGACCTCATCAACCAGTCCGGCGTCGCCGTGGTCTGCACCACCGATGATCCCGCCGACACCCTCGAGCACCACGCGGCGATCCGCCGCGCGCCGGGCAAGCTGGAGGCGCGCGTCTACCCCGCCTTCCGGCCCGACAAGGCCCTCGCCGTGGGCCAGCCCGCCGCCTTCAACGCCTGGCTCGAGCGCCTCGCCGGCGCCGCGGGGACCAAGGGCGGGATCAAGTCCTTCGACGACCTCCTCACGGCCCTCAAGCGCCGTCACGACGACTTCCACGCCGCCGGGGCCCGCGTCTCCGACCACGGCCTGGAGAGCGCCCTCGCCGAGCCGTGCACCCACGCGCAGGCCCGGATGGTGTTCGACGCCGCCCGCCGCGGCCGCGCCGCCACGCCCGAGGAGGCCGCGCGCTACGGCTCGTACCTGATGCTCGAGTTCGGCCGCTGGGACCACGCCCGCGGCTGGGTCAAGCAGCTCCACCTCGGCGCCCTCCGCAACAACAACGCCCGTCTCCTCTCGACCCTCGGCGCGGACACCGGCTTCGACTCGATCGGCGACTTCCCGCAGGCCGCCAGCCTCTCCCGCTACCTCAATGCCCTCGACGCCACCGACCAGCTCCCGCGGACGATCCTCTATAACAACAACCCGCGCGATAACTACGTCCTCGGGACGATGATCGGGAACTTCCAGGACGGCTCCGTTCCCGGCAAGGTCCAGTTCGGCAGCGGCTGGTGGTTCCTCGACCAGAAGGAGGGGATGGAGTGGCAGCTCAACGCCCTCTCCAACCTCGGCCTGCTTTCGCGCTTCGTCGGGATGATCACCGACTCCCGCAGCTTCGTCAGCTACCCGCGCCACGAGTACTTCCGCCGCACGCTCTGCAACCTCCTCGGCGCCGACATGGCCGCCGGGCTGATCCCTGGGGACTACGCGGCCGTCGGCGCGATGGTGCGCAACATCTGCTTCGGCAACGCCCGCGGCTACTTCGGCCTCGAGCTCGCCCCCCGCTTCGCCACCTGGCGCTGAGCCGGTCGCCTCACGGCGCTTGACCTCGCCGGTAATTCCGAGCGGCGTGGGGGGGATGTCGCGCCCCCTCGATCCGCTCCGTTCCCTGCTCGCCCTGCTGCCCGCCGCCTTGGCCGGGGCCGCTGCGCCGGTCACGCCGCCCCCCGCGAGTGGGGAGGAGGTCGTCCAGCTCTCGCCCTTCGTCCTCTCCACCGAGCGTGAAACCGGTTGGTCCGCCAACGAGACGCTCTCCGCCACCCGCACCAAGCAGGCCCTCAAGGACGTGCCGGTGAACATCGACGCGATCACCGCCGATTTCATCGAGGACCTCGGCCTGAACACCGCCGACGAGGTCGCCCTCTTCGTGGCCAACGTTTATGCGGCCCCGACGATGGAGAACGACAACCAGACCGATAACTTCTCCTTCCGCGGCCTGTCCCAGCGCTTCAACGTTTCGCGCAACTACTTCCGCTGGTACGTCCCCAGCGACACCTACAACGTCGAGCGCATCGACTTCGGCAAGGGTTCGAACTCGCTCATCTTCGGCGACGTCGAGCCCGGCGGCCAGGGATCCGTCTTCACCAAGCGGGCCCTGCTCGGGAAGAACTTCGGCACGCTCCTGCTCCAGCAGGGCAGCGAGGGCGCTTACCGCTACCAGCTCGATCTGAACCGCCGCCTCCGCGATAACCTCGCGCTCCGTTTCAATGCCGTCCGTCGCCAGGAGAAGACCTTCCAGGATGCGTCCGCCTACCGCCTCGAGGGTGAGACGATCACGCTCACCTACCAGCCCTTCCGGACCACGTTGATCCGCGTCGAGGCCGAGCGCGGCGACTTCGACAACGCCCGCGGGTTCTCCGGCATCACGGTCCGCGAACAGTCCGCCCGCTCGCGCGGCTTCACCAGCGCCGGCCCTTGGTACACCTCCGACGGCGCCTGGTTCAACCAGTCCTCCCTCCCCGTCGCCGATCGCACCTCCACCAACGGCCCCGCCGGCGGCTCCCTCTCCCTTCTCGAGGGCGGTTACGTCGACGTCGCGATGCGCAACGCCGCCGGCGCCATCACCGGCACCCGCCGCGTCGCCGGGTTCCCCAAACACTACAATCTCCGCGGCTCCTTCGACCGCCAAGCCCGGCCCTTCGGGACCTACTCCATCGCGATCGAGCAGCGGATCGGCCGCCTCGGCCTCGAGCTCGCTTACAACCACCAGAACCAGGACGGCCTCCGGAACGACAACTTCTTCAGCAGCACGGTCAGCCTCGACGTCAACGGCCGACCCTACATCGACACCGCCGGGATCGACTGGAAACGCTTCGGCAACGACGTCGACGCCTTCCGCGGCACCGCCGTCCTGCCGCTCCAGCCCTTTTCCTGGATGCGCCAGACGCTCATCGGCTCCGCCGAATACCGCGAGGACTTCACCAATAATTACCGCAAGGCCCTCTATAACGTGAAGCGCTTCGAGAATGGCCAGGTCACCGCCGTGAACCAGACCAGCGACCGCGTCCGCTTCCGGTTATACCTCGACGACCCGGCCTTCTATTCCCGCGCGCTCTTCGACCGCTTCACGCTCGATCGCCTGCCCGCCAATGCCGATTTCCAGGCCCGCCAGCTGTCCTTCGGCAACGCCGCCGACGGCACCGAGTGGCGCCAGGCCTACGCCGCCGCCCTCTCCGCCAATGGCAGCTACTTCAAGGGCCGCCTCCAATCCCTCTTCGGCGTCCGCTGGGACTGGAACCGCACCTATGAGTACCGCGGTACCCGCCGGTTCGGGACGTACAATGAGGACATCCCGCCCCCCAGCCGGGAGGACGCCCTCCCCGGGGAATACGTCGAGAACGAGAACCTCCACCTCTTCAACACGAGCTACACCGCCGGCCTCACCTACGTCCTCAACCCCGACGTGAACGTTTATGCGGTCTATTCCGACTCCTTCCGCTGGCAGGACGCCCGCACGTTCGACCGTCAGGTCTTCGGACCCATTTCCGGGGTGACCAAGGAGATCGGCCTCAAGGGCGCGGTCTGGGAGAACCGCGTCTCCTTCACCCTCGGGGTCTTCCACATCGACCGTCAGAACGTCGAGTTCCGCTGGACCCCTTCCAGCTTCAGCGCCGGGGACGTCGAGAACCTGATGAACCCCAATAACATCACCGCCAACGACCCGCGCTACGTCCGGTCGTGGAACGACGTGAACCAGTTCCGCAGCATCCTCTCGACCGAGACCTCCAAGGGCTTCGACCTCACGGTCCTTGTCCGCCCGACGAAGGGCCTCCAGGCCCGTTTCACGCTCGCCAAGACCGACGTGATCACCCGCCCCGACTTCTCGGCCTTCCGCGCGTATTACGAGGCGGCGGTGAAGCGCGGGGACGAGGCCCCGAGCCTGATCGCCGACGCCAAGGAGGTGCTCGATTCCAGCGACTTCGCGACCAAGCCCGCCGGCGCCCGCGCCGCGCCCTGGTCGGCCAGCTGGATCCTCGATTACGCCTTCTCCCGCGAGTCCACCCCGTGGCTCCGCGGCGTCCGCCTCGGCGTCAACGGCACGTGGCGCGATTCCTACCTCTTCGGGATCAGCAACGGCCGCGAACTCATCGGCGGCACCAACCACGGCGTGAACGCCTACGTGATGCGCGACCAGCGCGTCTGGGGCCAGCAGCTCCGCGTCCGCCTGGGCGTGCGTAACCTGATCGATCTCGAGAACACTGATGACCGCCGCAAGACCGGCTTCACTACCCTCGCCAGCGGCGCCGCGGTGTACCGCTACACCTACGTGATGCCGGCCCGCTACGACCTCACCGCGACCGTCCGCTTCTGATCGGCACGGTCCCTGCTACCCGGGAGCAAACTCAACCCTTGCCGCCGTTGCCCTTGCCCACGGCCTTCCGCAGCTCCACCAGCTCGCCCAAGTAGGACTTGATTTGCCGCAAGGCCGTGCTGTTCAGGGGTTCGTTCGCGCCCTGCAGATCAGCGCGGATCAGCTGCTGCACGTAGCCGGACATCGAGAGCCCGCGTTCCTTTGCCCGGGCCTTGGCCCGATCTAACAGTTCCGGCGTGAAGGAAATTCCCTGCGTGGTATTTTCGCGAGCCATGGATTAAACGTGGGTGCGACGAGGCTCCGACGCAACCCTTCCGGCGTGGGGAAAATCCTTCAGCGTTCCAGCTTTTGCTTGCGTAAGCAACCGTTCGCGAATTGCTTACGTTTGCCGTCCGCGCTCCCCGAGGCCCCGTTCCCGGCCGCCGTCGGCACCTCCGATGCCCTCCGCGTCACGCTCCTCCCGTCCCCGAAAAAAAGCTCCCGCCTCGCGCCCTGCACCCGGCCCGGGGAAGGCCAAACTCGCCACGCTCGTGCGCGAAATCCGCGATCTGCTCCGGCAGATCGACGCCCAGCGCCCCCCGCGGCGCCGCCGCCGTTAGCTCCCGCGCTTCTCCGCGCCGCGCCCATTGCCTTGGCGCAGCTCCACCAGTTCCGTCAGCAGCCCCTTGATGCGCGCCAGCGTCGCCGCATCCAGCCGCGTCTCCTCGTCCGCTAAATCCGCCAGGATCAGCTGTTGCACGTAAGCCGAAACCGACAGTCCCTTTTCCTTCGCTCGGGACTTGGCCTGTGAGAGGAGGGTTGGGGTGAAGGAGATACCTTGGGTCGTATTTTCGCGTGGCATAAGGGAAGTAACCGCGTCGAGCAAAGACTGCAATCGCCGGTGAAAGCGAGCCTAGGCGCACCACAAAGTATCTTTTAGGCATTGATATGCAAACGGTTGCGTATTGTTGGCGCGCGTCGCTCCCCGCGGAAAACTCAACGTCAAGTACAAACTAACCCTAAATTCGGGGTCATCGTGCGTGTTACCCGGATAGCGGCGCCATCGTCCCGGTTGCCGCTTCGCGGAAACCCCGATACTCCCAATGCGCAAACCCCCCGCCCCCCCCGTTGCCCGCCCCCCTCGTCCCGCCCCCCGGGTCACGCGCGTCGTGCGCCTGATCCGCGAAATCCGCGCGCTCCTGCGTCAACTGGACGCCACTTGATCCCGCCGCGCCGGCGTCACCTTCTCGCTCGCGCGGCTTCCCGGCCTGCGCCTTGCTCGGATGATGCGCGGATCCCACCGCCTCGAGATCGTCCAGAGCCCCATCATCCCGGTACTCGCGGATCTGCTGCGCGCCCACCCGGGCGCCCTCTCCCTGGGGCAGGGCATCGTCGGCTACGCCCCTCCCTCCACGGTGGCGGTTCATCTCGCCCGTGCCGCCGCCGAGGCCGGCCTGCATCGCTATCAGCCCGTCGCCGGCCTGCCCGAACTCACCGCCGCCCTGGCGGACTGGATGGCACGCCGCTATGGCGTCCCAGTCGGGCCCAGCCACGGCAATCGGCTCCTCGTGACGGCCGGAAGCAACAACGCCTTTTACGCCGCGCTCCTCGCCGCGACCGAGCCCGGCGATGAGGTGATTCTCCCCACGCCCTACTACTTCAACCACGAGATGGCGGTCACGATGGCCGGCTGCCGCCCCGTTGCCGTCGCCACGGACGCCTCCAGCCTGCCCGATCCAGCCGACCTCGCCGCGGCGGTGACCTCCCGCACGCGCGTGATCGTCACGGTCTCGCCCAACAACCCGACCGGCGCCGTCTACCCGGCGGCGACGCTGCGGGCGGTGAACGCGCTCTGCGCCGCGCGAGGGATGTACCACTTCAGCGACGAGGCCTATGCGGAGTTCGTCCACGAGGGGCCGCCGCACCACGCCCCGGCGGCGGATCCCGGCACTGCCGACCATACGGTTTCGCTGCATTCGCTGTCCAAGGCCTTCGGCTTCGCCGGCTGGCGGATCGGCTGGCTCGTCTGCCCGGCCGCGCTTGAGCCGGCCCTCCGCAAGATTCAGGACACCCTGCTCATCTGTCCCCCGGTGATCTCGCAACACGCCGCGCTTGGCGCGCTCGCCGCGGGACCGGACTGGATCGCCGGACAACTGGGGCCGCTGCGCGAGAACCGCACCCGCCTCCAGCAAGGACTGGCGGCCTTGGCCGCGGACGGCCTCTGCAGCCTGCCCCCGGCCGCCGGCGCGTTCTACTTCCTCCCTGACCTCCGCACGACGCTTGATCCGCTGACGGTCGCGGAACGCTTGATTCGGGAACACGGGGTGGCGGTCGTCCCCGGCAGTGCCTTTGGCTGCACGGACGGCTGCCGGCTGCGGCTCGCCTACGGCGCCTTGCCTTCGAACCACGCCGCGGAGGCGATCGCCCGCCTCTCCCGCGGGCTGCGCGCGCTGGCGCAAGGCGGCCGCGGGTGACGCTGCGGACCGCGCAGAGCCTGGCCGTCGCGTGGTGCCTGCGGGGGGCGCTGTCCGGGTCCCGCTTCACGGCTGCGCCGTCCAGCGTCGCAACCCCTCCGACCACCGGTCCTGCCAGTCCCCGCCGCGGCCCCCTTCCTCGCCCGCCCGCCTCACCCCATCCGCAGGTTGATCCCCTTTACGCCTGCGCAGCCGGGCACCTCGCGGATACGATCAAGGATCAGTTCCCGGTGGTGGAACAGCTCGTTGCGGACGACGGCGTGCGACACCAGAACCTGGACCAAATTGCGTTCCAAGGTGACCGGATGGGAATAAGCCGCCGCCGCGGCGCCCACGATCTCCCGCCACCGCTCGCGCAGGGTGTATTCGGGCGCGTCGCGGCCCAGGCGGTACTCCTGCCGCAGGGTCTCCATCAGGCCCGCCAGCGGCTGGGTCGCCCGCGGCCGTGACCGGGTGGGTGCCTCCGACGGTACACCCCGCAAATCGGCCACCAATTGTTCGGCCAGACGGCTGAACGCGTGGGGCTCGCCGGACTTACGCATCGGGCTCCCTCCGCTGCTCCGCCTCGAACAACCGGCCATACCGCACCAGCGCCCCGAACGCGGTCGCCCACGCGATGTACCAGCCGGGGAACCCGTCCAGAAAGCCCCGGCGCAAGACATACCCCCGGAAGAAGCGCCACGCCGGCCGGAACACCGCCGCGCCAAGCGAGAAGCGCCTGCCGCGCGCCTGCTGCTGGCGCAGAAAGAGGTCCGCGAATGGATTCACCTTCGCCACGTGCGCCGCCAAACTCGGGAACGAATGGTGCAGCAGATCCGCCGTCAGCGTCGCCACCGGTCCATCACACTCCGCCCGCTCGTGCACAAAGGCATCCCCCACCCATCGGGCCCGCTCCTTCCGCAGCAGGCGCAGGCAATGGTCCGGATACCAGTCCCCGTGCGTGATCCAACGGTCGATGAACCAGGTCTTGCGCGGAAACCGCGCCCCCGCGTGCGCCCCGGGCGCCGCCAGGAAGGCCAGAATCTCCGCCCGCAGCGCCGGCGACACCTCCTCGTCCGCATCCAGCGCCAGCACCCACGGCTGGCCGGCGAGGGCCAGGGCCGCGTTCTTGGTGTCGCGGTAACCCTGCCAGGGCAACTCGTGGACCACGGCCCCCGCCGCCTGCGCGATCACGCCACTGGCGTCCGTCGTGCCGTTCAGGGCCACAATCACCTCCGTCGTCCATCCCCGCACGCTCGCGAGGCAGCGCGGCAGGTTCGCGGCCTCATTGCGGGCCACAATGACCACCGACACCGCCGGAGGAGGGGAGGGGGGCGCCGTCATCGCTTCATCTCCGCCCCGCCAGGCTCCGTGGAATCTGGTACAGGTAGCCGCAGGAGCGCCAGGCCCGCACCAGCGCCTGCTTGGCAGCCCCTGGCCGCAGGCACAGGCTTTGCAGCAGGGCGAGCACCGCAAAGGTCGCCAGCTTCAGCCCGTTCGCCGGCAGCCGCCCCAAGAGGTACGCTGCCCCGCCCGGCTGCCCCGCCCGGTCGATCACCCGCGAACGCGCCGAATCGAACGCGTGCCGCGCCGCGTAGCGGAAGGTGGTGCGGCTGGCGGGCATCTGGTGCCGCACGGCGGCCGCCGGGCTGAACCAGACCTCCAGGCCCGCGCGGCGCACGCGCCGGATCATCTCGCTGTCCCCCCCCGAGAAGTAGTTGCCCGCCGCCCGATCCAGCCCGGTATGAAAGAGGCCCAGGCGCTCGAATACCCGTCGCGGAAACGCCAGGTTCGCCCCCATCGGGCACTGCTCCGGCGGCAGCGGCCCCGGGTCCACCCGGAAGGCCAACGGCGCGTGCCAGTCGCGGATCCAGGCCGGCTGGCCCTCCGGGAATTCGGGAATCACTTCGCCTCCCACGGCCCCGATCCGCCCCGCGGCATCGCCCAGCAACGGCCCCGCCAACTGGCGGATCCAGTCCGGCGCCACCAGGATGTCATCATCCCCGAACAGCAGCACCTGTCCGCGCGCCTCGACCACCGCGCGGTTCCGCGCGTGGTCCAGCCCCTGCCGCGGCTCGCGGATGTGGCGGGGGGCGGGGTTCGCCCCCGCGAACTCCGCCACGACCGCCGCCGTGTCGTCCCGCGAATTGTTGTCGATCACCAGGATCTCGTAATCCCCGGCCGGGAAATCCTGCGCCACCAGCCCCGCCAGGGTCTGACGCAGCCAGCCGGCGCGATTGTAGGTGGGAATCGCGACGGTCACCGGCAGAGGCGGGGACGCGGGTGTGGGCATCGGCCGGGAGGCTTGCGGGCGCCGGTCCGGACGCAAGCCGCGGCTGTCCGCCGCGCCGCCCCGCGCCTACATTCGACAGATCAGCAGTTCCCGCTCGTAGATCATTTCCTTCGGCAGGTGGGCGTGCAGGTCGAGGAACAGTTCCTCGTGCCCGATCACCTCCTGGCGCCACAGGGCGCGATCGAAGTGCTGGAGTGCCTCGAACTGCTCCCGCGGAAAGTCCAGGCCGGTCCAGTCGAGGTCCTCGTAGCGGGGCATCCAGCCGATCGGCGTCTCGCGGGCCAAGGCGCGGCCGCGCGCCCGGTCCACGATCCACTTCAACACGCGCATGTTGTCGCCAAACCCGGGCCAAAGGAACTTCCCGTCCGCTCCCTTGCGGAACCAGTTCACGTGGAAGATGCGTGGCGTTTCGGTCAGGCGCTTCTGCATGCCGATCCAATGCCGGAAATAATCACCCATGTGGTAGCCGCAGAACGGCAGCATTGCCATCGGGTCCCGGCGCACCTTGCCCACCGTGCCCGCCGCGGCCGCCGTCATCTCGGACCCCATCGTGGCCCCCAGGTAAACGCCCGAGGTCCAATTGAACGCCTGGTACACCAGGGGCATCGTGGTGGCCCGGCGGCCACCGAACACGATCGCGCTCAACGGCACCCCCTCCGGGTCCTCCCACGCCGGATCGATCGTCGGGCACTGGGCCGCCGGGGCGGTGAACCGGGCGTTCGGGTGGGCGGCCTTCGCTCCGGTCGCTCGGGCGATTTCCGGGGTCCATTCCTTCCCCTGCCAGTCCGTCAGCCGCGCGGGCGGCTCCGGCGTCATCTCCTCCCACCAGACTCCGCCGTCCGGGGTCAGCGCGACGTTGGTGAAGATGGTGTTGCGCGCGAGGGCGGCCATCGCGTTGGGGTTGGTGCGGACGGACGTGCCGGGGGCCACCCCGAAAAAGCCCGCCTCGGGGTTGATCGCCCGGAGCCGCCCCTGCGCGTCCGGCCGGATCCACGCGATGTCGTCGCCCACGGTCCAGACCTTCCATCCCTTCTCCTGCAGGGGCCGGGGCGGGATCAGCATCGCGAAGTTCGTCTTGCCGCACGCACTCGGGAAGGCCGCCGCGACGTAGGTCTTCTCCCCGCGTGGATCCTCCACGCCCAGAATCAGCATATGCTCCGCCATCCAGCCCTCGTCGCGGGCCATGTTCGAGGCGATGCGCAGGGCGAAGCACTTCTTGCCGAGGAGCGCGTTGCCGCCGTAACCCGAACCATAGCTCCAGATCTCCCGCGTCTCCGGAAAGTGGACGATGTACTTCTCCCGGTTGCAGGGCCATGGCACGTCCGCCTGCCCCGGCGCCAAGGGCGCCCCCACCGAATGCAGGCAAGGCACCACCCGCCGGTCCTTCTTGTCGATCTCCTGGAACACCGGCAGGCCAATGCGGGCCATGATCCGCATGTTCACCACCACGTAGGGGGAATCGGTCAGCTCCACGCCGATCTGCGCCATCGGCGACCCCACCGGGCCCATGCTGAAGGGCAGGACGTACATCGTCCGCCCCGCCATGCAGCCGTTGAACAGCGCCCGCAGCGTCCGCCGCATCTCGTAGGGATTGACCCAATTGTTGGTCGGACCGGCCGCCTCCCGCGAGTGCGAGCAGATGAACGTCCGGTCCTCCACCCGCGCCACATCGCCCGGATCGCTCCGCGCGAGGTAGCATCCCGGCCAGCGCTGTTGGTCGAGGCGGGTAAAGGTGCCCGCCGCCACCAACTGCCCGCACAGGGCCTCATATTCCGCCTGCGAGCCATCCACCCAGTGGATTGCCGCCGGGCGGCACAGGGCCGCCATCTTGTCGACCCAGCGCAGCAGGTGCTCGTTGCGGGAGAGCGGGACGGAGGGATGCGGGCTCATCAGGAAGACCAAGGGGCGGCGGACCGCCGGCCGGAGCTGGGACTAAGGAGGGAAATCGCCGGTCCGGAGCCGGCGTCCGCGGGCCTTACCCGCGTCCGCCGGCCGGCCGGGCCAGCGCTCAGAACTTGCGCGTCAGCTGCAGCGCATAAGTGCGGCCGCGGGCCATCACATTGTACACGGAAGGTTCGTACCCGCGGGAGTCACCCGAAAGCGGCGGTTCCGTGTTGAACAGGTTGTTCACGCCGAGGCGCACGTTGGTGTGGTGCAGCCAGTTGCCGGGCAGCTGCAGGCGGTGCGTCACGAACAGGTTGTAGCTGCTGGTCGCCTTGACGATGAACCGGTACGACAGCGCGCCGTTGTTGAGCACCGGCCGGATGTAGCCCGGATTGCCCAGGGAATCCCAAGTGGCCTTGGTGGTGGTCACATTCACGTCGGTGAAGCTCCCGGTATAGTACCAGCCGAGGCCCGCGCCCCAGTCGCCCCGCTTCCACGTCAGGTTGGTGCTGCCGCGCCAGATCGGGGTCGCGCCGCCCGCGTTCACGCTGTTGCCATCCCGGTAATTCGCCCGGGCGCGCCGGCTGTCGCCCGGAGGCAGACTGTAGGCGTGGAAGTCGTTCAGGTAGGTCCAGGTGGTGTTGGTGCGGAACTGGCCGAGGCTCAGCTGGGGGAACCGGTAGCTCACATCGAAATCAAACCCGTTCACGAACTGCTGTGCCTTGTTGAAGTAACTGGTCCGCAGGATGTCGATCGCCCCGACCACGGCCCGCTGGTTGCCCGGCGCGCGCGTCGCGTTGTACGCGGCAAAGGCGTCGCGGTCCGCCTGCGTCACCGGCAGACGCACCACGGACGGATCGCCCCGGTAGGCCCCCGTACCCGAGCCGAGGTCGATCTGGGCCAGGGTCTGGCCCGCCGCCAACGCGGACTGGGTCGCCGCCAGCAGCGCCGCGGTGTCGTCCGCAATGCCCCCCCCCGACGCAATCACGTCCCGCTGCCGGATCTCCCAGTAATCGACGGAAACCGACAGCCCGCGCACGCCCGGCACCTCAATCACCACGCCCGCCGACTTGCCCCGTGACACCTCGGGCTGCAGGTCCCGGTTGCCCGAAGCCACGCTGCGCCGGTTCGACGGACCATCCGTGATCAGCCCGGTCACGGTGCTGCGGTAGGTGTCGTTGCTGCCGGTGACGGTGCGGATCAGAGTGCCGTTGAACAGCTGGGCCAGATTCGGCGCGTGAAAGCCCTCATTGTACGAGGCCCGCACCATCGCCCAGTCGAAGGGACGCCAGTTGACGCCCAGCTTCGGCTTGGTGGTGTCACCGAAATCGGTGTAGCTCTCGTAGCGCGCTGAGGCCGACAACTCCAGCGAACGCACCAGCGGCAACTGGAAGTTGCGCCCCACCAGCGGGACCACCGCCTCGGCGTAGAGCGCCGCGACGTGCCGGTTGCCGTGGGTGTCCGAATTCGGCGAGAATCCGAGGAAATCGTTCGCCAACGGATCCAGACCAGAGCCCGGCGGGTTCAGCCCCGCGAACGGCGGGCGATAATCGTCGTAGGCCTCGTAGCGGAACTCGCCGCCGAACGCCGCGCCCACCGCATTGCCTCCCCACAGCCGCACCACGTCGCCGCTCGCGCGGAAATCCGCGCTGCCCAGCTTGGTGATGCCGCTTCGAATGAAGCTCGAACGGAAGGTCGATTGCACGCTCTCCGGATTCACATACGGCCCCGTGACCACCAGCTGGCCGTTCTGCACCGCGAAGGTCCGGGTGAAGGGATTGAACGCCCGGCCCGGATCGGTCTGGTTGATCGCCTGGATCAGCAGGCTCTTCCGCGTCGGCCCCTCCTCGTTCTCCGTCACGCGCCCCTGCGCCCACAGCACCGCCGCCTCCCAGCTCCAGGTGCTGAGCAACTTGCCGCGCAGACCCGCCACCCCCCGGTACAGCGCCGTGTCCACATAGTCGGTCCGCGTCGCGAGATCGGTCAGGCGCTTGTTGGTGATCGACACCGCCGAGGGGGTGCCGGTGAGCCGCGGCGTGCCGTCCGCATTGGGTGCGCCGGTGGGCGACCAGAAGCGGTTGCCAAACGGGTTCCAGGGATTGGTCACCGGGACGATGATGAAGCCATCGGTGCTCTGGGTGATCCCGTCGGGTTCACGGTAGGTCACCGAATGGGCGCGGTACAGGGTGAAGTCCGCAAAGGCCGTCACACGGTCGTTCAAGTCCAGCTCGGCCGCCGCATGCACGTTGGTGCGGTTGGTCTTCGGCTGGATGACGCGGTAGGCATTGTTGTTCCAGTAGTAGTCCCGGGTGATGCCGGTGCGGATCGGCGCCGCCGGCGCGAAGCCCACGCCGGTCGCCGTCGGGGTCAGGACAAACAGGCCCGAATTCGCGGCCAGCGTCGCGGGCACCCCGGACGGACGACCTCCGGCAAACCCGCTCACCGCCCCGAAGGCATTGGTGGCGGTGACGGTGCCGAGCAGGAAATTGCCGAAAGGGGTGGTGGCCGAACGCGCATTGAAGGCCGACGCCGCGGTGGCGTTCGCCTGCTTCCACGGGTCCGGAGCCTGCGCACTGTGGTCACCGTCCGCCGAAAAGGGCCGGTCGCGCGCATAGATCGGATCGCGGAGGTAGTAATCCGCCGTCACGATGGCGCGGCCCCGCTTGCCCGCGAAGGTCAGGCCATGCGTCAGGGTCCCCCGGTACTCCGTGCCGTCGCCGTAGTCCGTCACCCCATAGCGCAGGGCCAGCTCGGTGCCGCGGAAGTTGCGCTGCATCGTATAGTTAATGACCCCGGCGACCGCGTCGGAGCCGTAGACGGACGAAGCGCCGTCGCGCAATACCTCCACCCGCTCCAGTCCCCGATTGGGCAGCTGGTTGATGTTGGTGGACAGGGTCGGCACGCCCGCCTCGCTCTGGCTGATCGGGTGCGGCACCAGCCGGCGTCCGTTCAGGAGCACCAGGGTATTGCTGGAGGGGATGCCGCGCAGCGAAACGCTGGCATTGTCCCCGCGCGCCGTCGCCCCGAGGGTGGCGGTCTCGTTGCCGGGCAGGCCCGTGACCTGTGGCAGCGCGGTGATCAGGTCCGAGGGCTGGCCGGGATCGCGCACTTCCATTGCGGCGGCGTCAAAGATGGTCACCGGCAGCACCTTCTCGATCTCCAAGCGCTTCACATTTGAGCCCGTCACGGTGAAGGCTTCGAGTTTGACCGGGACGTCACCCGCGGCGGCGGTGGTCGTGGGGGCTGGGACGGTTTGCGCCGTCAACGGGAGAGCGCCCAAGAGCGGGAGCGCGAGCAGGGTGCGGAGTAGGCTGGAGGTCATAGGTGCGATGCGGAAAGCGGAGGGTGTCCGAGGGTGGAGCAAGACGCAAGCGGCCGTTGCGCCCGAAATCGGGGGCTTGGGTACCGCCCCGGAAAGCGCCGTTGACCGGCCGCCAAGTTGCCCTAGCTTGGCGGCAGGATGAGCTCCGTCTCCCTCTCGGCCCGCGATCCCGTGCGCCAGTTTTCGATTTTCGCCGAAAATCGCGTCGGCCGGCTCCACGACCTGACTTCCCTCTTCCGGAAGAGCGAAGTTCATATCATCGCGATCACCGTCCTCGACACCACCGATAGCGCGATCGTCCGCGTCATCGTTGACGACCCCGAGCGGGCGCGGGAACTGATGGTGAACAACGATTTCCCCTACACGGAGGTCGATGTGCTTGCGGTCGAACTCGCTGGCGAGGGAGAGCTCAGCGGAGCGTTGGCGGCCCTGTACGAGGCGGAGATCAATATCCACTACGTCTACAGCTTCATCCGCCGCCCCGAGGGTAAATCCGCCTTGGCGATCAACGCGGAAGACGCCGAGGTCGCCGCCCAAGCCCTCTCCCAACGCGGCTTCCGGATTCTCACCCAGGCCGATATCGCCCGCTGACTCCGGAGGCCAACCTCCCCCTGGCGGAGGCAAACGGGGCGTAAAACCCTCGCCAGTGACCTCCCGCGGCGACCTCCACCGCGGGTGCCCCCCCCCGAGCCGCATCGACCCCCGGGCACCGCATCTGGGTTTATATAAAAACATGACATTCAATATCTTGAGATAGTCGGAGGTGTGCGGCGCCGGCCCCCCGGCCGGCCTCCACCTGCTCGTTCGCCTCGCCTTCGATTCTCCTCCAGTCTGCCTCCAGTCGGCGTGCTTTCCTCAGGCCGTGTCGGCGGTGGGAGTTGGCCGCAGCGGAGCCGATTTTGGGGTTTAAGCCTTATCCGTCATCCGGTGGGGCCGGGCGCCGGCCGCGTTGCGGGCTCTCCCGGTGCCGTAAGGGGTGGAAACTACGGCCCCGCCCTCCGCCCCAAGGCGGTGAATTTGCACTTGCCGGCGGCGCTGGAACTTGCGGAAGTGGGGGCTTGCGTCAGTGGACTCCCGCCGGTTGCGGGGGCTCACCATGGCTGGTCCCGCATTCCGCGGGATTGGAACGGTGGCGCCGGCTCAGCCCGATTTCCATTCGGGAGGAGCGGGTGGCACGGGGTCCGCCAGGACTCCCTACAGTCGTGTTCAACAACCACAAACCCATGTCCACCCTAGTCGTTAAGCCCCAGATCATCTCGGCCTACAAGACCCACGAGAAGGATACCGGCTCGTCCGAAGTCCAAATCGCGCTCCTCACCGCCCGCATCAACCACCTGACTGAGCACCTCCGCACGCACCGCAAGGACTTCCACTCGCGCCGCGGCCTGCTCCAGATGGCATCGCGTCGGCGCAAGCTCCTCGACTACTTGAAGCGGACCAATCTGCCCAAGTACAACGAGCTGCTGCAGAAGCTGAACCTCCGTAAGTAACGCTTTTGTCTGACGGGCGACCCGATCCGCGGGTCGCCCGTTGTCTTTTCGACGCTCGTTTCAGACCGGGACATTTCCGTTTGGCGCCCCTCGTGGCCCGCGCCGGACGCCAAACGGAAATCTCTCGTGTCTGCCCGAGTCGACGGCAGCGGTTGCCTAGCTATCGCGTGGCCCCGGGCACCGGGGTTGCCGCCGCTCCCTCCGGGGAGCCCACGAACGGCCGCCAAGCTCAGGGCGCTGGCCCGTTCGTTCACCTCCCCTCGCCCTTGACCGTCCGTATCGTCCGCAGTGTCCGTTCTATGAATCAGAAACATAATGTCACCGTCCCCGGCCTGGGGATCACGTTCTCCACCGGCACCTACGCCGGGCTCGCCAATGGCGCCGTCAATGTCTGCGTCGGCGAAACCAACGTCTTCGTCACCGCCTGCATCGCGCAGACCACCAAGCCCGGCCAGGATTGGTTCCCGCTCACGGTGGATTACCGCGAGAAGTACGCCGCCGCCGGCCGTTTCCCGGGCGGTTACTTCAAGCGCGAGGGCCGCCCCTCCGAGAAGGAAATCCTCACCTCCCGCCTCTGCGACCGTCCCTGCCGCCCCCTCTTCCCGGAAGGCCTCCTGAATGAGGTCCAGATCATCGGCCAGCTGATGTCGGCCGACCAGCTCAACGAGTCCGACATCCCGATGGTCAACGGCGCCAGCGCCGCCCTCGCCATCTCCGACATTCCCTGGGGCGGCCCCATCGGCTGCGTCCGCGTCGCCCTCATTGACGGCCAGTTCGTCGCCAATCCCACCATCGAGCAGATGTACGGTTCCTCGCTGGACCTCATCTACGTCGGCACCAAGCGCGACATGCTCATGATTGAAGGCAGCGCCGACCAGCTGCCCGAGGATGAGTTCATCAAGGCCCTCGAGTTCGGGCACCAGGCCATCCAGCCGATCATCGCCGCGATCGAGGAGCTCGTGCGCCTCGCCGGCAAGCCGAAGGGCACCTTCCCGCTCGTGGGCGCCACCCCGGCGGCCCGTGCGATCATCGAGCGCGTCGTGCCGACCGAGCGCCTCGTCGCCGCCATCTTCGGCAAGGAGAAGGCCGTCCGTTCCGCCGCGGTGAAGGCGCTCAAGGAGGAAGCGAAGGCCGCCCTCGTCGCCGAACTCGGCGCCGACAAGTTCACCGATGTCGACCTGAACGTCGTCTTCGAGGACCTCCAGTACAAGGCCTACCGCAAGAACGTCCTCGAGAAGGGCGTCCGCGCCGACGGCCGCGGCCAGAAGGACCTCCGCCCCCTCAGCGCTTCCGTCGGCGTGCTCCCGCGCGTCCACGGGTCCGCCACGTTCCAGCGCGGCGATACCCAGAACATCGCCCTCACGACCCTCGGGCCGACCAAGGAGGCCCAGGAGATGGACGGCCTCACCGGCGGCGCCACCAGCAAGAGCTTCATCCTCCATTACAACTTCCCGCCGTTCTCGGTCGGCGAAACCGGCCGTTTCGGCGCCCCGGGCCGCCGCGAGGTCGGCCACGGTGCGCTGGCCGAGCGTTCGCTCGTGCCGGTGCTGCCCCCGGAGGATGCCTTCCCGTACTCCATCCGCGTCGTCAGCGAGATCATGTCCTCCAACGGGTCGACCTCGATGGCCTCGATCTGCGGCGGCTGCCTCGCGCTGATGGATGCCGGCGTGCCGATCATCGCCCCCGTGGCGGGCATCTCCTGCGGTCTGATGACCCAGAATGACGCCTCTGGCGGCATCGAGAAGTGGGTCACGATCACCGACATCCTCGGCGAGGAAGACCACTTCGGCGACATGGACTTCAAGCTCGCCGGCACAACCAAGGGCATCACCGGCTTCCAGCTCGATCTGAAGATCAACGGCCTGCCCTTTGAGATCGCCAAGACGGCGATCTTCCAGGCCCGCGACGCGCGCATCGAGATCCTCAAGGTGATGCTGGCCTCCCTGCCGGCGCCCCGGGCGGACCTCAGCCGCTATGCGCCGCGCATCCAGACGATCCAGATCGATCCCGAGAAGATCGGCCTGCTCATCGGGCCGGGCGGCAAGACCATCCGCCGCATCACCGAGACTACCGGTGCGCAGATCGACATCGCCGAGGATGATTCGGGCAAGGTGTTCGTCTATTCCAACAATGCCGATGCCATGAACCGCGCGATCGCCGAGATCGACGGGCTGTGCGGCGGCGGCGCGGGTGGCGGCGGGGCGCCGATCGAGATCGGCAAGCTGTACCAGGGCCGCGTGACGGGCATCAAGGACTTCGGCTGCTTCGTCGAGTGCACCCCGGGCAAGGAAGGGCTGGTCCACATCAGCGAGCTGGCTGACTTCCGCGTCCGGCGCACCGAGGATGTGGTCAAGATGGGTGACTCCATCTGGGTCAAGTGCGTGGGCATCGACGAGCGTTCGGGCAAGGTGCGTCTGTCGCGCAAGGCGGCCATGAAGGAGATGGAGGCGCAAAAGCAGGCTGCCCCGGCGGCCGAGGCTCCGGCGACTCCGCCGGCGGCCTGAGCCGGAGGATCCCGCCAGTTCCGAGCCGCGACCTTGGTCGCGGCTTTTTTTTGCTGCGGGCAGCTGGGCGCGCGCGATCCGGTGTCCGGCAGTGGGCGGCACATCGTGCTTGACTTCCGGGGTCGGCGGAAATCGATGAAAATAGTAAGCAAAACCCCCTGCCCAAAATGAAAACGTTGATCACCCTCCTGGTCGCCCTCGGCACCGCCTCCGTGCTCGGGGCCCAATCCCCGGCCCCGTTACAGGAGCAGCGGATTCAGGCTTCCTACCTCATTGCTTTCGGCCGCAAGGCCCGGACGGACGAGGTCGGCTACTGGCTGAAACAGCCGGCGGCGGACGTCGCGGCCCTTGTCCGGCTCCACAAGAATTACCTGCGGGCCGACAAGGGCACGCGCGAGGCTTCCGTCCGTCGGTCCTACATCGACTCCTTTGGCCGCAATCCAGACGCGGGAGAGCTCCGGCACTGGTCGGCGGGGGTCGACACCTACTCGGAGTTGATGGCGCACCACGCGAATTGGCTGAAGTCGAATCCCGCGGAACGGGACAGCACGATCGACCGCTCATACCAGAGTGCCCTGGGCCGGAAGCCGAGTGCCGCCGAGCGCACCTACTGGCGCGGCCAGGGGGCGCTGAACTTCGTGACCCTGGTCGCGTGCCACGAGCAGTGGAAAAAGGCGGGTGGCCAGAAGACCTCGGGGCGTGCGGAATTCGCCCCTACGTCGAGCCTGCTGGCCACGGTGAATGTTTCCCGCCCTGTGGCGAACGAGGTGGTCGTCGCTTCCCCCGCGATTCGGATCCTGGAGGGGCAGCTCATCGCCGCCGGCGGGCAGAATTTGATCGCCGCGGGCGGCCAGAACCTCATTGCCGCCGGCGGCCAAAACCTGATCGCGGCTGGTGGCCAGAATCTGATCGCCGCCGGCGGGCAGAACCTGATCGGAGTCGATGCGGGCAC